>JAHFQX010000011.1 GCA_023259135.1 Betaproteobacteria bacterium | reverse complement strand
CCAGCGGGATTTTTGCTTCGGACCGACCCACGAGGAAGTGATTACCGACGTGGTCCGCCGGGAAGTGAAGAGCTATCGGCAATTGCCCCTCAACTTCTACCAAATCCAGACCAAGTTCCGGGACGAGATCCGGCCGCGCTTCGGCGTCATGCGGGCCCGGGAATTCCTGATGAAGGACGGCTATTCTTTTCATCCCGACCGGGCTTGCCTGGAACGCACTTACCGGGCCATGCACGAAGCGTATATGCGAATCTTCACTCGGCTGGGTTTGCAATTCCGGGCGGTGGCCGCCGACACCGGCGCCATCGGCGGCACCGGCTCGCACGAATTCCACGTGCTGGCCGATTCCGGCGAGGACGCCATCGCCTATTGCCCGGCTTCGGACTACGCCGCCAACGTGGAATTGGCCGAGGCGATGCCCCCCCGCGAATCCCGTCCCGCGCCGCGGGCGCCGTTGCAAAAAGTCGCGACCCCGGGCAAGAAAAATATAGAGGAAGTGAGCGCGTTCCTGGGGGTGCCGCCCCAGGACATTGTCAAAACCTTGGCGGTCATCAACGAAGACCGGTTGATCTTCGTGCTGCTGCGGGGAGATCATGTCTTGAACGAGGTGAAGCTGCGCAAGCTGCCTTTTCTGGACTCCTGCCGGTTGGCCAGCGAGGAAGAGATCCTGCGCCATACCGGCCAGCGGCCCGGTTATCTGGGGCCGCTGGGCCAGCCCTTCGATTGCATCGCCGACCGGGCCGTGGCGGCCATGGCGGATTTCGTCTGCGGCGCCAACGAGGCGGGCTTTCATTACAGCGGGGCCAATTTCGCCCGAGACCTGCCGGAACCGGCCCTGGTGGCCGATATCCGCAATGTCGTCGGCGGCGACCCGAGCCCCGATGGCAAAGGCCCATTGGAACTGTGCCGCGGCATCGAGGTAGGCCACATTTTCCAACTGGGCACCCAGTATTCCAAATCCATGAAGGCCCACTACCTCGACGCCCAGGGCCAATCCCGGGCCATGGAAATGGGCTGCTACGGCATCGGCGTGTCCCGCATCGTGGCCTCGGCCATCGAGCAGAACCACGACGAGCGGGGCATCGTTTTCCCCGCCGCCCTGGCCCCCTTCCAAGTGGCGCTGGTGCCCATCGGCTTCCACAAGAATGATGCGGTGCGGGCCGCGGCGGAACGGCTGCACGACGAATTGAGCGCGGCCGGGATCGAGATATTGCTGGATGACCGGGACGAGCGGCCGGGCAGCATGTTCGCCGACATGGAGCTGATCGGCATTCCCCATCGCATCGTCATTGGGGAGCGGGGACTGAAAACCGGCCAGGCCGAATACCAGGGGCGGCGGGAGCGGGAATCCACCTCATTGTCCCTGGATCGGGTGGCGGATTTTTTGCAAACCCACCCGCTAACGGCCCTTTAGCGGCGATGAGAATCCTCGCCACGCTCTCCCTGCTGCTGGCATCCGCCGGGGCTCTGGCCGGTGCCCAACTGTACGAGCCGCTGTCGGCCAGCGTGCGAGCCGCCTTGCAAAAGACGGTGGCCGACCAAGCCGCTCCCCGGCTGACTTTCGCCACCCAGGAGGAGGGCCGAAGCTGGCTGGCCGCCATGTCCAAGCGCATGGCCCGCTTTATTCCGGATGCGAAAATCCGCGAGGATTTTTTGGTCAGCGTCCAATACGAAGCCAGCCGGGCCGGGCTCGATTCCCAGTTGGTGCTAGGACTGATCCAGGTGGAAAGCCGCTTCAACAAATACGCCGTGTCCAGCGCCGGGGCGCGGGGTTACATGCAGGTCATGCCATTTTGGAGCAAGCTCATCGGCACCCAGGAACATAACCTTTTCCACCTGCGCACCAACCTGCGCTACGGCTGCACCATCCTGCGCCACTATCTGGACATAGAGCAGGGAGATTACTTTCGCGCCCTGGGGCGCTACAACGGCAGCCTGGGCCAACCCCAGTATCCCAACCTGGTGGTGCGGGCTTGGCTCAATGAGTGGAAATACCCGGCTCCCGGCGGGAATGCGCTACAGATGGTGGAACGAGGCGGGACGGCTCCGCGCCGGGAATAAGTTCGGCACATTCCGCCACGGTCATGCCCAGAGCGGCCGAGCTTTCGGCTTGCAGCGCCAACAACAACGGCTCCAATTTATCCCTCCCCGGCACGGCCTTGAGCCGCACGGGATCGAAGACCGAGCGGCGATAAAGCTCCGCCAGCGGAATGTGGGCCGGGTCCTTGGTCAGCGCCCAGCTCCCCGTTTCCTGCAACGGCGCCACCCAGCCGGCGGCGGCAAGGGATTCCAGAATTTCCTCGGCCGCATCCGCCCCCAGCCCCAATTCGCGCCGCAGCCCGGCGATGTGCTGGGGAACGCCCCGGTCATGGGCTTGGGCCAGGGCAACCAGAACGGCCAGCGCATCCACGAAAGCCATTCCCGGCAGCAACGGGCGGGGCCGCACGCCGTCCCGCCAATCCGGCAGCACCGCCACCACCACGGCTCCCGCCAGCAGCACCAGCCAGCACAGATAGAGCCAGAGCAGAAATACCGGCACCGCAGCGAAAGTGCCATAGACCAGCTTATAGCTGCCGAAATGCGCCAAGTACCAAGTCAAGCCGCGCTTCATGAGCTCGAAGCCGATACCGGCCACTATCCCGCCGATGACGGCGTCCCGTCGCGCCAGCGGCCGGTTGGGCAGCAGATAGTAGAGCAGCCCGAAAGCCAGGGAAGTCAAAATCCAAGGACCCAGCCGCAGGGAAGTCATGCCGAGCCCGATTTTCTGGGCCCCGAACCCCAGCGAGGGGCCCAACAGCCAGGAGGTTAAAGACAGGCTGGCTCCCAGCAATAGGGGACCGAGGGTCAGGGCGGTCCAGTAGATCAAGACGCGGCGGGTCCAGGGCCTGGGGCGGCGCACCCGCCAAATCCCGTTGAAAGCCCGCTCGATGCTGAACAACAGCAGCACGGCGGTGACGGCCAGGCTCACCGCGCCCATGGCCGTGAGCCGGCCGGCATTTTCGGAAAACTGGGTCACGTAGACGGAAATAATCTTGCCGGCTGATTCGGGAACCAGGTGGGTAAGCAGAAAAACCTTCAACTGGCTGGTCAGGCCGGAAAAAACCGGGAAGGCGGAGATCACGGTCAAGGCAATGGTGACCAAGGGGACCAGAGCCAGCAACGTGGTGAAGGTCAAGCCCCCGGCCACCTGGAAACAGCGGTCTTCCCGAAAGCGCCCGAAGATAAGCCGCAACAGCCGGACAGCTTCGGAGGCGGGCTGTTTCAAGGGAAAATTCCCGCAGCCAGCGCCGCGGCGGGATCGGCGCTCACGACTGGACGGCTAGTCCGGGGCGGCTTCCGCCAGAACAATGCGGGCGAACTTGCGTTTGCCCACTTGCACCACGGCCACGGTTCCGGCAGGCAGGGTCAGGGATTTGTCGGTGATCTTGGCTCCGTCCACTTTCACTCCGCCTTGGCCGATGAGCCGCAAGGCTTCCGACGTGCTGGAGGTCAGCCCGGCCTGTTTCAGCACCCGGACCAACGGGACAGAAGCCGCGCCGGTTGCCAGGCGCACTTCGGGGAGGTCTTCGGGCAGGGCGCCCTGCTTGAAGCGGGCCTCGAAATCGGCCAGGGCTCGTTCAGCCTCGAGACGATTATGAAAGCGGGCAACCATTTCCTGGGCCAGCCGAACCTTGATGTCCCGGGGATTGCGGCCTTCTTCTTCCACCTCGCGCCGCCAAGCCCGCAACACCGCCGGGGGCTGTGCCGACAGCAAAGTCAGGTAACGCCACATGAGTTCGTCGGAGACGGACATGAGCTTGCCGAAGATCTCCTCCGGAGTTTCGGCGATGCCCACGGTGTTGCCCAGCGACTTGGACATCTTGTTCACCCCGTCCAGCCCTTCCAAGAGCGGCATGGTCAGGACGCACTGGGGCGGCTGGCCGAAATGCTTTTGCAGTTCCCGGCCCATCAGCAGATTGAATTTCTGGTCGGTGCCGCCCAGCTCCAAGTCGGCCTTCAATGCCACCGAATCGTAGCCTTGCAGCAAAGGATAGAGGAATTCGTGGATGGCGATGGGTTGCCGGCTTTGGTAACGCTTGCCGAAATCATCCCGTTCCAGCATCCGGGCCACGGTGTGGGTGGCGGCCAGCCGGATCAGATCGACGGCGCCCAAGGGATCCAGCCATTTAGAGTTGAAGACGATCTCAGTTTGCTCGGGCTTGAGGATTTTGAACACCTGGCTGGCATAGCTATCGGCGTTCTGGGCCACCTGTTCCCGGGTAAGGGACGGGCGGGTGGCGTTCTTGCCGCTGGGGTCGCCGATCATTCCGGTGAAATCGCCGATCAGGAAATAGGCGCGGTGCCCCAAATCCTGCAACTGACGCATCTTGTTGAGCAGCACCGTGTGCCCGAGATGCAGGTCGGGAGCCGTGGGATCGAAGCCGGCTTTGATGCGCAGCGGACGCCCCTCCCGCAGTTTTTCGACGAATTCCTCTTCCACCAGCAATTCATGGCAGCCATGCTTGGTGAGTTCCAGGGCTTCCGAAACGGGGAAAACGGGGGTCATGAACGATGTCGCTGCCAGAAGGGGGGTCGAAAATCGGACGGTTCGGTTTTGCCTTTCGCCGCAAGTTTGGTTATCCTTGCGCGGCCGAAAATCCCAAAAAGACCGATGGAACAAAATAATATCGCGATTTTACCCGAAAACTCCCCACAACGAACCCGGCTCCATACGGTACGCTGGGTAGCGGGATTGGCGGCAATCCCCTTTCTCGGCGTGTTGACCGCCTTCGGCGTCGCTCCCCCTTCGGCCACGGAGCCGCCGGACCTGCAACGCGTGGTCGAGGAAATCACCTTGCCCGCCCCCGAACTCCTGGATCCGGGACAAGATCGCTACGCTCGGGAAGAACGCATCCGGCGGGGCGATACCCTGGATATTTTGCTCAGCCGACTTGGCGCGGAAGACCCGGCCGGCGCCGCGTTTCTGCGCCAATCGGGCCGCGCCGCCTTGCGCCAATTGGTGCCGGGCCGCACCGTCCGAGCGGAAATCAGCGGCGCAGGCGAACTGCTTTCCCTGGCTCTTCCTCTGGGCAACGGACAAGTCTTCGCGGTGCAACGGGAAGAAGGCCGCTACCGCCTGCGGGAACAATCGGCCCGCACCGAAGGGCGGACATCCATGAAATCCGGCGTCATCGAAAGCTCCCTGTTCGCCGCCACCGACAAGGCCGGGGTGCCGGATAGCGTGGCCCAGCAGCTGGCCGAGATTTTCTCCAGCGACGTCGATTTCCATAAGGACCTGCGGCGCGGCGACCGCTTCTCCGTAGTTTACGAAGCGACTTTCGCCGAAGGCCAGCCGTTGGGCGCGGGACGGGTGCTGGCGGCGGAATTCGTCAATCAGGGCCGCGTCTATCAGGCCATTTATTTCCGGGACGGGCAAGGCGAGGGTTACTACACCCCGGAAGGCAAGAGCCTGCGCAAGGCTTTCCTGCGCTCCCCGCTGGAGTTCACCCGGATCAGCTCCGGCTTCAGTTCCGCCCGGTTTCATCCCGTGCTGCAAACCTGGCGGGCCCATAAGGGAGTGGATTACGCCGCTCCGACGGGTACCCGAGTGCGGGCCACCGCCGACGGCGCCGTGGCCTTCGCCGGCCGCCAAGGAGGCTACGGCAACGTAGTCGTGCTGCGCCATCCCAACAACACCAGCACCCTCTACGGTCACCTGTCCGGCTTTGCCAGGGGCTTGCGGACCGGCCAGCGAATCGGGCAAGGGGAAACGGTGGGATATGTGGGAATGAGCGGTCTGGCCACCGGGCCCCACTTGCATTACGAATTTCGGGTCAACGACGTGCATTTGGATCCTCAGCGGGTGGCCATGCCCCAAGCTGCTTCCATCAATGCCCGCAACCGGGCGGCCTTCGAGCAACTGGCCCAACCCATGGCGCACCGTTTGACGCTGCTCAAAAGCGCCACCAACCTGGCCCTGTTGGAATAAGCTCCCGGACGCCATCCTTACGGCGTCCAAATATGGCCGTATCCTCCCTCCGATACTATGTGGGCCTCATGTCCGGCACCAGCCTGGACGGGGTGGACGCGGTGCTGGCCCGCTTCGGCCGGCGCCGGCCGGAATTGCTGCAATCCTGCTATCTCCCCTATCCGCCGGAACTGCGGGCGGAATGCCTGAATCTGTCGTCCGCCGGGCCGGACGAACTGCATCGCGCCGCCCATTGCGCCAACCGGCTGGCGAAACAATACGCCGCCGCGGTCCAAAAACTCCTGACCCAAGCCGGGATCTCGGCGGAAAGGGTGGCCGCCATTGGCTGCCACGGCCAAACCGTCCGCCACCGCCCTGAGCGAGGCTACACCTTGCAGCTCGGCAATTTGGCCCTGCTGGCGGAACTGAGCGGCATCACGGTGGTGGGAGACTTTCGCAGCCGCGATGTGGCGGCCGGCGGCCAAGGCGCCCCCTTGGTCCCAGCCTTTCATCGCGCCGTGTTCCATAATCCTCGGCTCGATCGGGTGGTGGTAAATATCGGCGGCATCGCCAACCTGACTCATATTCCGGCCCGCGGTCCGGTAACCGGTTTCGATTGCGGGCCCGGCAACCTGCTGTTGGATGCCTGGGCCGCCCGCCATCTGGGCCGGCCCATGGATGAGAATGGCGCCTGGGCCGCCGGGGGACGGGTCGATCCCGATACCCTGGACCGACTTTTGGAACACGAATTTTTTCCCTTGCCGCCGCCCAAGAGCGCGGGCCGGGAAAATTTCCCCTTGTCTTGGGTCGAAGCCTGCATGACCGGCAACCCCTCTCCCCAGGACGTTCAAGCGACTTTGGCGGCCCTGACGGTGCGGGGCATAGCCGAGGCGATCAAGCGGCATTGCGCCGAGAGCCGAGAACTGCTGCTGTGCGGAGGCGGAGCCCGCAACCCGGTGCTGGTGGCGAGACTGCGGGAATCCTTGGCCGGCTGCCGGGTGGATGCCACCGACGCTTTTGGGATGGATGCCGATTTCGTGGAGGCTATGGCCTTCGCCTGGCTCGCTTGGCGCACCCGATCCGGCCTGCCGGGGAACCTGCCGGATGTGACCGGCGCCGCCGGGGAGCGTATTCTGGGAGCGGTGTATCCGGCTTGAATCGGCTGTATTAAACTTTCAAGGCTTTTTTCTACTGAAGGGATGATCGCGCCATGGTCGAATCGACAGGCCGGCGGCTGTTGCTGGGAGTGACCGGCGGGATCGCGGCATACAAAGCGGCCGAACTGGTGCGCTTGCTGCTGAAGGAGCAGTTTCATGTCGAGGTGGCGATGACCGCCGCCGCCTGCGGTTTTGTCACTCCCGCCACGTTTCAGGCCTTGTCGGGCCACCCGGTGTGGACCGACATGTGGGACGCCCGTGCGGGCAACGCCATGGCTCACATCGAGCTGTCGCGAGACAAGGATGCGCTGCTGGTGGCCCCCGCCAGCGCCGATTTTCTGGCCAAGCTGGCCCATGGCCTGGCCGACGATTTGCTCTCCACCCTGTGCCTGGCTCGGGATTGCCCGCTGCTGGTGGCTCCGGCGATGAACCGGCAGATGTGGGAACATCCCGCCACCCAGCGCAATATCGCGCTGCTGCGGCAAGACAGCGTGCAAATCCTGGGGCCCGACAGCGGCGACCAAGCCTGCGGCGAAACGGGGTTCGGGCGGATGCTGGAACCGGAAGAGTTGGCTGGCGCGGTAGCCGCTTTTTTGCGGCCCAAGCCGCTGCAAGGCGTACGGGTGCTGGTGACCGCCGGCCCCACTTTCGAAGCCATCGACGCGGTGCGGGGAGTCACCAACCGCAGCTCCGGAAAAATGGGCTTCGCCGTGGCGCGGGCCGCCCAGGAGGCGGGAGCCGAGGTCACCATGGTGGCCGGGCCGGTGGCCCAGCCGACGCCGTCGGGAGTGACCCGGGTGGACGTGGTCAGCGCCCGGGAGATGCTCGACGCCGTCATGCAGCGGATCGGGCAATGCGATATGTTCATCGGCGTCGCGGCGGTGTCCGACTACGGCGTCGCCCAGGCCCGGGAGCAGAAGATCAAGAAAACCGACCAAAACCTGAACCTGGAATTGATCCCCAACCCGGACATCCTGGCGGAGGTGGCCGGCTTGCCGAACCCGCCCTTCTGCGTCGGCTTCGCGGCGGAAAGCGAGAACCTGCTGGAATTCGCCGAGGCCAAGCGGCGCCGCAAGAAGCTGCCGCTGCTGGCCGCCAATCTGGTGCAGCATGCGGTGGGGGCCGAGGAGAGCGAATTGATCCTGCTGGACGACGGCGGCAGCCGTGTGTTGCCCAAGGCGCCGAAAACAGAACAGGCCCGCCGATTGCTGGTCCACGCGGCGCAACTGTATTCGACTCGCATGCAACGGAAAGGAAAGTCGTGACCCTGTCGCAGCGCTCCGTGGAGGTCAAGATCCTGGACCCGCGCCTCAAGGATCAATTGCCCGCCTACGCCACCCCCGGTTCCGCGGGGCTGGATTTGCGGGCCTGCATCGAGGCCAGCTTGACCTTGGCTCCCGGCCAGGCGGAGTTGATTCCCGCCGGCTTGGCGGTGCACCTGCGAGACCCCGGGCTGGCCGCCATGGTGCTGCCTCGCTCCGGACTGGGGCACCGCCACGGCATCGTGCTGGGAAACTTGGTGGGGCTCATCGATTCGGATTACCAAGGACAGATTTTTGTCTCCCTGTGGAACCGGGGGACATCCCCCTTCGTGTTGCAGCCGCTGGAGCGCATCGCCCAATTGATGGTGGTGCCGGTGGTGCAGGTGGGTTTTTCGCTGGTGGACGAATTTCGCGAAAGCGCCCGGGGCGCCGGCGGCTTCGGCAGCACCGGGCGGAGCTGAGCCCATGCCCGACACGCCCCGGCTGGGCCTGCTGCTGTTCGCCCATGGCGCCCGGGACCCGGGATGGGCCACGCCTTTCAAGGAAATTCAGCGGCGCCTGCTGGCCGCCGGCCCGACGTGGCCCGTGGAGTTGGCCTTCCTGGAATGGATGGCCCCCACCCTGGACCAGGCCGCGGAACGCCTCGTCGCCCAGGGCGTGGCCACGGTATTGGTGGTGCCGCTGTTCATGGCCCAGGGCGGGCACATCAAGCAAGACTTGCCCCGGCTCTTGGCGGAACTTGGGCAACGCCACCCGGCGGTCACATTCCGGGTGACGTCGGCGGTGGGCGAAATCCCGGAAATCTTGGATGCCTTGGCCGGCTGGATCGGCCGCGAAGGGCAAAATTTGTTATAGCTCCCACGGGGATCGGCATGGAAACCGACAAGGAACTGGATGTTCGGGGCTTGCACTGCCCCTTGCCCATTTTGCGGGTCAAGAAGGCGCTGAGCGATATGCAAGCCGGGCAATTGCTGCGGGTAGTGGCCACCGACCCGGGAACGGCGATAGATTTTGCGGTCTTCTCCCAGCAGACCGGCCACCCGCTGCTGGAATCCACGGAAAAGGGCAAGGAATTCGTGTTCCTGTTCAAGAAGGCCTGTTAGCCTTCTCGGACCGCCTCCCGCGGGCGGATCCGCACGATGATCTCCACCCGTTCCATCGCCATGCCCGCGGGCAGAGCGGGCAAGCCTCCCAGGGTGACCTCGGCCGCGTCGATATCCATCAGCCGCCCCGTGGCCACATCGTAAAAGTGGTGGTGGGGATGGGTGTTAGGATCGTAGAACACCTTGCTGGGATCCACGATCACTTCCCGGATGAGTTTCTTTTCCAAGAACAGGTTCAGCGTGTTGTACACCGTCGCCTTGGAAGTCTCCGAATGGCGGACGTTCACCAAGGCCAGAATCCGGTCGGCCGAGAGATGCTCCCGCCGGGAAAACAGCGCATGGGCGATTTCGATCCGCTGGCGGGTCGGATTGATGTCGTGGGCCCGCAAAAAGGCGGCGAGTCCATCCCGGCTGCAAGGCTCTGGTTGCATGGGATTGATTATAAGTTGAGAATTGGACTCCGTCTAATCGTGGCTTTTTCATGGCGCCATCCTCCAGCGATAAGGCTCGGGATCGAGGGGGCAGTTCTGCCCCAGAGCCAAGCTGGCCAGCAGGCGGGCGCTGCCCGGAGCCATGGTGACGCCGTAGCGGAAATGCCCGCCGTTGATGAACAGATTGGATAGGGCGGGATGAGGGCCGATGATCGGCAGGTTGCCGGGGGATCCCGGCCGCAGCCCGGCCCAGTGGTTCACTAAACGCTCTTCGGTCAGCACCGGCAGCAGCGCCTGGGCTCGTTCCAGTAAATCCCATCGTCCTGCGAGGGTGGGGGCTTCGTCAAACCCCGCGTGTTCCAGGGTGCTGCCCGCCAGCAGATGGCCGTCGGCGCGGGGAATCAAGTAAGTCTGTTCTCGCACCACCATGGTGGAAAGCGCGCCGGCCTCCAGCTTGAACAACAGCATTTGCCCCCGCACCGGGGTGATGGGAGGCGCCGCCCCGAGGCGCGAAAATAGCGCGGCGCTCCAGGCTCCGGCGCAGATCACGAATTTTCCGGCGGCCAAGGCGCCGGTGGCGGTCAGGGCCGCCGCGACCCGGTTTCCGTGGGTTTGCCAGCCAGTGACCGGGGTCTGCTCGATGATCTCTATCCCCGCGTGCCGGGCGGATTGCCGCAAGGCTTGCAGCAACCGGGGATTCCTGACTTGCCGCACCTGGGGCAGCCAGAGGCCGGGGCCGTCATCGGCCAAACCCGGCGCCCGAGCCCGGGACGAGACCGGCTCCGCGGCGATGCCCCGATCCCGGCACCAGGCGAGGGACTTGGCTTCGTCGTAGGGGGGCAGCAGCAGCAGACCGCTCTCCAGGCATTCCGGATCGATGCCGGAAGCGGCGGCCCATTCCTCGGCCCAGCCGGGAAATAGGCTCAGGCTATACAGGGCGAGCCGGGTGACGGTGTCGGGATAATCCCAGGGCAACAAAGGAAACAGCAAGCCGCCGCCGGCCCAGGAGGCTTTGCGTCCCACCCGGCCGGCTTCCAGAACCACGACCCGGGCTCCGCCCCGGCGCAGCTCCAAGGCGGTGGCCAGTCCGATCACCCCCGCCCCCACCACCAAAAAATCGGCAACCGGCTGTTTCATCGCCATGCCGTAAGAGCGCCGGGGGGCTTGGCGTCGGGGCGGCCTGGGCTATACTGCCGTTCGTCGCCCCGCCGCCGCCTTTTGTCGGGCAAACCCAAGCGAGGGGGCGAAAGGCTTTTAAGATCATTCACCGCGAAAAGGGGCGCTCATGACAAATTGCACGATAATCCATATGGGGGTTGTGAATCCGGCCCGGCGGAAAACGGCGCTGCGGCAACGGGGCTTTACCCTGGTGGAATTGATGGTGACCGTGGCCATCATCGCCATCCTGGCGGCCGTTGCCCTGCCGGCCTACACCGATTACGTGGTGCGGGGCAAGCTTGCCGAAGCCACCGCCAACTTGGCGGATATGCGGGTCAAGCTGGAGCAATTTTATCAAGATAACCGCAACTACGGCTCAACCGCCGCCGCCTGCGGCGTGCCCGTGCCCACTGGCGCCGCCGCCAAATATTTTTCCTATACCTGCAACTGGGGCGCCGGCGGCACCAACCAAAGCTTCCTGGTCACCGCCGCCGGCCGCAGCAGCCAGGGCTTGGGGGCGGCCGACGGCGCCTACACCTTCACCATCGATCATAACAATGCTCGGCAAACCACCGCATTCCCCGGGGCCGCCGGGCTCCCGCTGAATTGCTGGATCAGCAAACAGGGAGAGTCGTGCTAACCAGGACCGTGCCGCCCATCCCCCGCGGTTTTTCCCTCATCGAGATGATGATCGCGGTGGTCATCGTCGGGCTGCTGCTGATGGCCGGAGTCCCCGCTTACACCACGTGGATCCAAAACTTGCAGATTCGCACCGGAGCCGAGGCGATTCTCAACGGCATGCAGCTCGCCCGGGCCGAGGCGGTGCGGCGCAATACCAACGTGCGCTTCGTGCTGACCGCGCTGCCTTCCCCGGCCTGGACGGTGTCGGTGGCGGCCGACGGTTCCCAGATCCAATCCCGCCCCGGCGGCGAGGGCACCCGCAACGCGGTGGTGACGGTGACACCCGCCGGCGCCACCACCGTCACCTTCAACGGCTTCGGCGCGGTGATCGATATCGCCCCCGTTACCCAGGTGGATGTGGATTCCGCGGTGCTGCCGGCCGCCGATAGCCGGGAATTGCGGGTGCGGGTCAGCACCGGGGGCGGCGTGAAAATGTGCGATCCCAACATAGCCGCCGGGGATCCCCTGGCCTGCTCGTGAGAACGATCATGACCCAGTCCATCGGCACGGGAAGGAAACAACAGCGCGGAGTCATGCTGCTGGAGGCGCTCATCGCCATCCTGATTTTTTCCATGGGCATCCTGGCCATGGTGGGCATGCAGGCGACGACCATCAGCACTGTCTCCGACGCCAAATACCGGGCCGACGCGGCCTTCCTGGCCAACCAAGTCATCGGCCAGATGTGGGTGGATCAGGCCAACCTGGCATCCTACGCCTATACCACCGGGACTCCCCCCGCCGTCCTCGCCAACTGGGTCGCCCAAGTCCAAAATGGCCTGCCGGGAGTGACCAACACCGTGAATCCGCCCCAGATCGTCATCGGCGCGGGCAATCAAATAACAGTGCGGGTATTCTGGCAGCCCCCCCAAGCCGCCACCCCCCACAGCCACATGGCCATCGCCACCATCAACCCATGACCTCCGTCCCTATGCTTCCCTCGGCCCGTCAATGGCCGCTATGGCCTATAAAGGGCCACCACAAGGGCCGCCAGGCCACCGGTTTCAGCCTGGTGGAAGTCATGGTGGGCATGGTCATCGGCCTGCTGGGCATCATCGTCATCTTTCAGGTTTTTGCCCTCTCGGAAGGCTATAAGCGCACGGCCACCGGCGGATCGGATGCCCAGCAGAACGGCATCCAGGCCCTGTTTTACATCGAGCGGGATGCGCGCGTGGCGGGCTACGGCATCGCCGACCCCAGCATCCTGGGCTGCACTGTGCTGGCCTACGACGAGCTGCGCGTCCCCACGGATTTCAACATTACCCTGATTCCCTTGCAGATCACCCAGGGCGCCGACAACAACGCCACCACCGGCGTGGGGAGAGATTCCGACGTCATCACCATCACCTACGGCACCGCCAGTTTATTGGTGATGCCGGCCGCCCTGACCCAGAACATGCCCTCCCCCGCCGCCACCTTCAAGGTCGCCAACCGTTTCGGCTTCAAGAAAGGCGATCTGGTCATCGCCGCCGAGCCCGGCAAGGACTGCACCCTGGCGGAAGTCACCAATCTGCCCGGCACGCCGCAGACCGACAACGTCATCCACAACAACGGCACCTACACCAACCCGGAAGGGGCCACGGTCAACGCCCGCTACAACAAGCCCAGCGGGCTGGGAGTGAGCTACACCACCAACGGCAAGTTGTTCAACATCGGCAGCCTGCCCAACAACAACGCCTACTCCATTCTGAGCGGCAACCTGATGCTGACCACCACGCTCCCCACGGTCACGTCGCTGCGCATCGCCGACAACATTGTCAATCTCCAGGCGGTCTACGGAAAAGACACCGTCAATACTCCGCCGGTCCGGGTGGACACCTGGAACGCCGCGCCTCCCGCCAGTTGGGACCGGGTGCTGGCGGCGCGCATCGGCCTGGTGGCGCGCAGCGCCAATCGGGAAAAACCCAATACCGCCGGGGTGTGCGCCGCCACCACGACGGCCCCGAGCTGGAGCGGCGGGGCTTTCGACTTGAGCGCCGACCCCGACTGGCAGTGCTACCGCTACCGGGTGTTCGAGACCACGGTGCCGCTGCGCAACCTGATTTGGAAGCCCTGATGCGATCGACACCGCCCAGACGCGCTTTTCCCGCCCCCCCCCGGCGGCAGCGGGGAGTGGTGCTGTTCATCGCCCTCATCGTGCTGGTGGCCATGACCCTGGCAGGGATCGGCATGATGCGCTCGGTGGACACCGGCACCGTGGTGGCCGGCAATTTGGCCTTCAAGCAGGCTTCCATCCAGGCCGGGGACTCGGGCACCGAGGCGGCGTACCAATGGCTGATCGCCAATGCCGGAGGCACCACCCTCAACAACACCAATGCCGCCGCGGGATTCATCTCGGCCATCCCCTCCCCCGAGCCCAACTGGTACGACAGCAGCGCTTGGACCAATGCCCAGTGCGCCGTCGCCGGTTGCGGCGCCGATGCCGCCGGCAATATCGTCTCCTACGTCATTCACCGTCTCTGCACCGAGCCCGATCTTCCCTACAACGAGATCAGCCCTTTGGGCAACCCCAACCAATGCGCCCAGGGCACCAGCGCGACGGCCGGAGGGGGCAGCAGCACCCGGGGACCGGCTGCCATTACCGGCCTGGTGACCCAAGGACTGTATTACCGCATCACTTCACGAATTCAAGGCCCTCGCAACACCTTGAGCGTGATTCAAACCGTCGTATTCATCCCGCTTTGAGAACCGGGCGATGAATCCCCACGGCGAGACCGGAGCCAGGAGCCCAACATGAAAAATCGCCGTCCCTCCCATGCGCTGCGTCGCTGCATGGCGTATTCCCTGATAGCCGCCCTCAACGCTCAGCCGCACCTCAGCCAAGCCGCCGTCACCGACCTGGCCAGCGCTCCCCTGGCGGATTCCGCCGCCAGCGAAGTGAAGCCCAACATCATGTTCATTCTGGACGATTCCGGCAGCATGGACTGGGACTACATGCCGGATTACGTCAACGACAGCAACGTGGGATGCTTCGACGCCGGGGACGATAGCTCGGGCACCATCACCGGCAGCCCGGATGCCTGCCGTGTCGGGGACCCGCCTTTCATGAGCCGCGATTTCAACGGTCAATACTACAACCCCGCGATCAGCTACAGCCCGGCCCTCAACTACGACGGCACCAGCAAGCCAACCCAGAACGCCGCCAACACCGCCAACTGGACCGCGGTGCTGACCGACGCCTTCGGCATCCAGAACAAGGACCAATTGGGCAATACCGTCACCACCCGGGATCTGACCACCCAATATCCCGATCGGGTATGGTGCACCGATCCGTCGGATGCCGCCGCCGGAGCCAATTGCAAGAAAAACGCCGCCTATTCCTACCCCGATGCCGCCTATCCCTACGGCCTCACCGGCGGCGGCAGCGTCAAATACGTCTTCGGCGCTCCGTACTACTACGGCATCAACCCCACCGAGCATTGCACCACCGCCGATTTGACCAGTTGCACCGCCTCCACGGTGCCCACCGGCGCCTATATTTTCCCCGCCCGGGTGCGCTGGTGCAGCGATGCCGCCCTGACCACCTGCCAGGCCAAGCGGCTAGGCAGTTTCACCCGGGCCAAATACCTGGGAACGGTCACTCCGGGAGGCGCCGGCAGCGCCGCCGTTGCCGCCACGGCCACGGTCACCATCGGCAATTCGGGCTCGGATAACTCAGTCAATATCTCCAGCCTGACGGTAAACGGGGTGAATATCATCAGCGCCACCGTCACGGCATCCACCGGCACCAACAGTTCCACCGAACGCACCAATGCCGCCACCGCTTTGAAGAATGCCATCAACAGCTTCGTTTCCACGCCGGATTACAGCGCCACCTCCAGCGGGGCGGTGGTGACCATCAGCGCCCCCGCTCCGGGCCCGGCGTACAACGGCTATGCCGTCGCGGTGGGCTCCAGCGCGGCAGGCGTCACCGCCGCCACGGCCACGGTCACCATCGGCAATTCGGGATCCAACGCCTCGGTGAACATCACCGGCCTGACCATCAACGGCGCCCCCCTCATCACCAGCGCCGTCACCGCGGCCACCGGCACCAACGCCAGCAGCGAGCGCACCGCCGCCGCCACGGCGCTGCGCAACGCCATCAACGCCTACGGCGCCACCTCGGGCTACGGCGCCACTTCCAGCGGCAACGTGGTGACGATTTCCGCCAGCGTCGCCGAGGGTGCCTCGGCCAATAACCGGCTGCTGGCCAAGTCCGGCACCCTACCCGTGACCATCTCCGATTGCTCCCCGATCAACGACGCCCTCTGCGGGGGGGTGACCTCGGGGGGAATTCCGGTGACCTCCACCAACTTCACCGGCGGCGCCGACGCCATTCCGCCGTCCACCGATACCCGGGTGGGGGTGGGGCAATTCTCCCGCACCGACATCGTTTCCAGCAACGACAGCTATCCCAAGGCGGCCAGCCGCACCGATTGCGCCGGAGCCACCTGCACCTACGCCGAGGAGATGACCAACTTCGCCAACTGGTACGCCTATTACCGCACTCGCATGCAAACGATGAAATCGGCGGCCAGCCGGTCCTTCTCTTCCATCGACAACGCCTACCGGGTGGGCTTCATCACCATCAACCCCGGCAGCCCGGTGTCTTCCGGCAAGTATCTGGCCATCGGCGACTTCGCCGGATCCGCGGGGGGCCAGAAACATGCCTGGTACAACAAGCTCTTCGGCATCAGTCCCGGCGGCGGCACCCCGCTGCGGGAAGCCCTGTCCCGGGTCGGCCGGCATTACGCCCACATCACCAGCGGCATCAACAATGGCATGTCCGCCGATCCGATGCAGTATTCCTGCCAGCAGAATTTCTCCATCCTGACCACCGACGGCTATTGGAACGGCGCCGCCGGACAAAAGCTGGACGGAACCTCCATCGGCGAGCAGGACAACGTGGAGGATACCGGCGCGGTGAAATACGTCAGCCGCGCTTCCGGCACCTTCGACGGCAATATCGGCGCCAGCAGCACCCTGGCCGACGTGGCCATGTACTACTACAAAACCGACCTACGGACCAGCGGCAGCCTGGGGGCGCTGGGCAGCGACGTTTCCCTGGACAACGTGCCCACCAGCAGCAAGGATCTGGCCCCCCACCAGCACATGACCACCTTCACCCTGGGGCTGGGCTTGGACGGAGCCATGAGCTATCGCCCGGATTACGAAAGCGCCGACAGCGGCGATTTCCACAAGATCGTCAACGGCGAAACGGGATGTTCCTGGACCGGGGGTACCTGCAATTGGCCGCTGCCCGTGGGGGATACCGCCACCGCGCTGGACGATTTGTGGCACGCCGCGGTGAACGGACGGGGCGTCTACTTCAGCGCCCGGGATCCCACCTCCCTGGCTCAGTCCCTGAGCGCCGCCCTGGCGGGGGTGCAGGTGCGGACCGGCGCGGCGGCGGCCTCGGCCACCAGCAGCCCCAACATCACCGAGACCGACCGCTTCATCTACAGTTCCACCTACCGCACCGTGAAGTGGGACGGCGAGGTGACCGCCCAGCTCATCGACACCAGCAGCGGCAATGTGCTGCCGGACGTCGTCTGGTCGGCTCAAGCCTTGTTGGACAATCGGATTCTCACTCCCAGCAGCGACGACCGGACCATTCATCTGTTCGATTCCGGCACCGCGACCCAGCTCAAGCCTTTCCAGTGGACCGATTTGACCGCCACCGAGAAAGCCTACTTCAACAATAAATGCGCCTCCCTGTCGCAATGCGGCAGCCTGGCTCCCGACGTGCAGGCCACCGCCAACAGCGGGCAAATATTGATGGAATACCTGCGGGGGCATACCGAGCACGACGGAGAGGCTTTCCGCAACCGGGAGCACGTGTTCGGCGACCCCGTCAACGCCACTCCCGCCTACGTGCGGGTGCCGCCCTGGTCCTTCGCCGATGCCGTGACTCCCGATTACCCGACCTTCAAGGCGGCCAACGCTTCCCGCCCAGGGACGTTGTACGTGGCCGCCAACGACGGCATGCTGCATGCCTTCAACGGCGACACCGGGCAGGAAAGCTGGGCTTACATTCCGCGGATGGTGCTGTCCGGACTCTATAAGCTGGCCGACAACAACTACGGCGCCAATCACCAGTATTTCGTCGACGGTTCCCCCGAAACCATGGACGTGTTCACCGGCAGCGCCTGGAAAACCATTCTGGTGGCCGGGCTGGGCGGCGGCGGCCGGGGCTACTATGCCTTGGATGTAACCGACCCCGCCAACCCGAAGGGGCTCTGGGAGTTCTGCCACGACAGTAGCCTATGCGCCGTGTCGGACAGCGATCTGGGCTACAGCTATGGCAACCCGGTGATCACCAAGCGGGCCTCCGACGGGACCTGGGTGGTCATCGTGGCCTCGGGCTACAACAACGTCTCTCCCGGCACCGGGCGAGGCTATCTCTACGTCTTGAATGCCCTGACCGGCGCCGTGCTGCAAAAAATCGACACCGGCGAGGGCAGCACCACCACCCCCCTGGGGCTGTCCAAGCTATCCCAGTGGACCGACAACGGCGCCCAGGACAACACCACCAAATGGGTTTACGCGGGAGACTTGGAAGGCAACCTGTGGCGCTTCGATTTCACCGCCGCTCCCGCCACCGCCTTGAAGCTCGCCACCTTGAAGGACGGCAGCGGCAAGCCCCAGTCCGTCACCAGCCGGCTCGAACTGGCCAACGTCTATTCCAACCGGGTGATCTTCGTCGGCACCGGCCGCTATCTGGGAGTGGACGATCTGGTGGACCCCGCCACTTTGGTGCCCCCGCAACCTTATGCCTACCAGCAAAGTTTCTACGCCATCAAGGACACCGGGGCTTTTCTGGGCGACCCCCGGGCCGGCGGCACCTTGGTGGCTCAGACCCTGACCGCCCTCGACGCCAACAACCGAACCTTGAGCGCCAATGCAGTGGACTGGACCGCGAAGAACGGCTGGTACGTGGATTTCAACCCGAGCAACGCCACTCCCGGAGAACGGGTCAACTTGGATCCTCAACTGGTGCTGGGAACCTTGCTGGTGACCACCAATGTTCCGGGGAACAGCGCATGCAGCGTCGGCGGCTCCAGTTGGTTTTACCTGTTCAACTACCTGACGGGGAGCTTCGTGGCGTCATCCCCCGGTTCCGTGGGGGGCAGCAAACTGGCCGACGCCATCGCCGTGGGAAACGTGGTGATCCGGCTGCCCAGCGGCGCCCTCAAGACCATCGCCACCACGGCCACCGGAGCCAAGCTGACCGTGGGGGTCCACACCAGCGCCGCCGCCGCGGCCGGGGGCAAGCGGGTATCTTGGCGGGAGATTATTCAATAATTAGGCAATCGCACGCCCTTCATGGTTCGATACGCCTGTCCTGGCGCCGTCGAAGGGCCTTGCATAGCGAAGCTACTCACCACGAACGGCTTCTCATCCAGATGGGTAGGTCGGGTTAGGCGAAGCCGTAACCCGACAACAACGGCTCGAATCAGACGATGTTGATATGGTCGATGCCGGACATAATGTCCTTGTCCTTGGTCTCCTGGCCATGCAGCTTGATCTGCAAGCGCAGCTCGTTCATGGAATCGGCGTTGCGCATGGCGTCTTCGTAGCTGATGAGTCCGGCTTCGTAAAGATCGAACAAGGCCTGGTCGAAAGTCACCATGCCCATCTCCCGGGATTTGGCCATGACGCTTTTGATCTCGTGGACCTCCCCCTTGAAGATGAGGTCGGAAATCAACGGAGAATTGAGCAGGATTTCGATAGCCGCCACCCGCCCCTTGCCGTCTTTCTTGGGGATCAGCCGCTGGGAGACCAGGGCGCGCATATTGAGGGACAGATCCATCAAGAGTTGCGCTTTGCGCTCTTCCGGAAAGAAGTTGATGATCCGGTCCAGGGCCTGGTTGGCGCTGTTGGCGTGCAGGGTGCCCATGGCCAGATGGCCGGTTTCGGCGAAGGCGATGGCGTGGTCCATGGTCTCCCGATCGCGGATTTCGCCGATGAGGATCACGTCCGGTGCCTGCCGCAGGGTGTTCTTGAGGGCGGCTTCCCAGGATTCGGTATCCACCCCCACTTCCCGCTGGGTGATGAGGCAGTTGTTGTGCTCATGGACGTATTCCACCGGGTCCTCGATGGTGATGATGTGGCCGTAGCTGTTCTCGTTGCGGTAGCCGATCATCGCCGCCAGGGAAGTGGATTTTCCCGAGCCCGTGCCTCCGACGAAAATCACCAGCCCCCGCTTGGACATGACCACGTCCTTCAGCACCTTGGGCAGTCCCAGGTCGTCGAATTTGGGAATGGTGGTGGTGATGGTCCGCAGCACCAGGCCGACGCGCTGCTGCTGCACGAAAGCGTTGACCCGGAAGCGGCCGATGCCGGGGGGATTGATGGCGAAATTGCATTCCTTGGTGGCCTCGAACTCGGCGGCCTGCTTGTCGTTCATGATGGCCCGCGCCAGCGTCTGGGTGTGCTGGGGGGTGAGGACCTGGTTCGATACCGGAGTCATCTTGCCGTCCACCTTGAAGGCCGGCGGAAAACCCACGGTAACGAACAGGTCCGAGGCCTTCTTGGCCAGCATGGCCCGCAGCAGTTCGTGCATGAAATTGACCGCTTGTTCCCGCTCCATTTTTCCGCTCCTTGACTGGTGATTCCGGCTTAGCCGGGAAACGCATCCTTATTGGCTGCCTTGCCCCGGGCTTCGGCGGGAGCCACGACGCCCCGGCGCACCAAGTCCTGGAGATTCTGGTCCAGGGTCTGCATGCCGATACTCTGGCCGGTCTGGATGGCCGAGTACATTTGAGCGATTTTCGCCTCGCGGATCAGGTTGCGGATGGCCGGGGTGCCGATCATGATCTCGTGGGCGGCGACGCGTCCCGCGCCGTCCTTGGTCTTCAGCAGCGTCTGGGAGATCACCGCCCGCAGCGACTCCGACAGCATGGCCCGCACCATTTCCTTTTCCGCCGCCGGAAACACGTCGATGATCCGGTCCACGGTCTTGGCGGCGGAACTGGTATGCAGCGTGCCGAATACCAAGTGGCCGGTTTCGGCCGCGGTCAGCGCCAGGCGAATGGTTTCCAGGTCCCGTAACTCCCCCACCAGAATGATGTCCGGATCCTCGCGCAGCGCCGACTTCAGGGCGTTGGCGAAAGACAGGGTATGGGGGCCCACTTCCCGCTGGTTGATGAGGCATTTCTTGCTGTCATGGACGAATTCGATGGGGTCCTCGATGGTGAGGATGTGGCCGTACTCGTTCTCGTTGATGTGGTTGACCATGGCCGCCAGAGTGGTGGATTTGCCGGAGCCGGTGGGCCCGGTCACCAGCACCACGCCCCGCGGGTATTCGGAAATGTCCTTGAAAATCTGCGGACATTTCAACTCCTCCAAGGTCAGCACCTTGGAAGGAATGGTCCGGAACACCGCCCCCGCCCCGCGTTGCTGCACGAAAGCGTTGACCCGGAAGCGCGCCAGATTGGGAATCTCGAACGAAAAATCCAGTTCCAGGTTCTCCTCGTAGTGCTTGCGCTGGCCGTCGTTCATGATGTCGTAGACCATGGCATGCACGTCCTTGTGTTCCAGGGGCGGCAGGTTGATGCGGCGCACGTCGCCGTGCACCCGAATCATGGGGGGCAGCCCGGAGGAAAGGTGCAAGTCCGACGCCTTGCTCTTGACCACGAAAGCCAGCAGTTCGGAGATGTCCATGTATAATTTTCCGTTTGGTGAATAGAGGTCGGCCCGGACGCGGGTCCGAACGACCTGGATGCGCTTGGGATTATGGCAACGATTGCGGAGCGCTTGCAAGCTGTTCGTGATCGGCTGGCGCGGGCCGCGGCCGCCGCCTCCCGCCGTCCCGAATCGGTGACGATCGTGGCGGTGAGCAAATCCCGGCCGGCGGACTGTATTCGGGAAGCCTACGCCGCCGGTCAAAGTGCTTTCGGGGAGAGCTATCTGCAAGAAGCCCTGGCCAAAATGGACGGGTTGGCGGACTTGCCGCTGGAATGGCATTTCGTCGGGCCGATTCAGAGCAACAAGACCCGCGCCATCGCCGAGCGTTTCGACTGGGTTCACGGGGTGGACCGTCTCAAGATCGCCGAGCGCTTGAACGCGGCGCGGCCGCCCCATCTGCCCCCGCTCTCGGTGTGCGTGCAGGTGAACCTGGACGACGAGGCCGGCAAACAAGGAGCGCCGCCGACCGCCGTGGCGGAGCTGGCACGAGATATCCTGAAGCTGCCCAGGCTGCGCTTGCGGGGCCTGATGACGATTCCCCGCCCCAGCGCCGATCCGGCCAAGCAACGCGGTCCATTCGCCGCATTGCGGGCCTTGAGGGAAGAGTTGATCCGCCAGGGCCTGCCCTTGGATACCCTGTCCATGGGCATGTCCGGCGATTTGGAGGCGGCCGTCGCCGAAGGCGCCACGCTGGTGCGGCCGGGGACGGCTATTTTCGGGGAGCGCAAGACCGTCGGAGAATTGAACCCATGACCGAAATGAAAATCACCTTTGTGGGCGGCGGCAATATGGCCGCCGCCTTGGCCGGTGGATTGATGCGGCAAGGCATTCCTGCGGCGGCCATCCGGGTGGTGGAAATCGTCCCGGAGGCCCGGCGGCGCTGGGAGAATCTCGGCGTCGCGGCTTTCTCCGGGCTGGCCGAGGGCCTCGCCGCCGACGCTTGCGTGGTGTTGGCGGTCAAGCCCCAGCAGTTGCGGGATGTGGCTCGGAAATTAGCCCCTTTGCTCAGGGAACAACTGGTCATCTCCATCGCCGCGGGGGTGCGGACCGAAGATCTGTCGCGTTGGCTGGGAGGCTATCGGCGAATCGTGCGGGTCATGCCCAACACCCCGGCCCTGGTGTCGCGGGGCGTTTCAGGGCTGTTCGCCTTGCCCGGCGCCGGGCCGGAAGAACGGCGCATGGCCGAGCGGATCCTGGAAGCGGTGGGCGCGGTGCTATGGCTGCAAGACGAAGAGCAAATGGATGCCGTCACCGCCATCTCCGGCAGCGGCCCGGCCTATGTGTTCTATTTCTTGGAAGCGCTGGCACAGGCCGGCGCCCAGTTGGGCCTGGATCAGGCCATGGCCCGGCAATTGGCGCTGGATACGCTGACCGGAGCGGCGGAATTGGCTCGGCAAAGTCCGGACTCGTTCGCCACCTTGCGGGCCAACGTCACCTCCAAAGGCGGCACCACCGAGCGGGCGCTGGCGGAATTGGACCAGGGAGGCGTGCAGGCTTGGATCATCCGGGCCGCCCGCGCCGCGGCGCTGCGTTCCCGGGAAATGGGGGATGCGCTGGGCGCCGACTGACTCCGGGGCCGGCGCCGATTCCGCTTACTCCAGCCGGAAGCTGACCGGCACCCGCACCGCTTCCTCCACCGGAACGTCCCCCAGCCGCGCCGGAGTAAAGCGCCAATTCCGCACTGCTTGGGCCGCGGCCTGATCCAGCAACGGGCTGCCCGACGACTCGTCCACCTCCACGGCCCGCGCAGCGCCTTCCCGGCTCACCGTGACCCGCAGCATGACCGTGCCTTGCAACTTCAAGCGCCGGGCCAAGGCAGGATAAGGGGGCGGCGGATTATTGAGATAGCCCGCGCCGAAGCGGCGCGGCGGCGCTTCACGGGACGGAGCGGGAGTGGGACTCGCTGCCCGCTCCGCCGGCGCCTCCGCCGGCCGGGGAAGGAGGGCGGGGGCGGGCGGAACCGATGTTTCCGCCGGCCCTTGCGGGGCGGTCAGCAGCGGCGCCGGAGCAAGCGGCTGCCGGGAAGCCCGGGCCATCGATATTTTTTGCGGGGCCCCCGTAGCCACGGGAACAACGGGGCGGGGCGGGGCTTTCAGCGCCACCGTCAAGGGCGGCGGAACAACCGGAGAGGGAATCGCCGGCCGCCAGGAAAGTCGCTGAACAAGCACGCCGTGACCGGCCAAGGACAGCAGCAATGCCAACAGCAGCTTTTGCGAACCCGACGTGAGGCGGAACCGGGCAAGGGGAGCGAGAACGGACATGGAATCGACAAAAAGCCGGCCCGCGGCCAAGCGGGCCGGGGCAGATCACTCCGGATGGCGCATCTTAACTCGGCGGCTTGCCCCATGCCCACCCCCGGAAAAGTCCCCCTGCGCAGCCGCGGGATTGCGCGACTCGCTTCGGCGCCGGTCTAAGGATAGCATGTAGAATACAAACCTTTGTTTTTCACTGGTCCGTTATGATCAACCACGCCTTGCAGTTTTTGCTGAACAGCGTGCTGAGCTTTTTTTTGCTGGCGCTGTTGCTGCGCTTCTATCTGCAACTTTTCCGGCTGCCCTTCGGCAACCCGGTGGGCCGTTTTCTCATCGCCTTGACCGATTTCGCCGTGCGGCCGGCCCGCCGCGTCATTCCGGCATTCCGGAAAATGGATATGGCCACCCTGGTGCTGGCTTGGGGAGTGTCGTTCGTTTTGCTGCTGACCTTGAGCCTGCTCAGCCCCCGGGGCGCCATGATTTTCGGCCGCGGCTTCGTTTTCCTGTCGATCGCCTGGCTGGCCACGGTTTATTTGCTGCGGCTGTCGGTTTATATCCTCATGGTTGCGGTGGTGATCCAGGCCGTATTCAGTTGGGTGAATCCCTACCATCCCCTGGCTCCGCTGTTGAACGGCCTGACCCGGCCTTTCCTGCGGCCGCTGCAAAAGCGCATCCCGCCCATCGCCAACGTCGACCTTTCCCCCCTGATTCTGTTGATCGCCTGTCAGGTCGCGTTGATCGTTCTGGTAGGATGGCTGGAAAGCCTGGCTCCCCGGCTGTTCTGACTTCATGACGGCGTCTTGGTATCATTGGCGGGACGGCCGGTTGCGGCTTGTCGTGACGGTGCAGCCGGGCGCTTCCCGGACGGCGGTGGTAGGCGTTCATGGAGACGCGTTGAAAATAAAATTGGCGGCGCCGGCGGTGGACGGGCGGGCCAACACCGCCCTGATCGAGTTTCTTGGCCGCAGCTTCGGCGTGGCGCCCAGCCGCGTGGCGCTGCTCCAAGGCAACCGTGGGCGGAGGAAAATGCTGGAATTGGCCCCCGCCGCCGAGGACAGCCAGCCGCTATTGGCCCGCTGGGAACGATTGCCATGACCTTGCTGGAACGGCAGATCGAGGGTTTCCGTCGCTGGCGGGACGAACTCATCATCACCATTCAATCCTACCAAAGCTGGCTGGAACGACAGGGTTTCGGCGATATTCAGCAATCCTTGCGCATCTACGATTTGACCGAGGCCTTGCGTCATGACCGGGTGACGCTGGCCTTCCTCGCCGAGTTCTCCAGAGGCAAAACCGAGCTGATCAATGCCTTGTTCTTCTCGGATTTCAAGCGGCGGCTGCTGCCCTCCGACGTGGGCCGCACCACCATGTGCCCCACGGAAATTTTTTACGATCCCGATGACGTTCCCCACATCCGGCTGCTGCCCATCGAAACCCGGCGCAGCGACGAGAGTCTGGCCAGCTTGCGGCGCAAGCCCGTCGAATGGCTCAAAATCCGCCTCAATCTCGAATCCCCGGAGCAAATGGCGCAGGCCATGAAGAGCCTGACCGAATCCAAGACCGTCACCCTCGATGAGGCCCGCGAGCTCGGGCTGGCGGTGGGGGCGGAAGGCGCCGGAATCACCACCGTGGTGGTGAAGCACGATAAGCTGGAAATCCCGGCCTGGCGCCACGCCCTCATCAATTATCCCCACCCGCTGCTGAAAAACGGCTTGGTGATCCTCGACACGCCGGGCCTGAACGCCTTGGGCGTGGAGCCGGAGCTGACCTTGAGCATGATTCCCCATGCTCACGCGGTGCTGTTCCTGTTGGCGATGGATACGGGCGTGACCCGCTCCGACATGGAAGTCTGGGAAAAATGCGTGCAGCGCGCCGTGGCGCACCGCATTGCCGTCCTCAACAAGATCGACCTGCTGTGGGACGAGCTCAAATCCGATGAGGAGATTCGCGAAACCATCCAGCGTCAAATCGAGAATACCGCCGAGATCCTGGATCTTCCGCGGCGACATGTGCTGGCTCTCTCCGCCCAGAAAGCGCTGTTGGCCAAGATCCGAAACGACGAGGCCATGCTGGAGAAAAGCGGAATCCGGCGCCTGGAACGGCTGCTGGCCGAGGAAATCATTCCCGCCCGGCTGAATATTTTACGCGCCGCGGTGGGACGGGAAATCGGCAACATGGTTGTGGCTTCCCGGCAAGGCGTCCGGAGCGAGCTGGAGGCGCTGCACCGGGAGCTGGCGGAGCTCAAGGAACTGGCGGGACAGGGCCGCGAAGCCTATGAGTCGCTGGCCGCCCGGCTGGAAAACGACAAGGCCGGGCTGCGCAAGGTGGTCGGCGCCTTCAAAAACCGCCGCCAGGAACTCATGAAGCACGGCGCCCTGCTGCTAGCCGCCCTGGAAAGCCAGCGTATCGACACGATTTTGAGAACCGAGCTGGCCGATTTGGAGGGAAGCTGGACCACGGCGGGATTAGCCCGGGGGATGATCTCCCTGCTCCGGCATTTTCGCGAGCAAACCGACAAAATCGCCGCCTACGCGAACCGGACAAAGGAAACGGTGGACTCCGCCTACGACGAATTCCACGAAAAATGCGGCTTCCCCCGAGTTCCTGTCCCACCTCTGGATATGGACAGCTATGCATTGCGCATGCAGGCCCTGGAGGCGGCCACTCAGGCTTTTTGCACCGATCCGATCAACGTGATGACGGAAAAGCGCTTTCTGATCCGCAAGTTTTATCACAGACTGGCCACCGAAGCGCGGTTGTTGTTCGCCGAAGCCCGCCAGGAAACCGAGAGTTGGCTCAAGGGCGCTTTTGCCCCAATCCTGTCCCAGATCAAGCGCCATGAGGCCCTTTTGATCGATCGGGCGCAAAGCGCCCGGAAAATCGCCGCCGACGTGCACTCCGCCCGGGATCGTTTTCAGGAGCTGGCTTCCCGGCATCGGCAATTGCGCGAACAGATTGGGGAATTGGATACCGTCTTGAAAGCCATCGCCGCCCATCCCGAGGATGCCGAAGCCGCTCGAGTCGCCTGACCGGCGGACATCGTTTCCATGAATCTCCTCAAAGCCCTGGCCACCGTCAGCGGTTATACCTTGCTGTCCCGGATTCTCGGTTTTATCCGGGATGCCGCCATCGCCCGGGCCTTCGGAGCCGGCGCCGCCACCGATGCCTTCTTTGTCGCTTTCCGCATTCCCAATTTGCTCCGCCGGCTGTTCGCCGAAGGGGCTTTTTCCCAGGCCTTTGTTCCCATCCTGGCGGAATACAAGAACCGGCGCGGGTCGAGCGCCACCCTGGAACTGGTCGGCCACGTGGCGAGCTTGTTGCTGGTGGCGCTGCTGACGGTTGCGGCCCTGGGCGTCCTGCTCGCCCCGCAGATCGTTTACCTGACGGCCCCGGGATTCGCCGCCACCCCGGAAAAGGCAGCCCTCACCGTCGATCTGCTCCGGATCACCTTCCCCTATATTTTGTTTATTTCCCTGGTTTCGCTCTGCGCCGGACTGCTCAACACCTATGGGAAGTTCTCGGTCCCGGCTTTTACCCCGGTGTTGCTGAATGTTTCTTTTATCGTTTTCGCCCTGGGGCTGGCGCCTTATTTCGATCCTCCGGTCATGGCGCTGGCCTGGGCAGTCTTGCTGGGCGGAGCATTGCAGTTGGCCTTTCAGTTGCCCTTTCTGGCGCGCCATGGGCTATTGCCCAGGCTGCGCCTGAATCTTCGCGACGAAGGCGTATGGCGCATCGTCCGGCTCATGGGGCCGGCAGTGTTCGGCGTTTCCATCAGCCAAATCAGCTTGCTCATCAACACCGTTTTCGCCTCGTTTCTGGCCAACGGCAGCGTTTCCTGGCTGTATTACGCGGACCGGCTGATGGAGTTTCCGACAGGCTTGCTGGGGGTGGCTCTGGGGACCATCTTGTTGCCCACCCTGGCCAAGCATCATGCAAGCCGGGATACGGAAGAATATTCCAGGCTGCTGGATTGGGGGCTGCGGCTGACTTTGCTGCTGGCGCTGCCGTCCGCCTTGGCCTTGGCGTTGCTGGCGGTTCCGCTGATCGCCACTTTATTCCACCATGGGGCGTTCGGCGTCGCGGATGTGGAAATGACTCGGCAAGCCCTGGTGGCTTACAGCATCGGCTTGCTCGGACTGATTTTGGTCAAAGTGCTGGCCCCCGGTTTTTATGCCCGGCAGAACATCAAGACCCCGGTGAAAATCGCCCTGATCACCCTGGCGGCCACCCAGGCCATGAATCTGCTTTTCATCTGGTCCCTGCGGCACGCGGGATTGGCGCTAGCCATCGGCCTGGGAGCCTGCCTCAACGCCGGGCTGTTGTATCGGGAACTGCGCCGGGCGGAAATTTATCGCCCCCAGCCAGGCTGGCGAAAATTTCTGCTGCAAGTGACAGCGGCCCTGGCCCTGATGGGGATCACCCTGTGGGCCGCGGCCGGGGCGGCGGATTGGTGGCTCTCGGCGCCGCTGTTCGGCCGGATCGGGCGGCTGGGGTGGCTGGTTCCGCTGGGGGCCATAGTCTATTGGGTTGGCTTATGGCTCACCGGGATCAGACCCAAGGATTTTTCGAAACGGGTGCCTTGACCGCTCTCTAAGACGAATTTGCTTGATAACTCACTATCACCATGCTGGAATCCGACGGAGTTAACCCAACATGCCATTCAGATGAAGCGGATGCGCTGAATGACCTAGGGAGGTTTCATGCCAGTTGCGCTCGCATCCCGCCCAGTCGGCGACGGTAGTTGCGTCATGCGCGCCGTTGGAGCGCATCTCCGCCGGGTAGCCTGCCTTGCGCTGTGGCTTAGCCCGTTGGCCGGGGCGATCCCCGCGTCCGCCGCCACCATCGCCATTGAAACCTTTGTTCCCGCGGACTCGATCCCGGTCCCGCTTAACGCCGGCGCCTGCACCCTATGCGGTTTGGTCCCGCTAAACCAGTCGGGGCTGACGGGAACGACTTCAATCCGTCACATTGAGTACTGCGGAGTCTCACCGGATCTTCCGCCCCCCTTCGCGTCCGAGGGCTGGGACTACGGCTGCACGTGCTATGAAACGGGGTGTGGTGCTGGCATCTACCTCCAAAATCGCATCATTGTCAAAGCCAACGTTTGCCCTGCGGGGTGGTGGCAAAACGGGGCCGATGGGACCTGCACGCTCAGCGACACCGCGCTCGATCCCCAAAAAAACAATGGCAGCGACTGCACCTCCGATTGCACCAACCCGATCAACATTGGCACTGGCAACAAGGTACAGGTCGAGACCGACTACCAAGGAGCGGGGCCATTTCCGCTGCGCTTCGTGCGGACCTACAACAGCCACCCTTCAGCCCTCAAAGCGAGCCTAGGCTGGCGTTGGCGCGGAAATTACCACCGCTCCATCAAGCTCTCTGTCATGGCGGGGATCAGTACCGCTTATGTGCGACGCCCTGACGGGCGCACCTTGCTGTTCAATCTGAATGGCGGCGCTTGGGTGCCCGATGCCGACATCACGGATCGTTTAGAGCGATTGACCGACGCCCAGGGTGCTCCGGCCGGCTGGCGCTATACCCCCGCGCCAGACGATGAGGTCGAGAGCTACGACATCGATGGCCGGTTAACCGCCATCGCCAATCGGGCCGGGCTGACCCACGCGCTGGCCTATGATGCCCTGGGAAGGCTTGCCTCGGTCACCCACAGTCTCGGAGGAACGCTGACCTTTAGCTACGACGCCCAGGATCGAATCGCCACTGTTACCGCTCCCGGAGGCGAGGTATTCACCTTGGGCTACGATGGGGAAGGTCACCTCGCTTCCATACGCTATCCGGATAACAAAACCCGGATTTACCACTATGAGAATCCCGGCTTCCCCCATGCGCTGACCGGCATTACCGACGAAAACGGTGACCGCTTTGCGACCTGGAGCTACGATGGCGCGGGGCGCGCCACCCTCTCCGAGCACGCTGGAGGAGCGAACCGGGTGACGGTCGCCTACGATCCCGGCATTTCCACCGTCACTCAGTCCATTAGCTCCACGGTATCCGCCACCCGGACATACAGTTTCCAGGTCATGCTGGGCAGCGTACGCACCCTGGCGATTGCCGGTGCGGCCTGCCCCGGCTGCGGGCCTGCTGCCAGCAGCTTTGACGCCAACGGATTCACCGCTTCGCGTACCGACTGGAACGGCATCCAGACCACCTATCAGAGAGCGGATGCTTATGGGCGAGCCGACCTGGAAACCTCCCGCACCGAAGCCTCCGGCACCCCCCAGGCCCGCACCATTGGCACGATCTGGCACCCCACCTTCCGGCTGCCGACCCGCATCACCGAGCCGGGGCGCACCACGGATTTGACCTACGATGCCCTGGGCAACTTGCTCGGCAAGACCGTCACCGACCTCGCCTCCGGCAAAAGCCGGGTCTGGACCCACAGCACCAGCTACTCAGCCACGACCCCAGGACTGGTTACCCAAATGATCGTGGACGGTCCCCGCACCGACGTTGCCGACCTCACCACCATCACTTACCACCCCCCCGACGATCCGGATCTCGGCAAGCGGGGCAACCTGGCCACGATGACGAACGCGCTCGGCCACACCACGAGCATCCCCGCCTACGACCCCCATGGCCGGCCCTTGACGATCGTCGATCCCAACGGGCTCACCACCCAGCTCGCCTACGACGCCCGCGGGCGGCTCCTCTCCCGCTCGGTGGGCGGCGAGACCACGGGCTACGCCTATGACGGCGTGGGACAGTTGACGCAAGTCACGCTGCCCGACGGCTCCTCGCTCACCTACGCCTACGATGCCGCCCACCGGCTGACGGGCATCAGCGATTCTCCACGGGGTAATGGGGTCACCACGGTAATGGGGTCACACCAGGTAATGGGGTCAGGTCTTTCATTATCACATCCGCCCGGCTATTATCCAGCCCATCATGGCCAGACCGCTAAGACTGGAACTCGCAGGCGCGCTCTATCACGTCACTTCTCGCGGGGACGGGCGCGAGGACATTTTCCTGTCCGATGAGGATCGCGTGGCATGGCTTGAAACTCTGGCTCAAGTCTGCACCCGTTTCAACTGGGCGTGCCATGCCTATTGCCAGATGACCAACCACTATCATCTACTCATCGAAACGCCGGATGCCAACCTCTCGAAAGGCATGCGCCAGTTGAACGGGGTGTACACTCAGCGATTCAACCGCAGCCATGGGCGCGTGGGACACGTATTTCAAGGGCGCTACAAAGCCATTCTGGTGGAAAAGGACCGCTATCTGCTGGAGCTTGCCCGTTACGTCGTTCTGAACCCGCTGCGCGCCAAGCGGGTCCGGCGCCTCGATCAATGGCCGTGGAGCAGTTTCCCCGCCACCTGTGGGCAAGCGGCCAGGCCGGAGTGGTTGCAAGTTGACTTCACCCTTTCGCAATTCGCGTCACAGCGTGCCCGCGCCATCGCGAAATATGTGGCCTTTGTCCGCGAGGGCGCGCGGTTGTCCAGTGTGTGGAGCCAATTGCAGGGGCAAGTCTATCTCGGCTCGGACGCGTTCGTCGCGAAAATGCAGGCTTGGGTCGACAAAAAACCTTCGCTCACAGAGATCCCGCGCACGCAACGCCGCGCACTCAAGCGTGCGCTGTCCGACTATGCCGCCGCGCACGCGCGCGACGAAGCCATTGCTCTTGCCTATTTGTCCGGTCGGCATACGATGGCGGCAATTGCAGAGCATTTCGGCGTGCACTACACGACCGTGAGCCGGTTGGTGAAGGCTTATGAAGCGGACCGGAGATGAGCAATGTGATAACGAAAGACCTGACCCCTTCCTTCTATGTGATCGCGGATGCGATACGCTTGGTGCCGGTGAACGTGCAGACGGCGCCGGCGTATTTCTTCGTGCACGCCGATCATTTAGGGACACCGCGCCAAGTCTATAACGATCAGCAACAGCTGGTCTGGCGTTCAGACAACACAGAACCGTTCGGCGGCTCGCCCGCCGACGAAAATCCGTCAGGACTAGGAACGTTCCAGTTCGACCTCGCCTTCCCGGGGCAGCGCCGGGATCGCGAAACCGGCCTCTTCTATAACGGTGAGCGCGATGCCTACGACCCAGGCCTCGGGCGCTACACGCAGCCGGACCCGGCCGGCATTGGTACTACTACGACAAGTGGATCCACGGCTACGACGCAGCTAGCCAACCTTTACCTCTACGCACTTGGCCGGCCCATTTCGGCATTCGATCCGGACGGCCGAGAGGTACAGACTTGTTGCGGCATGACGTCAGGCCTCCCAGATCCGCTTGTCATGGTGGGTCTCGAGTGCATGAGCACATGCCTGAATACGACAATCTACCTGTCCAGCGGTACGCGCGGTCCTGGGCAGAACCTTGGGACGCCAGGGGCGGCGCCGAAGAGTTACCACCTCACAGGACTTGCTGCAGACGTGCACGTACCCCCATCGAAGTCAAAGCTTCGCCGGGCAGCGGCAGAGTGCGGATTCTTCGTCTTGGCGAAGGACTACCCTGCGCACGTTCACGTTGATCTCAGAAATGGTTTCAATCCAAAGATCGAGCCGGACGAGTGCGTGTGCCAGCAGATCCGGAGTACGCCATGAGAACGATTCAGCTAGCCTTGGTCGCTCTCCTCGTGCTTATGAACCCGCCATGGGTCTACGGCGGCGAATGCGTGTTCGATCCAAAGGGGTTACCACAGATAAAGATCGGTGATCCGGAGCAGAAGATTCGAGAGGCGTTTACTGCGGACTACAGCGTCGCAGAGCGCTCAACCCAGGGCGCGCAGCGCCGAATCGAAGTGCTTCAATTGCCATCGCGTGAAAGGCTTTACTCCTTCTCGCTGAGCAATGATGGGCGAGTTGTGTTTATCGACATCTATGCGGCTTGCCGCAACAGGGATGGAATCGGCCTCGGTTCGCGGCTTGGCGATGCGAAAAAGCGGTATGGGAATGCGAAGCTCGAACCAACGGACACAGGTTACTTCGTCGTCTTCAACCGAATGCCTACGGTCGGATTCATGCTCAACAACGACGATCTGCCCAAGAAGCTTCGCGGTCTGCTGGACGACTCGATTGATACAAAAGCCGAGCGAGCGATTCTCGCGGCGTCGCGCGCTCGTTTCTCGCAAGTTCGGATCTACCCGGAATAGGCTGACCTTGCCCCTGAATTCCGTAGTTCTTAACCGGACCATTATGCGACTTTCTTCAACTGTGCCGCGGTCCAGTTATTCTCGAACTGCATCGGGCTGACGTAGCCCAGCGTCGAGTATGCGTAAGGCTGTGGGGAGTACTCCACCGTTACCGTCTTATTGCATCATCGGCCGGAACTGCCAGACTTGGGCTGAGCGCGTCAGGAATGAGTACGGTCGTCTCGCCAATGATCCTAAGGTGCGTAAAGAGTGCGGGGTTTGCCAATGATCTTTGCTTACGTCGGCTTCTTTGTTCTTGGAGTTATCGTCTTCTTCCTGATGTCGAAGTTCGGATTACCGCTGCGCATTGCGCTTGCGCTTGCAGTGTTCGTTATTCCGTCGGTAGTTCTAACGGTCTGGGTTGCTCGGGTTGGTGACAAACCGCCTCCCGATGCGATTACCATCGTCCCGAAACCTGGCGGGACTTCTGCGAAAGATGTACCAAAAGGTCCTGCGAACACAAAGTAATCGACGCCCGGCCTAGAACGAAAAAGGTTCCAGGCTCGAATTGATTTACTGAGCTTGAGTTACCCCTCGGGGATGGAGGCGGGCAATGGCCTGCAGTTTGCCGTGAGCACCAACGCGAGCATCGGCCCGCAGACCATCCTGGCCGCCACGGTGAGCAGTCTCAACGGCCAATCGGTCACGGGAAGCCTGTCGCAGACGGGGACCAACCAGGAGGCCGAGCAGAACCTTTTTTTCTATTACCCCCCGATGGCGAACGGCTTCACCGCGAGCGGCGTCGTCACCCTCAGCTACGCCAGCCTTCCCTCGGGCGGGCGGGTGCGGTTTCGGGCGCGCGCGGGCGCCCTCCCCTGCACCAACCTGGCCCCCACGGTGTCCCTCACCGCCCCTGGCGCCGGAAGCCTTCATCAGGCCGGAAGCCCGATCACCCTGAGCGCCAGCGCCGCCGATCCCGACGGTACGGTGGCGCAGGTGGAATTCCTGGCGAACGGCGGCCCGATCGGCAGCGACGGCACGGCGCCCTACAGCCTCCAGGGACCAGGAAACAGGGGACAGACCACGGTTTTCAGGGCAGCCTGTCTGCCGTAGCAAGAAACCGTGGTCTGTCCCCTATTATTATTATTACAGAGGCCAACTGCCCGAAAGCCGTTAAGGAAGCGAAAAGAAGGGCTACTCGGAATCTCGGAATGCAGCCCAAACACATCCCCTGTAAGTGCGCCGGGAGTTAATACTTGAGACGCTCAGATTTGACGCGAGATTGGAAGCTTCTATGCCAGTAGATCGAAATGGAACGTCGCTCACGCTCGGCGATTTCGTCACCTTCGAGCAAGCGAGTCAGGGTTTACTTCGAGATTTGCCGGTCGAAGACCAGATTGCGATAAAGGCACAAATCGGAAAGCGCTTGGAGATTAGAGGATTCAACGATCAAGGTAATTCGGAGCTCGAATTCACTGACCAGGAAGGTGTGCTTCATTCAATTTGGGTGGAGAGCTCTTGCATAGTGAAGAGCAATCAGGGTCAGTGACCAATTCCCCGTCGCCAACAACGCCCGCCGTGCGCGGGCGTTGTTGTTTTAGCTGCTGGCGCCCTTGAGCAGGGTGTCGAGGGATTGCAGCACGAGCTTCTGACGCGCGGGGGATAGTTCTTCGATGCGGTGCGGTGCAGGCGCCGCGTGAGCTTGAGGCTCAGCGGCCCGTTGGCTGCGCTGCGCGCGGCCTTGCTGCCGAGCAGCTCGTCGGTGCTGACCCCGAGGATCTTCGCGACCTTCACGATCATCTCGGCGTGGAGGCGTCGGCGATCCTGCTCGTAGTCGGAGATGAGCGTCTGGGTGATGGCGCGATAGGGGACAGACCACGGTATTCTACGGTATTCTGATAAACTCCATCATGCCCTCCTGTTTGGAGCCATCCCATGCCCCGCCGAGCCCGGCTCATGTTGTCGAATGTTCCGCTTCACCTGATCCAGCGCGGCAATAATCGCCAAGCCTGTTTCTTTGCTGACGAAGACTACCGCTTTTATCTGGATTGGCTGGCTGAATACGCCGACAAGACTGGCTGCCAAGTCCATGCTTATGTGCTAATGACCAACCATGTGCATATGTTGCTATCGGTCAACCGGGCAGAGGCTCCGGGCGAACTGATGAAAGCGCTGGGACAGCGCTATGTGCAACATGTGAACCGTACCTATCGGCGTAGCGGCACCTTGTGGGAAGGGCGCTACCGCTCCTGTTTGACGCAGGAAGAAACATATCTGCTGGCCTGTCAGCGCTACATCGAACTCAACCCGGTACGTGCGGGCATAGTGGACCATCCGGGAGAATATCGTTGGTCGAGCTATCGGGCGAACGCGCAAGGGGAACATGATGCACTCTTGAAACCCCATCCGCTCTACAACGCATTGGGAATGGACGCAGCCGCCAGGCAAGCGGCTTACCGCGAACTGTTCCGTTACCAACTTGATCCCGGACTGGTGGATGAAATACGAAGGGCAACGAACGGCAATTATGCGCTGGGTAATGAGCGTTTTACTGCCCAAATATCGGAAGCGCTGGGCAGGCGAGCGACACCGGGAAAATCGGGACGGCCCAGCAAGACGGTCGAATCGGGGCCTGCGATCCAGGGTTATGAGTAACAAGAAACCGTGGTCTGTCCCCTATCTATTGGTCTGTCCCCTATCTATCGAAACCGTGGTCTGTCCCCTATCTATCATCTCTATCTATCATCTATCTATCTTGGCTAACCCTGTGGTGCAGGGGACGCTGCGCGATAAAGCCGCGCAGCGTCCCTGACCTTGAACGTTATACCGCTTAGGCCATGGATCGACGCGCGATAGTTCATGCCTTCTGCGAAGAGTGCGTGTGGGTGCGAAGCCTTCGGACCCACTTTGGCGAGCTCTTCGAATCTTCGGATCAGCGGAGTGCACTGCTCCTTGAGGTGGCGGATACTTTTTTCCACGACCTGAATCTGATGATGATCGAGTACATCCTGCTCCAGCAATGCAAGCTGACGGACCCGGAGTCAATGGGGAAGGACAAAGACAATCTAACCACCAACTACATTCTCGCGCTGGACTGGAGCGACGAGACCCGCGGTGTGCTAGTCGAAGCGAACGCGCGTCTCATGGAGTTTCGAGAAAAGATCGTCGACGCGAGGCGCAAGCTTATCGCGCACCTGGACTTGCGCGCGCGGCTCAATGCAGTCGCGCTCGGCGAAGTGGCTCAAGCTGAAGAACTCGCGTTTTGGGAGCACCTTCAGACCTTCGCGGACGCAGCGCATCGTGAGGCCATCGGTGGGCCCTTTGAGATTGCCGCAACGATGCAGTCTGGAGATATTCCAAGCCTGGTCCATGCTCTGAAGGATTCAGTGGAGTACCAACGACTTGTTGACGCCGATCCGGCGCTGTTGGTTCAGCGGTACTCGCACGATCGGTACCGCGATGCGTAGCCCCGAGGATCCCTCCACAAGCGCGCGGTATAATTCACGTCGTTATACCTCAGCATCAACATCGGCGAAGCTCTGGACACGGCTACGGCAATGCCGTATTATAGCCGAATGTTCGAGTTCATCGAGACACCGTTCTTTACCAAGAGTCTTGATCGATATCTCGATGACGACGGATACCGGGAGTTGCAGACGTATCTGAACGAACATCCTGAGTCCGGGAAGATCGTTCCGGGCTCCGGGGGCGTACGGAAACTCCGATGAGCCGCCGCAGGGCGCGGAAAACGTGGTGGCCTGAGGATCATTTACTGCTTGCGTCTTGCTCGTGGCCATATTTGGATGCTCACGCTCTACGGCAAGAACGTGCGCGAGGACATCCCGGCCCACGTGTTGAAGGCGTTGAAAGAGGCAATTGAAGATGCGAAAGATGACTGACAAACAATTGGCCAAATGGGAAAAGTCCCGAAATATCGGGGAGGAGATTCTTCGGGGAATCCGGGATATCAAAGCTGGTCGCGTTGGGCGGCGCTACACGATTGAGTCCTACCCCATTGTCCGGGCGAGGGAGAAATCTGGACTCTCGCAGGCCAAGTTTGCCGAATTGCTGGGGGTGTCGGTGCGCACCCTTCAGGACTGGGAGCAAGGACGTCGTGAGCCCAATGCGGCTGCGAAGACTTTGATCAAAGTTGCAGAGCTGCATCCATCCGTGCTTCGAAAGATAGCCGCGTGACCAGGCTGAGGTAATAACAGGCCGTTGCACCCGACCCTCGGGAGCGGCGCTGCGCGCCTTCCCTCGGCCGGGTGAACGGCGACGTTGGGTGGCAAAACCCGAATGAGCGTAATATAGTGGCCATTGCGGAGGTCCCTATGAATTTCACTATCGAGCATGAACGCGAAGAAGACGGCCGCTGGCTCGCCGAAGTCCCGGAACTACCCGGGGTTCTTGCCTATGGCGCAACGCCCCAGGAAGCAATGGCAAAGGCCGAGGTGCTCGCCCTGCGCGTGCTGGCCGAACGCCTCGAACATAATGAAGCTGGGCCTCAGCCCATCTCGATTGCTGTCCCGGCCGCATGACCTCATGGCCTTCGACGAAGGCCCGCAGTGTTCTCGCCGCACTGTTTCGGATTGGCTGGACGTTCAAGCGCCAGTCCGGATCGCACAAAACTCTCTCTCGTCCTGGCTGGCCTGATTTCGTCTTTGCGTTTCACGATGGCGAGACGATTGGCCCCAAGATGCTCGCCCGAATTGCCAAGCGCACAGGGCTGAGCCCCGGGGACTTATGAGCGCGGCCTTTTGCCACCCAACCGTGCCGTCGAAACCGACGCGCCCAAATCCGCGCCCGGTTCACGGCAAACGTTAGTCGACGAAATTGTGCTTAGGCACCGACTTGCCGCATACTTCATGATGTTGTGGCATCCCAATTGGAGTGGAAGCATGGGAAACGTAAAGTCGATTGAGAAAGCCGTGGAATCACTGCCGCCTTCAGAACTAGCTGAATTCCGGCGCTGGTTCGCTGAGTTCGATGCGGCTGCGTGGGACAAGCAAATCGAGCAAGATGCTGCCTCCGGCAAGCTTGACGGACTGGCTGCGGAAGCGCTTGCCGACTATCGCGCTGGCTCGGCGCGAGAGCTTTGAGACACACAGCGTCAAAACGCTTTTGGCAGTGTCTCGAAGCGCTACCCCCTGACGTTCAAGCTCTCGCACACAGGAACTACGCGTTGCTCAAGACCGATCCGGCGCATCCATCGTTGCACTTCAAGACGCTTGGAAACGGCCAATATCACAGCGTCCGAGTTGGCCTCTACTACAGGGCACTCGGGCTCCCTGTACCAGACGGCGTCCATTGGTTCTGGATTGGCACGCATGGCGAGTACGATAAACTCGTCGGCTAACTGCCCGCTGCAGGCGACGCGCTGGAGCGGCCACCTTGTTTTCAACCGCCAAGCTCGGCGCACGCCTGAGCGGGAACGTTGAAGAAGACTGGAGTCCTATTGACATCTCCACGACTAGCCGAAAAAACCGAGTCCGAAGAGCCTACTCTTCGATTGGCCGTTCTCATTGACGCTGACAACGCCCAGGCCGCCGTCATTGAAGGTCTGCTCGCGGAAATCGCAAGATTTGGGGAAGCCACTGTGAGGCGCATATACGGCGATTTCACTGCGCCAGCGAGTTCCTCATGGAAAAAGGTGTTGCAGCGATACGCGATCAAGCCGGTCCAACAGTTCGCATACACGACCGGAAAGAACGCCACGGACAGCACGCTGATCATCGATGCCATGGACTTGCTGTACACGCGGAAATTCGACGGCTTTTGCCTGATCACCAGCGACAGCGATTTTACGGGCCTGGCGATGCGATTGCGCGAAGAGGGGCTCACGGTTCTCGGTTTTGGCGAAAAGAAAACACCGGAGGCGTTCCGCAATGCCTGCCATAAATTTGTGTTCACCGAAGTCCTTCGACCCAGCGCCGCAGCCGAGCCGGTCGGTCTGCCACCGAAAGTGGCGGGTAAGAAAAAAACCGTTTCGCCCCAGAGACCTGCCGAAGCAACAGAGCCAAAGCTTGAATTCCCCAAAAAGTTCGTTCTCACCGCGCTGGAGCAGTCTATTGACGACGCCGGATGGGCGCGTCTTGGCACCTTCGGGAGCTACCTGACCAAGCTACAACCCGACTTTGACTCCAGGCTATACGGCTACAAGAAGCTCTCTGATCTCGTCAAAGCGAAGACAGAGCTCTTCGTGACAGAAGAACGGCAGACGCCGGGGTCAAATCAGAAGGTTCTGTACCTTCGCGCGAAATAGTTTTCGGGATTAAAAAGTGTGTCCCCTTATGCGTAGACGGGTGGTTTCAGGTCGAATGCTTGCGACAACGCGATGGGTGCGTTCGCGATAAAGTGCCGAGGGCGCCTGTGATACACTGCGGGGGTTTTTGAGCGCGCCCCATCATGGCCGGAAACACTCTCGGAACCCTGTTTCGCCTCACCTCCTTCGGAGAGTCCCACGGGCCGGCTATCGGTTGCGTGGTGGACGGCTGCCCGCCCGGTCTGGTCCTGGAGGCGGCCGATATCCAGCGGGAGCTGGACCGGCGCAAGCCGGGCACCTCCCGCCACGTCACTCAGCGCCGGGAATCCGATGCAGTGGAAATCCTTTCCGGCATCTTCGAAGGCCGCACCACCGGCACCCCCATCGGCCTGTTGATCCGCAATACCGACTCTCGCAGCCGCGACTACGAAACCATCAAGGCAGCCTTCCGCCCCGGCCACGCCGACTACGCCTATTGGCGCAAATACGGCATCCGCGATTACCGGGGCGGCGGCCGTGCTTCCGCTCGCGAAACCGCGGTGCGGGTGGCAGCGGCGGCCATCGCCAAAAAATGGCTGAAGGAGCGCTACGGGGTGGTCATTCGCGGTTACCTGGCGCAACTCGGCCCGCTGAAAATACCTTTCAAGGCTTGGGACGACGTGGACCGCAATCCCTTCTTCGCCCCGGATCTGTCCATCGTCCCCGAACTGGAAACCTTCATGGATCGGCTGCGCAAATCGGGGGATTCGGTGGGGGCCCGCATCAACGTCATGGCGGAAAAGGTCCCGCCGGGCTGGGGCGAGCCGGTATACGGCAAGCTGGACGCCGATCTGGCCGCCGCTATGATGAGCATCAACGCGGTGAAGGGCGTGGAGATCGGCGCCGGCTTCGCCGCCGTCGAGCAAAAAGGCACGGAACACGGCGATGAAATGGCTCCGGAAGGATTCTTGTCCAACAACGCCGGCGGTATTCTCGGCGGCATTTCCACCGGCCAGGACGTGCTGGTGAGCCTGGCCATCAAGCCCACCTCCAGCATCCGGCTGCCGCGCCGCTCGGTGAATATCCGGGGCGAGGCCGAGGCAGTCGCCACCCACGGCCGCCACGACCCTTGCGTCGGCCTCCGCGCCACCCCCATCGCCGAAGCGATGCTGGCGCTGGTGCTGATGGACCATGCGCTGCGCCACCGCGCCCAGAACGCCGACGTCGTATTGCCCACGCCGCCCCTCCCGGGCCGGCCCTCGGGCGATTAGCCGCTCCCACTCTCCTCTTTCGATGCCGCTCCCCCGCTCATCCCCTTGGGGGTCCCTGGGGGGGTACTACTTTTTCTATTTCGCCTTCATCGGCGCGTTCTCCCCCTACTGGCCGCTGTATCTCGACACCCTAGGTTTCGACCCGCTGCGCATCGGCGTGCTGATGGCCTTGATCCAGGTCATGCGGATTTTCGCCCCCAATCTGTGGGGTTGGCTCGCCGACCGCCTGGGGCGCCACGCCCCCATCATCCGCGTCTGTTCGATATTGAGCGCGGCCAGCCTGGCCTTGGTGCTGCTGGGCCAGGAATTTTTCTGGATCTTCGGAGCGATGGCGCTGATGGGATTTTTCTCCAGCGCCACCTTGCCCCTGGTGGAAGCTACCACCCTGCGGCTGCTCGGCGGCAGTACCGCCGGCTACGGCCGAATCCGGCTATGGGGCTCGGTGGGTTTCATCGTGGCGGTGGTGGCGGTGGGGGCGGCCCTGGACCGCTGGGACATCCGCTTCCTGGTCTATCTAGTGCTGCTGTTGCAGATCGGCACGGCGGCTTTTTCCTGGCGCCTACCGGAAGGCGCTCCCCATCGGCCCGAGTCCCCATCGCCTCCCGTCCGGGCACGGGATATCCTGATGCGCTCGGAAGTGCTGGCCTTGTTCGCCGCCTGCTTTCTGATGACCATGGCCCACGGGCCATACTACACCTTCTATTCGATCCATCTCGCCGAACACGATTATTCGAAGGCCACCATCGGTGGGCTATGGGCCCTGGGGGTGATCTGCGAGATCGCCGTGTTCCTGGCCCTGCCGCGCCTCGTGGGACGGTTTTCGCTGCCCGCGGTGCTGGCCTTCAGCCTGGCCTGCGCGGTGCTGCGCTTCGTCGCCATCGGCTGGGGCGCCGATTCCCTGGCCGTGCTGCTGGCGGCCCAGGTGCTGCACGCCGCCACGTTCGGCAGCTACCATGCGGCCGCGGTGGCCATGATCCATCGGCTGTTCCCCGGTCCCCACCAAGCCAAGGGGCAGGCGCTATACAGCAGCTTGAGCTACGGTGCCGGTGGCTTCCTGGGAGGGGTTCTGAGCGGCTCCCTGTGGCAGTCCGTCGGTCCCGCCGCCACTTTCGGTCTGGGTTCCGCTGCCGCCCTGGCGGGGCTGTTGGCGCTGCGCTGGCGCTATGCCCGGCTGGTAGAACGCATCGCGCTGTAGGGCGCGACGAGGAATCCCCTCGGCTTTATGTGGCGCCGCCCAGCCTCTATACTCCGCCCATGAACTCTTCTGCTTCCCGTGACGGAGCCTTGGCGCTGGCACGCCGGGTGCTGGAAATCGAGGCTCAGGCGGTGGCCGGGCTGGTGGATCGGCTGGACGGCCAATTCTCCCGCGCCGTGGAATTGATCCTGGCCTGCCGCGGCCGAGTGGTGGTGAGCGGCATCGGCAAGTCCGGCCACATCGCCCGCAAAATCGCCTCCACCCTGGCCAGCACCGGAACCCCGGCGTTTTTCCTGCATCCGGCCGAGGCCAGCCACGGCGACCTGGGCATGATTGCCCGGGAGGACGTGGTGCTGGCCCTGTCCAACTCCGGGGAAAGTCCAGAGCTGCTGGCCATCGTCCCCCTCATCAAGCGCCGCGGGACCCGGCTCATCGCCCTCACCGGCAACAGCCGCTCGACCCTGGCCCGGGAAGCGGATGCGGTCTTGGACGGCGCGGTGGCCGAGGAAGCCTGTCCGTTGGGGCTGGCCCCCACCGCCAGCACCACCGCCGCCTTGGCCCTGGGAGATGCCCTGGCGGTGGCGCTGTTGGACGCCCGCGGCTTTAGCGCCGAGGATTTCGCCCGCTCCCATCCCGGCGGCGCCCTGGGGGCACGGCTGCTGACCCATGTGCGGGATGTGATGCGGACCGGAGCGGAGATCCCGACGGTGCCTGAAGAGGCTTCCCTGCCCCAGGCCATCCTGGAGATGTCCCGCAAAGGCATGGGCATGACCGCGGTGCTGGATGCCGCCGGCCGGGTAGTGGGCATCTTCACCGACGGCGACCTGCGCCGTTCTTTCGAAAAGCTCGCCGACCTGCGCAATACCCCGGTGGCGGCGGTCATGACCCGTTCTCCCCGCACCATCGCCGCCGACCGGCTGGCGGTGGAGGCCGCCCAGATCATGGAGGAACGCAAGATCAGCCAACTGCTGGTGGTGGACGACACCTCCCGGTTGGCGGGGGCGCTCAATACCCACGACCTGTTCCGAGCCAAGGTTATCTAATGACCCAGAAACAAAATCGGCCACCAGTAGCCCAAAAACAATGGCCACTGAAGGGCCACTAAAATCGGCCACCGGGGATTCCCAGATGCAAGATGTATTGAACAAAGCCCGGCACATTCGTCTGGCGATTTTCGACGTGGACGGAGTGCTGACCGACGGCCGGCTGTATTACGGGCCGGCTGGCGAAGTCTTCAAGGTCTTCCACAGCCACGACGGCCACGGCTTGAAAATGCTGCGGCAGGCCGGCATCGATCTCGCCCTGCTCAGCGGCCGCGATTCGCCTTGCGTGGATCGGCGAGCCGCCGAATTGGGCATCCAACTGGTGTATCAAGGAATAGAAGACAAGCTGGCCTGCTATGAACAACTCTTGGCCGAGCTGGGCCTGGAGGAGAACGCCGCCGCCTTCATGGGGGATGAAGTGGTGGATTTGCCGGTGATGCGTCGCTGCGGCCTGGCTTTATCGGTCCCCGAAGCCCCCCCCTGGGTGAAACGCCACGCCCACTATGTCACCCATCGTTCGGGGGGAGCCGGCGCGGTCCGGGAAGCCTGCGAGCTCATGCTGCGGGCCCAGGGCGCGCTGCAACCCCAGCTCGACCGTTGCCTGAGGTGAAGCCCCGCCTCACCGCCGCGTTCCCGCTGGCCTTGCTGGTCCTGCTGGCGCTGCTGACTTTCTGGCTGGACCGAAAAGTCCAGCCCCCGCCCCCTCCCAAAGATGGCAGCGCCCGGCACGATCCGGATTTCATCGTGGAAAATTTCCACGCCACCCGCCTGGGAGCCGACGGCACTCCTCGCTACACCTTGCAGGCGGCCCGCATGATGCATTACCCCGATGACGACACCACTCATCTAGATATGCCCCATTTCGCTCAATTGAGCAATGGCGGGGCCTCCTTCGACATTCGCTCCGAGCAGGCCCGGAGCTTGGCCGACGGCAAGCAGGTTTTTTTCACCGGCAATGTCCGGTTAACCCAGCCTCCCGTCGGGAAACGTCCCTTTCTGTTATTGGAAACCAGCGCCTTGCAAGTGACCCCGGACCCAGGCATCGCCCAAACCGATCGCCCCGTGACGATCATCCGAGGCGATAGCACCATCACCGCGGTTGGCTTAGAATTCAACCATGCAACCCAACTCCTTACGCTGCATTCTCAAGTCAAGGGACTTTATCCTCCCCGTCCGCGCCGCTGAAGCAGCCTTGCCCCTCGCCCGTTTCTGGAAAGGGCTGGCGCTTGCCCTGCTGCTGTTCCCCCTCTGCTCCCCGGCCTTGGCGGAGAAGGCCGACCGCGACAAGCCCATTCAATTGGAAGCCGATCGGGTCACGGTGGACGACGCCAAGCAAATCACCACCTTCGAGGGCAATGTCAGCTTCATCCAAGGCACCCTCCTCATCCGGGGCAACCGCATCGTCGTCAGGCAAGACGCCCAGGGCCAATATCAAGGCACCGTCCATGGCGCCCCCGCCAGCTTCCGGCAAAAACGGGAGGGACTGGACGAATACGTCGAGGGCTACGGCAACCGGATGGAATATGACGCCCGCACGGAAAAGGTCCAGTTTTTCGAGCAGGCTTACCTAAAGCGGGGCCAGGACGAGATTCGCGGCAACCAGATCACCTATGATGCCGCCACCGAGTTTTTCCGGGTGGCCGGGGGCAAGGAAAGCGCCAGCCCGGATAATCCCCAAGGACGGGTTCGGGCCATCATTCAACCCAAGCCCAAGACCCCGCCTCCCGCCGCGCCGCCGATCTCCCTGAAACCCGCCGAAAACATCGCCCCGTCCCGTGAATAGCCCCCAACAGCCCGGCGGCCTCGCCAGCGGCGTTTCCGGGCTGGCGCCCATGAGCCGATTGCAGGCGGCGGATTTGAAGAAACGCTACAAATTCCGGTCGGTCGTCAAGGATGTTTCCTTGGAAGTCGCCAGCGGAGAAGTGGTCGGGCTGCTGGGGCCCAACGGCGCGGGTAAAACGACCTGTTTTTACATGATGGTAGGCTTGGTCCCGGTGGACGGGGGCCGCTTGACGCTGGACGGCAAAAACGTCACCCACCTGCCCATCCACCGCCGGGCTCGCCTGGGCTTGAGCTATCTGCCCCAGGAACCTTCGGTGTTCCGGCGCCTGACCGTCTCGGAAAACATCCGGGCGGTGCTGGAATTGCAGCCGCTGTCGGACGAGGAAGTGGAATCCCGCCTGGAGGATCTGCTGCGGGATCTGCATATCACCCATCTGCGGGCCCATCCCGCCGTCAGCCTGTCCGGAGGGGAACGCCGCCGGGTGGAAATCGCCCGGGCGCTGGCCACTCAGCCGCGCTTTATTCTGCTGGACGAGCCGTTTGCCGGAGTAGACCCCATCGCGGTGCTGGACATCCAGCAGATCGTCCGCTTTCTCAAGGACCGGGGCATCGGCGTGCTGATCACCGACCACAATGTCCGGGAAACCCTGGGCATCTGCGACCGGGCCTACATCATCAACGAGGGCAGCGTGCTAGCCTGCGGCACTCCCGATGAAATCGTCTACAATGACAGCGTGAGAAAAGTCTATTTAGGAGAACATTTTCGATTGTAGCGGGCACCGCACAGGGATTTTCCCCGGTTGGACCTTGCGCCGGGACGCCATTCCGGAGCATTGCCCGACAATTTAGAGCCTCGGCCATGAAACACTCTCTACAGCTCAGGCTTTCCCAGCACCTTACCCTGACCCCCCAGTTGCAGCAGTCCATCCGGCTGCTGCAACTGTCCACCCTGGAACTGCAGCAGGAGTTGGAGCAGACCCTCCGGGAAAATCCCTTGCTGGAGCGGATCGAACCCGGCGGGGACAGGATTCCGCCGATGCCGGAATATGGCCCCGCTCAACCGCAAGAATCCGCCCCATCGGCCGATGCTCCCGCCCGCTCCGAAGCAGAAACGGAAGCCGAGGCCGATTCCGGGGAATCCGATTGGGGAATCGACCCTTTTTCCCGGAGCGGCGGGAGCCCCCACGAAGAAGGCAACTACCCCCAACTGGCCTGTCCCGGCCCGACGCTGCGGGAACACCTGCACTCGCAATTGGGGCTCACCGTTTTGCCGGAACGGGATAAACGGATCGTCGCCCTATTGATCGACACCCTGGACGAGCGGGGTTACCTCACCCAGGATTTGGACGAGCTGGCCGCCATGCTCCCCGCCGAGCTGGAAGTGGCTCCCGACGATCTGTGCGTTGCCCTGAGGCAGCTACAAAACCTGGAACCCCGAGGCATCGGGGCCCGCGATTTGTCCGAGTGCCTGGCCTTGCAACTGGAGGCCCTGCCCGAATCCACGCCTTACCGCCGGGAGGCCCTGGAGGTCGTGCGTCACCACTTGCAATTGCTGGCGGGACGGGAATTTCCCAAGCTGAAAAAGCTCTTCCACTGCGACGACGACGCGCTGCGGGCAATACAGCGGCTGATCACCGGTCTCAATCCCCGGCCGGCGGCGGATTTTTCCAATCAGGAAACCCGCTACGTGATGCCGGATGTGGCGGTCAAAAAAGTAAAAGGCCTGTGGGTCGCTGCGCTGAACTCCGAAGCCATCCCGCGGCTGCGCATCAACCGGCTGTATGCCGAAATCCTGCAACGCAACCGGAGCAGCCGCTCCTCGCAATTGGCGGGGCAACTGCAGGAAGCCAAGTGGCTCATCAAGAACGTGCAGCAACGCTTCGATACCATTCTGCGGGTTTCCCAGGCCATCGTCGACCGGCAGCGCCGCTTCTTCGAACACGGCGAAGTAGCCATGCGGCCGCTGGTGCTGCGGGAAATCGCCGAAGCCCTGGATTTGCACGAATCCACCATCTCCCGGGTCACCACCCAAAAATTCATGCTCACCCCCCGGGGAATTTTCGAGCTCAAGTATTTCTTCGGCAGCCATGTCGGCACCGACACCGGCGGCGCCTGCTCGGCCACCGCGATACGCGCCCTGATCCGCAAGCTGGTGGCCGCCGAGGACACCAAGAAGCCCTTGAGCGACAGCCAGATCGCCGAAATTCTCGGCCAGCAGGGTATCGTGGTGGCGCGGCGCACGGTGGCCAAGTATCGGGAATCCCTGAACGTTCTCCCGACCCATCTACGCAAGACTCTTTAACCGATCGACCCGAAAAAGGAAACCTATGAACCTGCAACTCAGCGGCCGTCACCTGGAAATTACCCCCGCCATCAAGGACTATGTCGTGGCCAAATTGGCCCGGATCGCCCGGCATTTTGACCACGTCATTGATGCCAACGTCGTGTTGGCGGTGGAAAAACTATCCCGCAAAGCCGAGGCCACGCTGCACGTGCGGGGCAAGAATCTGTTTGCGGAAAGCGAGCACGAGGACATGTACGCCGCCATCGACCTGCTGGCCGACAAGCTGGACCGGCAGGTGCTGAAGCATAAAGGGAAAAACGGGGCCGGCCGCTTCGCGCCTAGCCTGCCCCCTGAAGCCCAATAAGCCCTCAACCGTCAGGAGCCCTTCATGCCTTCCGTGTCGGTCGCCCAGTTGTACGAAACCAACCGGGACAAGCTGGAACTCTCTTGGGTCTGCGGTGAGCCCGGCGAACACGCCGTGCTGGACGCCGCCCAGGTGGGCCGCTCCTCCCAGGGCTTGGTCGGCCACCTGAATTTCGTCCATCCCAATTGGATCCAGATTCTGACCGACATCGAAACCGCTTATTTTGTTGGCTTGGATCCGGCGGCTCGGGAAACCGCCTTCCGCGAACTGCTGCGGCAAGGACTGTGCTGCTTGATCATGGCGGGCTCCGAGGCGGCGCCAGCGCCATTGCTGGAGCTGGCCCGGCAAGCCAGCATTCCGGTCTTGTCCTCCCGCCAGCCCAGCGCCCGCATGATGTGGGCGTTGCGTAACTATCTGGCCCAGGTGCTGGCCGAATCCGTCACCCGTCACGGGGTGATGCTGGACACCCTGGGAGTCGGGGTGCTGATCACCGGCGACAGCGGAGTGGGGAAAAGCGAGCTGGCCCTGGAGCTCATCAGTCGCGGCAGCGGCTTGGTGGCCGACGACGTGGTGGAACTGTATCACACCGCCCCTCGGGTGCTGGAGGCCCGTTGCCCAGCGCCGCTGCGGGATTTTCTGGAAGTGCGGGGATTGGGCATGCTCAATATCCGCACCATCTTCGGGGAAACCGCGGTACGAAAAAAAATGAACCTGAAGCTCATCATCCGCCTGGAAAAACCGGTGGGGGGACAGGTCCCCGGCCTGGAACGGCTGCCGCTGGAGGCTAGCTACGAGGAAATCCTCGGCGTCAAGGTCAATACGGTATTGTTGCCGGTGGCGGCGGGGCGCAACCTGGCCGTGCTTTCGGAAGCGGCGGTGCGCAACTTCGTGTTGCAACTGCGCGGCATCGACAGTACCCGGGAATTCGTGGCCCGGCAGCAAGAGTATCTACGCCAGGCCGAACTGGATTCCGGAAGCGACTGACACCCCATCATGCGCCTGGTGCTGATCAGCGGGTTGTCGGGATCGGGAAAATCGGTCGCCCTGAATGTCCTGGAAGACGCCGGCTATTACTGCATCGACAACCTGCCCGGCCGGTTTCTGCACGCGGCCGCGGATTATCTCAACAGCCAAGGGTATCCCCACGTCGCCATCGGCATCGACGCTCGCAGCGACCGCAATCCCTTGGCCCTGTCCCAGCCCATCGCCGAGCTGCGTCGTCAGGGCGCCGATCTCACCGTCCTGTTTCTGGAAGCCAAAACCGACACCCTGGTCAAGCGCTTTTCCGAAACTCGGCGCCGACACCCCTTGAGCGACGAGCACTCGACCCTGCCGGAATGCATCCAGCGGGAGCGGGAATTGCTGGCCGACGTGGCGGATCTGGCCCACCGGATCGATACCAGCGACTTGAGCCCCAATGCCCTGCGGGCCTGGGTGAAGGATTTCGCCGGACTGGACCCGTCGCGCACCACCGTGCTGCTCGAATCCTTCGGCTTCAAGCACGGCATCCCCTTGGATGCGGACTTGGTGTTCGACGTCCGTTGCCTGCCCAATCCCCATTACGACCCGCTGCTGCGGCCGCTGACCGGCAAGGATCCCGCCGTGGCGGCCTTTCTGGAGGCCACGCCCCAAGTCCTCGGCCTGCTGGGCGATGTCCGGGGTTTCCTGGAAAACTGGCTGCCTTGCTACCTGCGGGACAACCGCAGCTATATCACCGTTGCCGTGGGATGCACCGGCGGCCAGCACCGTTCGGTGTATTTCGTCGAAGCCCTGGCCCGCCACTTTGCGGGGCATTATCAGGTGCTGGTCCGCCATCGGGAGCTGCCATGAAAAAGCGCCGGACGGGGATGATTGCCCTGCTCTGCCTGGGCCTAACAAAGACCGCCGGAGCCGCTGAATGGATCCCGGTAGCCGACGCGCCGGGGGAAGATCGCCAGTATTTCGACCGCAGAACCCTCCTCATCCAAGACGAGGAAATCACTTACTGGCGCAAGGTGTCGTTCCGCCCGTCCCAAAAAATAGCCACGACTCCCGTAAGCACTGGCTTATTCCGGGAGCGGCTCGACTGTCGGGCCCGTACCCTGAAAACTCTGGGTTACCTGCTCTACACCGACAGCGGCCTACGGGCCCGGCAAGAGAGCACCCCCCATCCGGAACCCGTCCCCCTCGACCCCGGCTCCGTGGGCGATGCCGTTGCCAAGGCGCTCTGCCCCATGGCGGCGGAACAGCCGGATGCGGAGCGGCGCACTGAAACTCCGGCGCCACGGACCGCGGCATTTTCCGACACTCCCCAAATCCAGCCCCGCCTCCGATGACCCGCACCGTCGCCCTCGCCTGGACCGGGGCTTCCGGCATTCCCTACGGTCTGCGGCTGCTGGAGTGCCTGCTGCAAGCCGACCTGCACGTCTATTTGCTCTATTCCCAGGTCGCCCAAGTGGTGGCTAAGCAAGAGGCCGGACTGACGCTGCCGTCCCGCGGCAAGGACGCGGAGCGCCTGCTGCGGGAAACCCTGGGCACCCCGCAAGGCCGGCTGCAGGTGTTGGGGCGTGAAGAATGGTTCGCCCCGGTGGCCTCCGGCTCCAATCCCCCCGACGCCATGGTGATTTGCCCTTGCACCATGGGCACCTTGGCGGCGGTGGCGGCGGGACTCTCGGACAATCTCATCGAACGGGCCGCCGACGTGCTGCTGAAAGAGGGCCGCAAGCTCGTCCTGGTGCCCCGGGAAACCCCTTTCTCGATCATTCATCTGCAAAACATGCTGCGGCTGGCCCGGGCCGGCGCCGTCATCCTGCCCCCCAATCCCGGCTTTTACCACCACCCCCAAACCCTGGCGGATCTGGTGGATTTCGTGGTGGCCCGTATCTTGGATCAATTGGATGTCCCCCATCGGCTGATGCCCCGCTGGGGAGCATCCCCCTCGGGATAACAGGGGAATAAACCTCCGGAAACCGGCTTGGGGCGGCCTTTTCCCTAGCTTCGGCAACGCGGCTGGTTTAGAATTCACGCCTTCGGTTTATTTGGTACCCCTCCCGGGGCCCCCATGGAAAACCTGGTCGAGATCAAAGAGCTCAATTTCGCCTACGACAAGCGTCCAATCTTGACGGGGATCAACATGGAGATTCCCCGCGGCAAGGTGGTATCCATCATGGGCGGCAGCGGCTGCGGCAAAACCACCCTGCTGCGCTTGATCGGGGGGCAGATTCGCCCCTCCCAGGGCCATGTCAAGGTCGCCGGGCGCATCATGCACGAGCTGGATGCCGACGAGCTCTACGCCATGCGCCGGCGCATGGGCATGCTGTTTCAGTTCGGCGCCCTGTTCACCGATATGTCGGTGTTCGACAACGTGGCATTCCAGATGCGGGAGCACACCGAACTGCCCGAATCCATGATCCGGGACTTGGTGCTGATGAAACTGCACGCCGTCGGCTTGCGGGGCGCCCATCGCCTGATGCCCTCGGAGCTTTCTGGCGGCATGGCGCGGCGGGTGGCGCTGGCCCGCGCCATCGCTCTGGACCCCATGCTGATCATGTACGACGAACCCTTCGCCGGCCTGGATCCCATTTCCCTGGGGGTGATCGGCAATTTGATCCGCCGGCTCAACGATGCCCTGGGAGCGACTTCCATCGTGGTCACCCACGACGTTCAGGAATCTCTAAAAATCGTCGATTACGTCTACTTCGTCTCCGAAGGCAAGATCGTCGCCCACGGCGCCCCCGACGCCATGCGGCGCTCTGAAATCCCTTTCGTTCATCAATTCGTCCACGGCGAAATGGATGGTCCGGTGCCCTTCCATTATCCGGCGGCGGATTATTCCGGCGATCTGGAGTTGGCGGAGGCTTCCGGTGCTTGACCGCCTGCAACGGGGGCTGCGCAGCGTAGGCCATCCGGTCATCAACGGCGTCTGGCGGCTGGGCTACGCCAGCCGCTTCTTCGCCCTGACTCTGTTGAAATCGAGTTTGAGTTTCCGCCGCATCAGGCTCACCATCCGGGAGGTTTATTTCACCGGGGCGCTGTCCCTCATCATCATTGTGGTGTCCGGTCTGTTCGTCGGCATGGTGCTGGGCTTGCAAGGCTACGAAACCCTGCAGCGCTACGGCTCGGCGGAGGCTTTGGGCACCCTGGTGGCGCTTTCCCTGGTGCGGGAGTTGGGGCCGGTGGTGGCCGCGCTGTTGTTCGCGAGCCGCGCCGGATCGGCCATGACCGCCGAGATCGGCCTGATGAAAGCCACCGAGCAAATCTCCGCCATGGAAATGATGGCGGTGGATCCCATCGCCCGGGTAGTGGGCCCCCGTTTCTGGGGAGGCGTGATTTCGATGCCCTTGCTGGCGGCGATGTTCAGCGCGGTCGGTGTATTCGGCGGCTACCTGGTCGGGGTGGTGCTGATCGGCGTGGACTCGGGAGCGTTCTGGTCGCAGATGCAGGCGGCGGTGGATTTACAGCAGGATATTCTCAACGGAGTCATCAAGAGCTTCGTGTTCGGCGTGGCGGTCACCGCCATCGCCCTGTTCGAGGGCTACGACGCCCCCCCCACGGCGGAAGGCGTCTCCGGAGCCACCACCCGCACGGTGGTCACGTCGTCCCTGGCGATCCTGGCCTTGGATTTCATCCTCACAGCCTTCATGTTTAGAGGGGTATAGCACTCATGGAACGCAGCGTAATGGACCTTTGGGTCGGGATATTCGTCACCGCGGGTATAGTTGCTTTGTTGGTATTGGGGCTCAAGGTGGGGAACGCCAGCAGCATCAACTTGTCCGACAGTTACAAGATCTACGCCGACTTCGAAAATATCGGCGGCCTCAAGATCAGGGCCCCGGTCAAAAGCGCCGGCGTGGTGGTGGGGCGGGTCGACGATATTCAATTCGACAATAAGCGATTCCAGGCCCGGGTGGGCTTGAAGATCGACAAGCGCTACCAATTCCCCAAGGACACCACGGCCTCGGTGCTCACCTCCGGGTTGTTGGGAGAGCAGTACATCGGCCTGGACGGGGGCGGCGATGAGGCGCTCCTGAAGGACCAGGACGCGATCCAGCTCACCCAATCGGCGGTGGTGCTGGAAAAACTCATCGGCCAATTCCTTAGCCGCGCCGCCGAAGGCGGGACCGGCAACAACGGCAAATAAAATTCACGATTCATCAGAAATGGCAGGGACAACATGAAAGCGATATTCTCAAAATTCCTTTTCGCTGGGCTGGCGGCCATCATGGCGACGGCTGCGGCGGCTGGCGCCGATATCGCTCCGGACCAGCTCGCCAAAACCACCACCGAGGAGGTGCTGACCCTCATCCGGCAGGATAAGGAATTACAGTCCGGCAACCAGAAAAAGCTGCTGAGCCTGGTGGAAGCCAAGGTGCTGCCTCACTTCGACTTCATCCGCATGACCCGGCTGGCGGTGGGGAAGAACTGGCGCCAAGCCACTCCCGCCCAGCAACAGAGTTTGGTGAATGAGTTCCGCACGCTGCTGGTTCGCACTTATACGACGGCGTTCCGTTCCTATAAAAACCAGACGGTGGAATTCAAGCCCTTCAAAATGGCCCCGGAAGACACCGACGTCACGGTGAAAACCCAGATCATCCAACCCGGCGCCCAGCCCCTCGCGGTGGACTACAGCATGCAAAAAACCCCGGCCGGGTGGAAGGTCTACGATGTGGTCATCGAAGGGGTCAGCCTGGTCACCAACTACCGCGGCACCTTCACCACCGAAATCCAGAAATCCGGCATCGACGGGCTGATCCAAACCTTGGCCGAGAAGAACCGGGGCGCTCCGCCGCCGGCTCCCGGCATCAAGCCATGATCCAAGCAGCGGGCAACCGCATGGTGGTCAGCGGTAGCGTGACCCTGGCCAACGTCGCCGCCTTGCGGGAAGCGGGCCTCAAGCTGGCGCAAAACGGCGTCACCGAGGTGGACCTCTCCCAGGTGACCGAGGTGGATTCCTCCGCGGTCAGCCTGTTGCTCGAATGGGCACGGGCCGGCCTCGACAAGGGTCAACCGCTGCGCTTTATCAATCTACCCACCAATTTAACCAGTCTTGCCCAGCTCTACGGGGTGACCGACCTCATTTTCCAGCCGGCCGATTCCTGACCGGCCTCCGGGCCCGTCCTCCGGCCCCGCAAACTCCATCCGCCATGACTCCCGCAATTTGCGCTCGGCAGCTTTACAAAAGCTATGGAACACTCCGGGCTTTGGACGGGGTGGATCTGGAAGTGATGCCCGGCGAATTTTTTGCCCTGCTGGGGCCCAACGGCGCCGGCAAAACCACCCTCATCAGCATTCTCGCCGGCCTGGTCAAGGCGGATCGCGGCCAGGCCTCGGTGCTGGGCTTCGATGTCGCCACCCAATACCGGCAAGCCCGCAGAGCCCTGGGCGTGGTGCCCCAAGAACTGGTGTTCGACCCGTTCTTCACGGTGCGGGAAGCGCTGCGGATTCAGTCCGGCTACTTCGGCTTGCGCCGCAACGACGACTGGGTCGACGAAATCATTCACCACCTGGATTTGGCAGACAAGGCCGACGTCAACATGCGGGCCCTGTCCGGAGGCATGAAGCGCCGGGTGATGGTGGCCCAGGCGCTGGTGCACAAGCCCCAGGTCATCGTGCTGGACGAACCCACCGCCGGCGTGGACGTGGAATTGCGGCAAGCCCTCTGGGCTTTCATCCGCAAGCTCAACAGCGAAGGCCACACCATCGTCCTCACCACCCATTACCTGGAAGAAGCCGAGGCCCTGTGCCAGCGCATCGCCATGCTCAAGCAGGGCCGGGTGGTCGCCTTGGATACCACCCAGAACCTCATCAATGCGGTCTCCGAGCAAATCCTCAAGCTGCGGCTCGACCCGGACCGCCTGCCCGCCTCTTTGGAATCCTTGGCCGGCGCCTCCGAAAACGGAGAGCGCACTTTGGCGTTGCAGGGCTATGGAACCCTGGAGCACGTGCTGGCGGAGCTGCGCAGGGCCGGCATCCGCATTCTGGAAATGCAATTGCTCCAGCCCGACCTGGAAGAAGTGTTCGTCAAGATCATGAGGAAATCCTGAGATGGGCGGCTTCCTCACGCTGTGCCAAAAAGAGCTGCTACGCTTCTGGAAAGTCAGCTTCCAGACCCTGCTGGCCCCGGTGCTGTCGGCCTTGCTTTATCTCCTGATCTTTTCCCATGTGCTGGAAAGCCACGTCCAGGTCTATCCCGGAATCGGCTATGCCGCCTTTCTCATTCCGGGGCTGGCCATGATGTCGGCGCTGCAAAATGCCTTCGCCAACAGCTCCTCCAGCCTCATCCAATCCAAGATCACCGGCAATCTGGTGTACGTCTTGCTGCCCCCCCTGTCCCCCACGGAAATCTTCTGGGCCTATCTGCTGGCTTCCCTGGCCCGCGGCGTGATGGTGGGGCTCGGAGTGTTCCTGGTGGCGGCCCCCTTCGCCGATCTTGCCCTGCCCCATCCGTTCTGGGCGCTGGCCTTCCTGCTGCTGGGCAGCGGCATTCTGGGGACGCTGGGCATCATCGCCGGCATCTGGGCCGACAAGTTCGACCAGTTGGCGGCATTCCAAAACTTCCTCATCATGCCGCTGACCTTTCTGTCGGGGGTGTTCTACTCGATCCGCTCCCTGCCTCCGTTCTGGCAGGGCTTGTCGCACTTCAACCCGGTGTTCTACATCATCGACGGATTTCGCTACGGCTTTCTGGCGACCTCCGACGTGCCCCCGCTGTTGAGTCTTGCCGTTGTCGCGGGCTGTTTTTTGGCCTTATCATTGCTCACCCTTTGGCTCCTCAAGACCGGATACAAACTCCGCTCCTAATCATGGTCACCTCCCAAGACATTCAATCCCACATCCAGCAGCATCTGCCCAGCGATCACGTCCGGGTGGAAGGCGACGGCCATCACTTCGAGGCCGTCATCGTCAGCGCCGAATTCCGCGGCAAATCTCGGGTCCAGCAGCACCAGTTGGTGTACCGCGCCCTGGGCGACCGGATGCGGGAGGAAATCCATGCCCTGTCCATGAAAACCTACACCCCGGAAGCCTGGGCGGCACGATGATCCGCCCCCGCCTCCGGCCGCCACCCGCCATCAAGCCGCATGGATAAACTGCTGATCCAAGGCGGCTCGCGGCTCGCCGGGGAAGTCGCCATTTCCGGCGCCAAGAACGCGGCGCTGCCGATACTGTGCGCCGCCATCCTGAGCGCCGAACCCCTGACGGTGAACAACGTCCCCCGCCTGCGGGACGTGGCCACCACCTTGGAGTTGCTGCGGCAGATGGGCGTGCGGACGGCCTCCGAGGACAACACGGTGGAACTCTGCGCCGCGGACCTCCACCGCCCGGTGGCTCCCTACGAGTTGGTCAAAACCATGCGGGCCTCCATCCTGGTGCTGGGACCCTTGCTGGCCCGCTTCGGCAACGCCCGGGTGTCGCTGCCCGGCGGCTGCGCCATCGGCTTGCGGCCGGTGGATCTGCACATCAAGGGACTGGAGGCCATGGGGGCGCGAATCGCCATCGAAGCGGGGGACATCCACGCCACAGCGTCGCGCCTCAAGGGCGCCCGGATTTTTTTCGATTTGGTGACGGTCACCGGCACCGAAAACCTGATGATGGCCGCCACCCTGGCGGAAGGCGTCACGGTATTGGAAAATGCCGCCCAGGAGCCCGAAGTGGCGGATCTGGCGGCATGCCTGAATGCCATGGGAGCCCGCATCGCCGGCGCCGGCACCCCGGTGATCACCGTGGAAGGCGTCGCGAAGCTGCGGGGGGGGCGCCACGGCGTCATGCCGGACCGCATCGAAACCGGCACTTTCCTGACGGCGGCGGCCGCCACCGGGGGCAGCGTGACGCTGCGGGGAACTCGAGTCGATGCCCTGGACGCGGTGCTGGAAAAACTGCGGGAAGCCGGAGCCGCCATCGAGTGCGGCGCGGATTGGATTCGACTGGACCGGCAAGGGCCGCTGCGCTCGGTGAACTTGCGCACCGCCCCCTATCCGGGCTTGCCCACCGACATGCAGGCTCAGTTGATGGCCTTGGATAGCATCGCCTCGGGAACCGCCGTGATCACCGAAACCATCTTCGAGAATCGCTTCATGCATGCCCAGGAATTGCGCCGGCTAGGAGCCGACATCAGCGTGGAAGGCAACACCGCGGTGGTGCGGGGCGTCGAACGCTTGCAAGGCGCCGCGGTGATGGCTACCGACCTGCGCGCTTCGGCCAGCCTGGTGGTGGCGGGACTGGCGGCCGAGGGCGAAACCCTCATCGACCGCATCTACCACCTCGACCGAGGCTACGAAAGCATCGAAAAGAAACTCTCCGGCTTGGGCGCCCGCATTCGCCGGATGCATTGACATGACCTTGACCCTCGCCCTCTCCAAGGGCCGCATCCTCGCCGAGGCGGCGCCGCTGCTGGCCGCCGCCGGCATCATCCCCGCCGAGGACCCGGAAAAGACCCGCAAGCTGATCGTGGGCACCAGCCACCCCCAGATCCGCATCATCATCGTGCGTGCCAGCGATGTGCCGACCTATGTGCAATACGGCGCCGCCGACCTGGGCATTGCCGGCAAGGACGTGCTGGAAGAGCATGGCGGCGAGGGGCTGTATCAACCCATCGACCTGGCCATCAGCCGCTGCCGCATGATGGTGGCGGTGCCCGAAGGTTTCGACTACGCAGGAGCGGTGCGCCGGGGCAGCCGCTTGAAGGTGGCGACCAAATACCTGGGCACCGCCCGCCGCCACTTCGCCGCCAAGGGCGTCCACGTGGATCTCATCAAGCTCTACGGCTCCATGGAGCTGGCCCCCCTGGTGGGCCTGGCCGATGCCATCGTCGATCTGGTCAGCAGCGGCAATACGCTGCGGGCCAATCATCTGGTGGCGGTGGAATCCATCATGGAAGTGAGCGCCCGGCTAGTGGTGAATCAAGCCGCCTTGAAACTCAAGCGCCGGCAAATCCAGCCGGTGCTGGATGCCTTTGCCCGAGCCGTCGGCCATGCTTGAAATCCGCCGCCTTGCCACCCGCCAAGCGGATTTCGCGGAACGCTTGGCCGAGCTGCGGGCCTACGACGCCGCCCTGGATGGCAACGTGGAAAACACCGTCGCGGAAATCCTGCGACAAGTCCGGAGCCGGGGCAATGCCGCCCTGCTGGAATACACCCGCCGCTTCGACCGCCTGGAAGCCCCGTCGGTAGAGTCCTTGGAGCTTCCCGCCGAGCGCCGCGCCGCCGCCCTGGAGGCCATTCCGGAAAACCTGCGGGCCCATCTGGAAACCGCCGCCCGGCGCATCACGGCCTACCACCAGCGGCAAAAGCTAGAATCCTGGAGCCAGGACGACGGCGACGGCGTGCTGCTGGGCCAGCGGGTCACGCCCCTGGACCGGGTAGGCCTCTACGTCCCCGGCGGCAAGGCGGCCTACCCTTCGTCGGTGCTGATGAACGCCCTGCCCGCCAAGGTGGCGGGGGTAGGCGAGCTGATCATGGTCACCCCGGCCCCCGACGGGCGGATCAACGAGCTGGTGCTGGCCGCCGCCGCCATCGCCGGAGTGGACCGGCTCTTCAGCATCGGCGGCGCGCAAGCCATCGCCGCCTTGGCTTACGGCACGGCGACGATCCCCCGAGTGGACAAAATCGTCGGTCCCGGCAACGCCTACGTCGCCGCCGCCAAGCGCCAAGTGTTCGGCGCGGTGGGCATCGACATGCTGGCGGGCCCTTCGGAAATCCTGGTCATCTGCGACGGGCAAACCCCCGCCGAATGGGTCGCCTGGGATTTGTTTTCCCAGGCCGAGCACGACGAGCAAGCCCAATCCCTGCTGTTGTCCCCCGATCCCCGCTGCCTCGACGCCGTGGCCGCCGCCATGACCCGCTGCCTGGCCGCCACTCCCCGCCAAGCGGTGATCCGGGCCGCGCTGGCCCGCCGCGGCGCCTTGATCGAAGTGCGGGACTTGGCGGAAGCCTGCGCACTAGCCAACGCCATCGCCCCGGAGCATCTGGAGCTGTCGGTGGCCGATCCCGAAGCCTGGCTGCCTCACATCCGCCACGCCGGCGCCATCTTTCTGGGCCGCTACGCTTCCGAGTCCCTGGGCGACTACTGCGCCGGCCCCAACCACGTGCTGCCCACCTCGGGCACGGCGCGCTTCTCCTCGCCCCTGGGCGTCTACGACTTCCAGAAGCGCACCAGCCTGATTGGAATCTCCGCCGCCGCCGCCCGCCGCCTGGGCGAGACCGCCGCCGCCCTGGCCGACGGGGAAGGCTTGCCGGCCCACGCCGCATCCGCCCGCTGCCGGACCCGGGAAGCTTCCTGAATTTTGCCCATGCCGCTGCCGCCCGAACGACTGATACGCCCGGAGTTGCTGTCCCTGTCGCCCTATCACGTCCCCGACAGCGCGGGACTGATCAAGCTGGATGCCATGGAGAACCCCTATCCGTTGCCGGAGGAATTGCGGGCCGCCGTGGCGAAGCGGCTGGCGGCCGTGCCCTTGAACCGCTATCCCGATCCCCATGCCGACGCGCTCAAGGCTTGCCTGCGGGAGAGCATGGCCATCCCCGCCGGCGCCGAGATCATGGTGGGCAACGGCTCCGACGAGATCATCCAGATCGTCGCCCTGGCGGTGGCCCGGCCCGGCGCGGTCGCCTTGAGCGTCGAGCCCAGCTTCGTCATGTTTCGCATGCTCGCCACCGCCGCCGGCATCGGCTATGTCGGCGTTCCGCTGCGGGAAGATTTCCGCCTGGATCCGGAAACCATGCTCGCCGCCATCCGCCGGCATCGACCGGCGGCGGTGTTCTTGGCTTATCCCAACAATCCCAGTGGGAATCTGTTTGATGGGGATACCCTAGCGCGTATCATCGAAGCCGCCCCCGGACTGGTGGTGGTGGATGAGGCGTATCATGCTTTTGCCGATGCCAGCTTCATGGCCCAGGTAGGCCGTCATCCCAACTTGCTGGTGATGCGCACCCTGTCCAAGCTGGGGCTGGCGGGTCTCAGGTTGGGTTTTTTGGCGGGGCCGCCACCCTGGATCACCCAATTGGAAAAATTGCGCTTGCCCTATAACGTGAACGCATTGACTCAAGCGGTTGCCGAAACGGTTCTGGAACACCCCGCGCCTTTGCTCCGGCAGGCCGCCCGGATCAAGCGGGACCGCGTGGCCTTGCGCGAGCAATTGCTGGGCTTGCCGGGGGTCGTGCCGTTTCCCAGTTCCGCCAATTTCATCCTGTTCCGGGTGTCCGATGCTCCGGCGGCCTTTGCAGGCTTGCGGCAAAACGGCATACTGGTGAAAAATCTCCACGGCAGCCACCCCATGCTGGAGCATTGCCTGCGGGTCACCGTCGGCACCCCGGAAGAAAACGAATGCTTCGTCAAAGCCCTGCGAGCTCTGCTCGCCGCCTGACCCCCTGGCTTTTCCCATGACCATGCGCACCGCCGAAATCACCCGCAACACGCTGGAAACCCAGATTGTCGTCGAGCTGAACCTGGACGGCAGCGGCCAATTCAATATCGCCACCGGCATCGGCTTTTTCGATCACATGCTGGAGCAATTGGCCCGGCACGGCATGCTGGATCTGACCCTCTCCGCCACCGGCGATCTGCACGTGGATAGCCACCACACCGTGGAAGACGTCGGCATCGCCCTGGGCCAGGCCTTCGCCCAGGCCATCGGCGACAAGCAAGGCGTCCGCCGCTACGGCCATGCCTACGTGCCCTTGGACGAAGCGCTAAGCCGAGTGGTGGTGGACCTCTCCGGCCGGCCGGGCTTGGACTATCAAGTCGCCTATACCCGGCCCCTGATCGGCGATTTCGACGTGGACCTGCTGCGGGAATTTTTCCAGGGCTTCGTCAACCATGCCCGGGTCACGCTGCATGTGGACAACCTCAAGGGCAACAATGCCCACCATCAAGCCGAAACCGCCTTCAAGGCTTTCGGACGCGCCCTCAGAATAGCGATCGAGCGTGACCCCCGGGAAGGCTCGGCGCTGCCCTCCACCAAAGGAACCCTGTAGACGGAAGCTTGCGTTCTCTGGGGATCGTGGATAGGTCGTCGAATGCCGGATATCGTCGTCGTGGATTATGGGATGGGCAACCTGAAATCGGTGGCCAAAGCCCTGGAGCATGTCGCCCCCCGATTGCGGGTCGCCGTCGCCGGTGATGCCGCGACCGTCAACCAGGCCGGCCGGGTGGTGTTCCCTGGCCAGGGGGCCATGCCCGACTGCATCCGGGAATTGACCGGCCGGGGGCTGCGGGATGCCGTCATCGCGGCCTCCCGCCACAAGCCGTTCCTGGGAATTTGCATCGGCCTACAAATGCTATTCGAATCCAGCGAGGAAGGCAATGTCGCGGGGCTCGGCATCCTGCCGGGGCGGGTCAGGCGCTTCCCCGCCGCCATGACCGATGCCGCCGGGCTCCGCCTCAAGGTGCCCCACATGGGCTGGAACCAGGTGCATCAGGAGCGATCCCATGCGCTGTGGCGGGATATCCCTCAGGACAGCCGCTTCTACTTCGTCCACAGTTACTATGCGGAGCCCGCGGACACGAGCTTGACGCTGGGCATCAGCCGCTATCCCGCGCCGTTCGCCGCCGCGGTGGCGCGGCACAATATTTTTGCCGTACAGTTCCACCCGGAAAAAAGCCAAGCCGCCGGGCTCGCGCTGCTGCGCAATTTCGTCGCTTGGCGCCCCTGAACCCGAATCCATCCCGTTTCTTCATCCAGCCAGGCCGCAACCGATGCTCATCATTCCCGCCATCGACCTCAAGGACGGACATTGCGTCCGGCTCAAGCAAGGCGTCATGGAAGACGCCACCACCTTTTCCGAGGATCCGGCCGCCATGGCCCGGCATTGGGTCGCCCAAGGCGCCCGCAGGCTGCACTTGGTGGATTTGAACGGCGCTTTCGCCGGCCGGCCCAAGAACGAAAAAGCCATCCTGGAAATCGTCGCCGCGGTGGGAGACGCCATCCCGGTGCAACTGGGCGGCGGCATCCGCGACCTGGACACCATCGAGCGCTATCTGGACGACGGCATCGGCTACGTGGTCATCGGCACCGCGGCGGTGAAGACCCCCGGCTTCCTGCACGACGCCTGCTCGGCTTTTCCCGGCCATATCATGGTGGGGCTGGATTCCAAGGACGGCAAGGTGGCGGTGGACGGCTGGTCCAAGGTCACCGGCCACGACGTCGTGGATCTGGCCAGGAAATTCCAGGATTACGGCGTGGAAGCGATTATCCACACCGATATCGGCCGGGACGGCATGCTCACCGGCATCAACATCGAAGCCACCGTCGCCCTGGCTCGGGAACTGACGGTGCCGGTCATCGCCAGCGGCGGCATCGCCAGCCTGGAGGACGTGCGCCGGCTGTGCGCGGTGCAATCCGAGGGCATCATGGGCGCCATCACCGGGCGGGCCCTCTACCAAGGCGTCCTGGATCTCCAGGAAGCGCAGCGCTTGGCCGACCAGCTTTCCGGCGCCCGGGCGACCGGCTAGCCCGGATATTTCATGGGTCTCGCCAAGCGCGTCATCCCCTGCCTCGACGTCAACGCCGGGCGGGTCGTCAAGGGAGTGAATTTCGTCAACCTGCGGGACGCGGGGGATCCGGTGGAAGTGGCCCGGCGCTACGACGAGCAAGGAGCGGATGAGCTGGTGTTCCTGGATATCACCGCCAGCAGCGATGACCGGGATCTCCTCCTGGAGGTGGTGGAACAGGTGGCCGGCCAAGTCTTCATTCCCCTCACCGTGGGCGGCGGGGTGCGCAGCGTGGACGACGTGCGGCGGCTGCTCAACGCCGGGGCCGACAAGGTCAGCATCAACACCGCGGCGGTGCAAAATCCCGCCCTGGTGGAAGAAGCCGGCGGCCGGTTCGGCTCCCAATGCATCGTGGTAGCGGTGGACGCCAAGCAAGCGGCCGGCGGTCCCGCGCCCCGCTGGGAAGTATTCACCCACGGCGGCCGAACAGCCACCGGCCTTGACGCCGTGGATTGGGGGCGCAGAATGCAAGCCGCGGGGGCCGGGGAAATCCTGCTCACCAGCATGGATCGGGACGGCACCCGGGACGGCTTCGACCTGCCGCTGACCCGGGCCTTTTCGGATGCCCTGGACATTCCCATCATCGCCAGCGGCGGCGCCGGCAATCTCGCCCATCTGCTGGAAGGCGTCCGGGACGGGCGGGCGGATGCGGTGCTGGCCGCTAGCATTTTCCACTACGGCGAGTTCACCGTCCGTCAAGCCAAGGAATACCTGGCCCGGCATGGAGTGGAGGTCCGACTATGAGTGACTCGTGGCTCGATCAAGTGGCATGGCCGGAAAGCGGCCTGATCGCCGCCGTGGCCCAAGAGGCGGGCAGCGGCAGGGTGCTGATGCTGGCCTGGATGAACCGGGAGGCCCTGGCCCTGACGGCGGCCTCCGGGGAAGCGGTATACTGGTCCCGTTCCCGCAACCGGCTGTGGAAGAAAGGCCAGGCCTCCGGCCATGTGCAGCGGGTCAAGGAAATCCGCCTGGACTGCGACGCGGACGCGGTGCTGCTGAGCGTGGAGCAGGTCGGCGGCATCGCCTGCCACACCGGCCGGCACCACTGCTTCTTCCGGCGCCTGGAAGAAGCCCGCTGGGTGACGGTGGAGCCGCAACTCAAGGACCCGGGGGCGATTTATCCGGGCAAAACCGACTGACTCCAATCATGATCGACGCCGACATTCTCAAGCGCCTGGGCGCCACCATCGACAGCCGCAAAGCCGGCGATCCAGCCCGTTCCTACGTGGCCGGCCTGTTCGCCAAGGGCCACGACGCCGTCCTCAAGAAGGTCGCCGAGGAAGCCGCCGAGGTTCTGATGGCCTCCAAGGACGGTGATAAACTGCATATCGTCCGGGAATTGGCCGACCTATGGTTCCATTCCCTGGTGTTGCTGGCCTGGCACGGTCTGGGGCCGGAAGACGTGCTGGCCGAACTGCGCCGCCGGGAAGGCATCTCGGGGGTGGACGAAAAAGCCTCCCGCGGCACTCCCCCCCTGGAATAGTCGATCATGGATAACTGCGTTTTTTGCAAAATTGCCCGGGGTGAATTGCCCAGCCGGAAAATCCACGAGGATGCCGATCTCATGGCATTCCACGACATCCATCCCCAGGCGCCGGTGCATTTCCTGGTGATCCCGAAATTACACATCGAGTCCCTGGCCCACCTGGACGACAGCCACCAAGCCGTGATGGGCAAGCTGATGCTCCTCATCTCCCGATTGGCCAAGCAACAGGGGCTGGGCGACGGCTTTCGCACCATCGCCAACACCGGGCGGGTGGGGCGCCAGGAAGTCATGCATATTCATTTCCACGTGGTGGGCGGCGGCCCCCACCTCCTGCCGGTCATGTTGGCCCGCGCTTCTTGAGGAGTTGCAATCATGGGTAGCTTCAGCATTTGGCATTGGCTGGTCGTTCTGCTGATCATCGTCCTGGTCTTCGGCACCAAAAAGCTGCGCAATATCGGCCAGGATCTGGGCGGCGCCGTGAAGGGCTTCAAGGAAGGCATGCGGGACGCGGAAAATCAGGACGCGACCGCAAAAAAACCGGACCAGTTGGATCAGACCCCGACCGCCGGACACACCTACGAGGGCAAGACAAAGGACCATAGCCGCTCCTCCTAGGCGGGCGCTCCGGTGTTCGATGTCGGGTTTTCGGAGATGCTGGTCATCGCCGTAGTGGCGCTGGTGGTGATCGGCCCGGAGCGGCTGCCCAAGGTGGCCCGCACCCTGGGCCACCTGCTGGGCCGGATGCAGCGTTACGTGGCCGAGGTCAAGGCCGATATCTCCCGGCAGATGCAGGTGGAAGAGCTGCGTTCCCTGAAGGATTCGGTCCAGCAGACCGCCCATTCCATCGAAACCTCCGTCACCGCGGCGGTCGGGGAATTGGAACAAGCGCTCCAACCTCCGCCGGAACCCTCCCCCGATCCGGGCGTGAAAGCCGCACCCGCCGAGTCGCCGGCAGCAACTCCGGAACCCGCCGCCCCCCACTCTCAATTGGAACTGCCTTTTTCCGGCAGTCCCCGGCAGCCCGGCGACAGCCGACCCGGATAACTTCCCGTGGATTCCTCCGAAAACCTGCTCTCCCATCTCGTGGAGCTGCGCCAGCGGCTGATGCGGATACTGATCGCGGTAGGCATCGCTTTTCTGGCGCTGCTGCCCTGGTCCGGGGAACTCTACGCGCTGCTGGCCCGGCCCTTGCTGGCGGCCCTGCCCGCCGGCGGGCAGATGATCGCCACCGAAGTCACCACACCGTTTTTCGTGCCCATGAAAGTCACGCTGCTGGCGGCCTTGCTGCTGGCCCTGCCCTACGTGCTGCATCAGGTCTGGGCATTCGTCGCTCCCGGCCTCTATGCCCACGAAAAACGCCTGGTCGGGCCGCTGGTGGTAGCCAGCACCGTGCTGTTTTTCTGCGGCATGGCTTTCGCCTATTTCCTGGTGTTTCCGGTGGTCTTCCGGTTCGTCACCGGGATCGCCCCCCAGGGCGTGGCGGTGATGACCGATATCGGCAAATACCTGGATTTCGTCCTGACCCTGTTCGTGGCCTTCGGGGTCACCTTCGAAGTCCCCATCGCCGTGATCCTGCTGGCGCGCATGGGCGTGGTCAACGTGGCTACCCTGCGGGAATCGCGCCCCTACGTCATCGTCGGCGCCTTCGTGATCGGCGCCATCCTCACGCCCCCGGACGTGATTTCTCAGATCATGCTGGCCCTGCCCCTATGGCTGCTCTACGAAGCCGGAGTGCTGGTAGCCGCCGCCCTGGAGCGGCGCACAGCCCAGCCTGAAGCTGCCGAGGATTGATGCTAAATTCGTCGGTGAGATAGAAAAATCCGTCATGCTTCGACCCGCGGCACAAACCATTTTTTGATCTCGCTCGCCGTTGCATTGCATATATCGTGTCTGACCCTCATGACCCTCATGTCATGCGACGCAATACGCTTTGCTTATGGCCCCCCACGCCTGCTGTGAGGTAGTGCGGGCCACCGCGGCCACTCATCCAGACCCTTCCTAGCGTTGCTCCTCTGGCCGGGTCGCCGGACGCTTGCCGGTCAGAACCCGCACCCCCAGCTCGGCTTGGTTGCGCAGAATTTTCAAGTTGGCGGCCTGGCCGGGAGACAGCGCCGCCACTAAGTTGAGCATGTTGGCTGAGTCGGTGACGGGTTTGTCGTTGACCGCCACCAGAATGTCGCCGGGCTTGATCCCCGCCTTGTCGGCCGGTCCGCCCCGCACCACCCCGGCGATCAAGGCGCCTTTGGCCGTCGCCAGCTTGAACGACTCCGCCAGTTCCGGGGAGACGTCCTGCACTTCCACTCCCAGCCAGCCGCGGGTGACCGAGCCGTTCCGGACAATCTGCTCCATCACCTGCTTGGCGAGGCTCACGGGGATGGCGAAACCGATCCCCAGGGAGCCGCCGGTGCGGGAATAAATGGCGCTGTTGATGCCGATGAGATTGCCGGCCACGTCCACCAAGGCGCCTCCGGAATTCCCCGGATTGATGGCGG
>JAHFQX010000048.1 GCA_023259135.1 Betaproteobacteria bacterium | reverse complement strand
GCTTCGACGATTGAGACTCCGGGATGAGTTGGGCTACAATTCGCCCATTGGTGCTGGTTCAAGCTGGTTCGTGCTCATTGCCGCCGCAGTCGGTTTCGGGGCGTCGCCTCAGCACCACCATTTCATAAAGGCCAGAGCAACGTCTGGCCTTTTTCACGCCCGCGAAGCGCCAGCAGTGGCGGGGTTTCGCGGGCGGTGCGAATTTCGATGATCGCGGTGAGGCCCTGATTTCGCCCTCCTGACCACCCGAATTCCTCTCTTTTCTCTGTTTTTGTCTTTCCCGGTCAAGGCGCGACACCCTGTAACCATGCGGGTTTCCGGGTGGTGGTTTGCACCCCACAACGCATAGCGGTCGGGTTTCGAACGTAATCTCACGGTCAACTGGCCAACCCGCCGATCGCCTCCCGCTGCGCATCCCAGTCATCCGGCAACGGGTTCTCGACGAAGAACAACAGCGACAGCCCGACCGGCTGGCGGCCCTGAGCGATCTCCTCGACGATGTCCGGTGCCAAGCGGGCGAGTTTCAACATCTTCTGCATCCGCGCCAGGCCGATCTTTTCGGCCTTGGCCAACTCGGTCATGTTCTTCACCCGGCCCGTATCCAGCAGCTCCTGCCAGAAGAACGCCTTGGCCAGCGCCGCCATCAGATTCTGGTCGACGGACGTCGGCCGCCCCGGATTCAGCGGCGATGCCATCCGTCTCGGCGTCGTCGGCTCCACCACCACCTTCCTCGCCTTGTGCCTGACGAATCGTACCGGGATGAACGTCGTCAGCTTGATGCCCTCGTCGAGTCTGGCCGTAGTGGATTGTGCCCGTCCTGTCTGCTCCATCCCTCTCATGCCATCGCTTCCATTTCCATTTCACGCAATTCGGCCCCGATGCTGTTCGGCGCCAGTTCCGCCATCAGCGCCGACCACCCCGCCGGCTGCCATTCGATGTCGATGCCTTCGTCCTTGAGTTGCACCCGGGCAATCAGCAGCCGCACCAGCCGACAGCGTTCCTCCGGGAACATCTCGTTCCAGACCACCGACAGGTTTCGCATTGCCAGCACCACGGCGGGCGCTGATACCGTGGCGTCCAATTTCTGGACCTCATCCCACACCGCCTGGATCATCTCCGGCGCCTGCAAGGCGGCCTTGACCTGCGCCAGCACTAAGGCCTTGATCTGCTCAGCCGGCACGATGCCGAGGGGGTTGGTGCCGCGTCCGAACTTCTGGAAGACCGCCCGGAAGGCAAGACTCAGGCGCCGAACGCCCCCATCCAGGGGTAAACGGTCCAGCCCCGGCGATCTTGGCATTTGATGACGAGGGCGGCGGAAAGTCGGTCATCGATGCCGGCCAGCACCTCACGCTCGCGATCCAGGATCATGGTGCGCGCTTGGTAGTCCTGTTCCCAGAGGAGCGCTTCGCGGCAGTCCATGCGCCGCCCGCTCGGTCATGACTTTGGGGTGATTGAACAGCCATCGCACGAACGCCAGGCCGTCCAGCCCACGCCGCCACAGATTCCCGTACCTCTCGACGTAGTCGACCGCCGTCTCCGGCTCGGCCAGATTGCTGCCGTGCCAGATAGCCAGCGGCTGCGGCCGAGGGTTGCCGCCCAGGATCTCAGCGATGTAGGGGTTGGCACAGAAACCGCGGCGTAATGCCGTCGCTGCCGGAATCCATTCCCCCTTGAGGATGTGGGTCAGGGCGAGTTCGTAGAAATAGGGCGGGTATCCCGCCGCTTCGGCGGCGAAGACCTTTTGTGCCTCATCGTGATTGCCGGCGCGCAGCGCTTCCGAGCCGAGCAGGTAGCGCATCCCCTGATTGTCGTTCGGGTTGTACGCCAACATCTTTTCGATGAGCACGACCGCCTCGCGGTGGCGGCGCAGCCGCATGTGGGCCAGCACGGCGCCGTGTAGGGCACGCAGGAAGGGGCGGTTTCCCAGATGGCCCCATTCGATGTGTCCGGCGAAGCCCTCGGGGAGCAGGCAGTTGGCGATGCCCAAGCCGGCCAGGGCGGCCTCGTGCGCTTTCTTCGGCTTGCCTTGCTCGTACCAAGCGAAGGCGAGATGGGCGTGGCCGTCGATGAATTCCGGTTCGCGGACGACGAGCTTCTCCAGCGCGGTCACGTAGGGCTTGTCCGCGAGCCTGCCGGACGGGTGTGCGTCCAGCAATTCGTCGAATTCTTCGACGAGACCGTCGAACCTCTCCTCCGGGTACACGAACACGCCGGACGCATCGTCCAGCACTTCAAATCGCAGTTCCATGCCTACGCTCATCTCGTTCAAACCGCGCCAGGGGCGGCAGATACAATGACTGGATCCGCCGACGATTCATTCAACTCGTAGTGGGTGCTGCGCCCGCCAGCGGAGGCCTTGCGCAGCACACCCTGCTCGAGCAGCTCGTTGATGTCGCGCAGCGCCGTATCCGGCGAGCACTTGGCGATCGCTGCCCATTTGCCGGTGGTGAGTTTACCTTCGATGCCATCGAGCAATCGATTGAGCAGTTTCACCTGGCGCTCGTTCATCGGCGTGCCGGCGAAGCGCTGCCAGAAGCGCGCTTTGGCCAGCACGGCATCGAGGGTGTGCTGCGCCTGATCGACGGCGCGGTGCAAGGCGTCGAGGAACCAGGCGAGCCAATCGGTGACGTCGAGCGTGCCTTTCTGGGTGCGCTCCAGGATGTCGTAGTAGGCCTTACGCTCCCGCTGGATCTGCGCTGAGAGGCTGTAGAAACGCTGCGGGCTGCCGTCGGCCCGGGCCAGCAGCAGGTCGCCAACGGCGCGGGCGATGCGGCCATTGCCGTCATCGAAGGGGTGCAGGGTGACGAACCACAGATGGGCGAGGCCGGCCTTGATGAGCGACGGCTCGCCCGACTCACTATTGACCCACTCGAGAAAACGCCCCATCTCTGTCTCCAGGCGATCGGCCGGCGGCGCTTGGAAATGCACCCGCTGGCGGCCGAGAGGGCCGGACACCACCTGCATCGGGCCGCCGGCATCGTCGCGCCAGGCGCCGACCTTGATCTTCGAAAGGCCGGAGTAGCCGGTGGGAAAGAGCGCCGCGTGCCAGCCGAACAAGCGCTCCCGCGAGACCGGCGCGTTGCAGTTGGCCGTGGCGTCGAGCACCATCTCGACCACGCCTTCCACATGCCGATCCACTGGCGCCAGCGCCCCGATGTCCACGCCCAGGCGGCGGGCAATCGACGAGCGCACGGACTCCACGTTGAGCTGTTCGCCCTCGATCTCGCTGGTCTTGACCACGTCCTCGGTAAGCGCCGACAGGCTGGCCTGGTCGCGCTTTGGCCTGCCGACGTCGGACAGGCGCCCCATCAGGAGGCCCTGTGCGCGGCTGACTTCCGCCAGGGGGCAGGCAAGGGCCGCCAGGTCGTAGCGCCAGTTCGGCCATTCATCGGCCTGCCAAATGTAGGTGTAATCGCCGCTGTTCATGCGGTGATTATGGCCCACAATCTCCGCAGGCGCAACCAGTTCACCGCATCTAGTGCGGAGATTACCTGGGCTATTCGCCGCCGCGGATTGAGATCGCCGGTCAACGCGCCGGCATTGGCATGAATGGGTGTAAGCAGGTGTCCAATTGGCCGATCGCGAAAATGGGCGGGTGGGCTGATTCTGGCTTGCCAAATTTTGCCAAACCGGCTAGCCTTAATCCCATGAGTACGATGAACATATCCCTGCCCGATTCCCTCAAGTCCTTCGTGGACGAGCAGGTCGCCAGCCGCGGCTACGGCACCAGCAGCGAGTACGTGCGCGAGCTGATCCGCAAGGATCAGGATCGACAGCAGCTGCGCGCCCTGCTCCTTGAAGGGGGAGGTTCCCCCCCCGGAGCCCCCGTCGACACTGCCTACTTCGACGCCTTGCGTGAGCGCGTTCGCCGGCGAGCCGGCGGTTGAAGACCAAGCCGGTCATCCCGCGCGAAGCGGCCCATCGGGACGTGGACGAGGCCGTCGAGTATTACCTGGCCGAAGGCTCGGAGCAGGCCGCGCTCGGCTTCATCGATGCCTTGGAGCAGGCCTACGGCCACATCGGCCGCCATCCGGCGACCGGCTCGCCGCGCTACGCCCACGAACTCGACCTCCCAGGACTTCGCGTCTGGCCGCTGAAGCGCTATCCCTATCTGGTCTTCTACGTAGAGCGCGAGGATCACATCGACGTTTGGCGCGTTCTGCATGGCCAGCGAGACATTCCAGCCTGGATGCACGAACCCGTCGGGTCCTGACGGTGGCCTCCGCAGACCAATCGACCGACATTGCCGATGGTCAAGTGTTGCCCAACCCAATGATATGGACTGCTTTACTACCGTGCAGGAGCGTGCGCGATGGCAACCGCCGAAAAAACGGGCCTCCGCGGAGGCCCGTTCGGTTTGCGGCCGAAAAACCGGCCGGTGACGATCAGAAGTTGTGAACGACACCCACCCCGAAGGAGGTGGGATCGGCGCCAACCGCCGACACCGGGGTGGCGTTGGTGCCCGCGCCGGGGCCGTTATAGCTGATGAACTGGTAGTTGGCGTTGGCGTCGTTGTCGACCTTGGCATAGAAGACGTTGACGTTGGTGCGCTTGGAGAAGGAGTAGCTCGCCCCCAGGCCCCAGTGCTTGGCCCCGGTTTGGGAGCCGCCGGCGGCAGCTCCGGAGACATCGTCCAGCTTGCCGTATTTGGCGTAGAGCTTGGTGTTGCCCATGGCCTGCACGACGTTGAAGGCCCAGGAGTTGCGCTCCCGATTGGGGTTAGTGACGTTGGCCGCCAAGCCCGCGCCGTTGCCGGTCTCGTTTTTCAGCCTTTCGTAAAGGAGGCCCACGTGGGTGTTGCTGGGAAAGGCGTAGGCCCCGCCCAATTTCCAAGCCGTCACCTCGTTGCCGGCGGCGGTGGCGGCGGCACTGCCGTCCCAAGCGAGGGCCAGGTCGCTGTTCTTCATCCAATCGGCCTGAGCATACCAAGGACCGTTGTCGTAGGTCAGGTTGAAGGCGGTGGCGGTGTTTTTCACCCCGGAGCCCGCGGCAGTAGCCTCCCCGGCAGGGATGGCGTATTGGACCTTGAGGGTGAAGTTGTTGAAGCTGGGGGAGATATAGCTCACCACGTTGTCGGCGCGGTTCAAACTCGGAGTCATCACGCCGTTGCCGGTGGCGCCGGCGGCGCTGATGGCGTTGCGGCCAGCGGCGGCGTTTTCAAAAGCGTTGGGCAGCATTCCCAGCCGGTTGGGCTCGTCCAGCTTGCCATTGCCATAGTAGACGTCTTGCCGGCCCAGCAGCACTTGACCCCAGGTTTTCCCTTGCAGGCCGACGAAAGTGGTGCGGGTACCCAGGGCGCCGGTGCTGGCGGCCACGGCGCCGGCGCTGGCGTCACCGGTAACCCCGGACTCGATCTGAAAGATCGCTTGCAGGCCGTTGCCCAGATCTTCCGTGCCCTTGAAGCCCAGCCGCGAGGAATTGTCCACCAGCCGGTTGCGGGACTGGATGTCGGCCGCCGCGCCGGCGGTGGCGTCGGAGGCGGAATAGCGGTCGAAGCTCAGGTTCATGCGGCCATAAACAGTGACGTTGCTGCTTTGGGCCAGGGCCGCCGGAGCGGCGAAGGCGGAGGCGACAGCGGCCGCCAGAAGGGTTTGCTTGCGAATTGCGTTCATTACAAGGCTCCTTAGATAAAGAAGTGAAAAATTACATTAATTTTATCTATAATGAATATGAAACAAATGGTTTGCATGCGCATTATATAAATTGGACCAGAATTTTTGCAAGGTTTTTCCCATGAACAGTTGTAAACGCGCAAAGCAGGCGCTCCTAGCCGGCGGAAATCGCTCCCGGCCATTGAAGAAAGGTAAGGGGTAAAGATTACGGCAGGATGACAGCTTGGAAATAAAGGTCAAAGATCCTTTGGCCGACTAGGCGGGGCGGCGACCCGTCAACGCGGAAAGCCTCCCCGCACTCCCCGCATGGCTCGGGTGAGACCGCCCTTGGAGAGGGTTTTCATCATTTTCTGAGTCTGCTCGAATTGGCTCAGCAGGCGGTTGACCTCTTGCACCGTGGTTCCAGACCCGGTCGCCACCCGGCGCTTGCGGGAGGCCTTGAGGAGCTCGGGGCGGGCCCGTTCGGTGGGGGTCATGGAGTTGATGATGGCTTCCAGCCGCAGCAAGGCACGATCGTCCATCGAGGCGCCTTGGGCGGCCTGGGTCAGTTGGGCGGGGAGCTTGTCCATCAATGCCCCGATCCCGCCCATTTTTTTCATCTGCCGCAGTTGGGAGCGGAAATCCTCCAAGTCGAAACCCTTGCCGGTTTTGACCTTGTGGGCCAGGCGCTGGACTTCGGCCTCGTCCACCTGGCGGCGAGCTTCTTCCACCAACCCCAGCACGTCTCCCATGCCCAGGATGCGGGAAGCCATGCGCTCGGGATGAAATGGCTCTAGACCCTCGAGCTTTTCCCCCGTGCCGACGAATTTGATGGGCCGGCCGGTGACGTGGCGCACCGACAGGGCCGCCCCGCCCCGGGCGTCGCCGTCCAGCTTGGTGAGAATCACCGCCGTCAGCGGCAAGGTGTCGGAGAAGGCGCGAGCGGTGTTGACGGCGTCCTGCCCCTGCATGGCGTCCACCACCAGGATGGTTTCCACCGGATCGACGGCGGCATGCAGCCGGCGGATTTCTTCCATCATGGCTTCGTCCACCGTGAGCCGGCCGGCGGTATCGACAATGAGCGCGTCATGATAATGCCGGCGGGCATAATCCAAGGCGGCTCGGGCAATGGTCTCCGGCGGCTGGCTGGGATCGGCGTCGAAATAGTCGGCGTTGATCTGGCCGGCCAGGGTCTTGAGTTGTTCCATGGCGGCCGGCCGGTAGACGTCGCAACTGGCCAGCAGCACTTTCTTTTTCTGCGCCCTTAGCCGCTTGGCCAGCTTGCCGCTGGACGTGGTCTTGCCGGAGCCTTGCAGGCCGGCCATGAGGATGACCGCGGGGGGAGTGACGGCGAGATTCAGGGCCGCGTTCCCGGAGCCCATCAGCGCCGTCAGTTCGTCGTGAACCACGCCCACCAGGGCTTGGCCGGGGTTGAGATTGCCAATGACTTCCTGGCCGAGGGCCTTTTCCTTGACGCGGGCGATGAAATCCTTGACCACCGGCAGGGCGACATCGGCTTCCAGCAGCGCCAGGCGAATTTCCCGCAGGGCGTCCTGGATATTGCTCTCGGTGAGCCGCGCCTGGCCGCGCAGGGTCTTGACGACGCCCGACAGGCGCTGGGTGAGTTGTTCCAACATGGGCTGCCTCGCTTCGTTTCGGAGGGATGGTGTAGACTTCGCGGAAACTTGAGGTCCCCGCGTGAAAACCGACATTCTACTGCACCTGCTGGATGCCGTTTTATACGGCCTGCTGGCGGCATGGCTGTGGCGGGCGCGGCGGCGGCCCACGCAACACGCTCCGGCGCTCTGGAAGCGCTACGGCGTAGGGATTCCCTGGGCCTTGCAAGGTGTGCTGCTCTACCGCTCGATCTTCGCCGCCGACGGGATGTTCCTGGGGGTGGGGCACGCGGTGGCGGTCATCTTCTGGCTGACCCTGTTGATTTATTGGATGGGGAATCAGGTCTGGCGCCTAGGAGCGCTGCAAGGGCTCATCATGCCGGCGGCAGCAGTGGCCACGCTATTCCCGGTGCTGTTCCCCGCCACCCAGCCCCTCGCCCATGCCGGCATGGCAGCGTTCAAGGCCCATCTGGTGGTGTCCCTGCTGGCTTACAGCTTGCTGACCATCGCCGCCTTTCATGTGCTGCTGATCACGCTGCTGGAACGGGGCCTGCACGGCGGGGCCGCCGTCCCGGCCGATCTGCCGCCGCTGCTGACGCTGGAAACGTTGCTGTTCCGCATCATCGCCGCGGGCTTTGTCTTACTGACCCTGACCCTCGCCAGCGGCATGCTGTTCTCCGAGGAATTGTTCGGCAAGCCCTGGCAGCTCACTCACAAGACCGTGTTTGGGGTGGCGTCGTGGGGCATCTTCGCCGCCTTGCTGGCCGGGCGCTGGATCCGGGGTTGGCGAGGACGGGTGGCGCTGCGCTGGACCTGGGCCGGTTTTCTGTGCCTGGTGCTGGCCTACGTGGGCAGCAAGTTCGTGATGGAAGTGGTGCTGGGGCGGGGTTAACCGGCGGGTAATCCGTCCTCGCATCCGGTTGACAGCCTGGGGCTCGCCGCCGATACTGGTCCCATCGCATTTCCCGTGATGTTCCCTTGGACGACATTCCGTTATCGGTGCTGATCGCCGCGCTGATCGTTTTTCTCCTCGTTTCCGGTTTTTTCTCCATTGCCGAGACCAGCATGATGGCGCTTAACCGCTATCGGTTGAGGCATCTGGCCAAGGTGGGCCATCGCGGGGCACGGCTAGCCGCCCAACTGCTGGCCCGCACCGACAAGCTGCTGGGGGTGGTGCTGCTGGGCAATAACCTCATCAACGCGGCCTCGGCGGCGCTGGTGACGGTCATCACTTTTCGCTTCTTCGGCGAGAGCGAATGGGCCCTGAGCATCGCCACGGTGACGGTCACCTTTTTTATTCTGGTCTTCAGCGAAATCACGCCGAAGATCGTCGGCGCGGCTTATCCGGAGCGCATCGCTTTTCCGGCGAGCTACGCGCTGACGCCGCTGCTCAAGCTGTTCACCCCGGTGGTGTGGTTCGTCAATCTGTTCGTGCAGGCGTTGCTTGCCATGCTGCGGCTGAAGCCCGGCGCCGAGGCCGCCCGGCCCCTCGGCCCGGAGGAATTGCGAACCCTGGTGCTGGAGGCAGGGCATTATTTCCCCAAGAAACACCAAAGCATCCTGCTCAATCTGTTCGATCTGGAACGGATCGCCGTGGATGACGTGATGGTCCCTCGCCATCAAATCGAGGCCCTGGATCTGAACGCGTCCCCGGAAGAACTCCGGCGGCAGATTGTCCTTTGCCGCCATACCCGGTTGCCCGTGTATCGGGATCGGATCGAGGAAGTGGCGGGAGTGGTGCATATCCGCAAAGCGCTGGAACTTATGGGCGGGCAGGAAGTTTCCGGAGAGTCCTTGGGCGGCATCATGGCCGAGCCTTATTTCGTTCCGTCCGGCACCCTGTTACTGACCCAATTGCATCAATTCCAGGAGCATCGGCGGCGCATGGGGCTGGTGGTCGACGAATACGGAGAGCTGCTGGGGCTGGTGACCTTGGAAGACATCATCGAGGAAATCATCGGCGAATTCGCCTCCCCCTCGCCGGTTCCCTCCGCCCTGCCGGCCCGCCAGCCGGACGGCAGCATCGTGGTGGAAGGGGCGGCGTTGCTGCGGGACTTGAACCGCAAGCTGGGCTTGGCGCTGCCCCTGGACGGCCCCAAGACCTTGAATGGCCTGATTCTGGAGTATCTCCAGGAAATTCCCGAGCCCGGCACCAGCCTGAAAATCGCCGGGCAGCCCCTGGAAATCCTCCAAACCCAGGATCGGGCGGTGAAGTCGGTGCGCATTCTGCCGCGAACCCCTCCATCCTGAGGCGTGGGTGGATTCTTGCCCACGATAGCCCGGTTGAGTTCCCCCCCTTTCCCGGCCTATGATTCAATAAGACTCCCGAATGGCGCAAAGCTAAGAAAGGAGAAATCATGAAGACGGTAAGACAGCTATTGCAGGGCAAACCTCCGGGAGCGTTCGGCATTCCGCCCGACGCCTCGGTTCACGACGCCATGAAGCTGTTGGCGGAAAAGAACGTCGGCGCGCTGCTGGTGCTCGCGGGTGACAAATTGGTCGGCATCATCTCGGAGCGGGATTTGGCCCGCAAGCTGTTCCTCCACGACAAGTCGCCGAAGGAGACTCCGGTGCGGGAGGTGATGACCCAGCAAGTGATCTATGTCCTCCCCAACCATACCAACGAGGACTGCATGGCCCTCATGACGGATAAGCGGGTGCGGCACCTGCCGGTGCTGGAAGACGGCCGGATCCTGGGGGTCATTTCCATCGGCGATCTGGTGAAGGACATCATCTCCGAGCAGCAATTCATCATCCAGCAGTTGGAGCACTACATCCACGGCTGATGGTTGCGCGGAAACGCGAGAATGGAGCGGCGTCACCCCGGCGGATTGCGCCAGCGTAAGCGATAACAAGAACCGGATCGTTCGCCCTGAGCCAGTCCGGTAAAAAGCAAGCCCGATGCCCCTCACCATCGCCGTGCCCGCTTTGGGCGTCGCCCAAATCATTTCCTGGGGCAGCCTCTACTATTCCATCGCCGTGCTGGGGCAAGACATGCGGCTGGGCGCCGGGGCATCCGAGACCGCGTTGTTCGGCGGCTTTGCCTTGGGATTGATGCTGTCCGGCCTGGCGGCGCCGGCGATCGGAAAGTGGGTGGATGCTCGTGGCAGGCGGGTTGTGTTGTCGGCGGGTTCCCTGCTGGGGATGGTGATAATCGGAGAAGGAGAAGGTGCCAAGTGTCTAGCCAGCCGTGGTGGGCGTGACCTCGGGGCGCGGCGGGGCGGATGTGGATCATGAACGCTTGGTGGGCCTAGCTTACCGTTGAGGAGGAGTAAGGCTACATGTGACCATTTTTCTTTTTTGGGGCCCCTGTGGGACCCGTTCTCCTGGCGGAGATCTTGGGCGGCAGCCTAAATTCTCCAACAAAACCCTTGATGGCGCGGATGGCATTAGCGCAATCATTGGGACTTTTCTCGTAGTAAAGAGCCAATCCAATAATAGCTTCAAGGAGGTCGGCCGGGGCTTTGCCAAGAATTTGGATGGCATGAACTATAAGCGCCGCGGTAATTTCGGGTGGCTGTGTCCCCTCAGGTTTTTCGCTTGGGTCATCAGTCAATCCTTGGTCGAGCCAGCCCGTAGGTAATCCTTCTCTCGCTTCTATCTGTCGAGCCAGGGTCTCTCCAAAGCCCTTGTAGCCATTCAAAACCTGCCAAATCAATGAAGCCGGCTTTGAGACTTTGCGGGCGAATTCCGCTTGCCGGCCATTGAATTCCGTGTTGATGAGTTGCTGCAGCCTGCTCCTGCGGACCAAGTAGATGGGTTTGTCGGCCATGGGCGAAGAATACCCACACAGAATAATCCTGTGGCTATTGACTACAGACTACCTGTGGCTATATTGTGATTTGCGAAAACACGAAACCGACCGCTACCTCATTAAACCGTTACCCCATGGGTACGCCTTTGCCGACTACCTTGCGAGCGCCGCGAGAACCATGATCCCTATCCTTGTCACGGCTTTGGGGTATCTGTTATTACCCGCTCCGGGCTGGACCGGTCAGTCTTTCCTATTTCCGGTTTGTCAGGTCGTAAGGGTGCGGGCAGGTGGCTACGGTTTTTATAAGTTCAATCTCCGGCAAGGGAATATGTTTTCGGCGAAGCGCCTCGTGTCCTACGGGATCTCCAACATAGGGGACGTGTTCTTATTGAATAATGATAACTTCGTTCTCTATGCCGCCGGACAGCCATTTTTTCACTATGGGAATTCCGGGCTGGTTCAAGGGGCCTCCTATAGCGTTGCCATACCGGAGTCAGGGCTGTATTACTTTGCGGTGGACAACCGAAGGGCCCCGATGCCTGCCATGACCATGGATATCCGTATTTGCGTGGTTGGCCAATAGGGCGATTCCCGGATTTGGATTGCGGCAATCGGGTTGGGAGCCGGCCACCAAAGTCATCGAGGCCCTTTGACAGGAGACGAGGATGCAAAGTTACCTGGTAACGGTGAAGTATGCGCCCGAGGTTCGTCAACGGTTGATTCAGTATCCGCAAAACAGGATGGACGCGGTTGTTCCGGTTATTAAGGCGCTCGGAGGCAAAGTTGATCGCGGGTGGGTCGTTCTTGATGAGAAGTACGATGAAGTGATGATCGTGCAAATGCCGAGCCATGCCTCCGTGGCCGCTTTTGCATCCACTTTTTCAGGAGGTGGGGCGGTCGGCGATATTCGCATCGTGCCGCTGATGGAGATTTCCGACTGGCTCGAGGCCATAATCAGAGCACGGCAAAGCGGCTATCAGCCGCTCAAGGTACCAGCACATCCGGCCATTTGAGCGCCTCGCCCGAGGTTCATTGGCGAATAACGCAATTTTTCATCGCTCCCCAAGGTCTGGACGGTCCTGCCAATAGCGCCGATGACTTTGCCGGGCGGTTTGGGTACCGATCCGGCCGTCGGCGAAGCGCAGCAGCAGGGCGCCGTCGCGGTCGGTGCGGCGGATCTCGCTGCCGATAGCCCGGTAGCGTTGCGCCACTTCCGGCCGGGGATGGCCGAAGGGATTGCGATAGCCCGCGGAGAAGATCACTTGCCGGGGCCGTACCGCGGCGACGAAGTCGGCTCCCGAGGCGGATTTGCCGCCATGGTGGGGCGCCACCAAGACCTCGACGGGAAGTTGCCAGGCCGCCTGTTCCAATAATTCCCGTTCCGAGCGATGTTCGATGTCGCCGGTGAGCAGCAGGCTGCCGTGGGCGGTGGCGATGCGCAGCACGCAGCTTCGGGCGTTGTCGGTCCGCTGGAGCTGGCGGTAGCTTTCCCGTGGGGGGTGCAGCATTTCGAAGCGCACGCCATCCCACTCCCAGCTTTGGCTTTCGTGACAATGGCCCACCGCGGGAGCCCCAGCCCACAGCGGATGCTCGGCGGCGAAGGAGGCCAGCAGCCAATCCACCGGCACCGCTTGCAGCACCGAGGCCGCGCCGCCGTTGTGGTCCCGGTCGTCGTGGCTCAACACCATGCCGTCCAGCCGGCGAATGCCGGCGCCGCGCAGATAGGGGGCAACGATGCGGGCCCCGGCATCGCTGCTGCTGTAATCGGGCCCGGCATCGTAGAGCAGCGCATGACGAGCGGTGCGGACCACCACCGCCAGCCCTTGGCCCACGTCCAGCACCGCGACGTGCAGCGTTCCCGGCAAAGGGGCCGGCGGCAGGACGAATAACAGCGGCAGAAAGCCCACCCCGCCCACCCAGCGGGCCGGAAAACCCCGCGGCAACAGCAGCCAGATACTTCCCGCCACCGCCACCGGCACCGTCCAGCCGGGCGGCGCATGCTGCTGCCAGACGGCATCCGGCAATCGGCTCAACGGTTCCAGCAGCGCCATGCCACCCGCCATGGCGTGATGCGCCAGGGCCAGGGGCCCGTCCCAGGGCAGCACGGCCCCCGCCAGAGCCAGGGGGGTCACCACCCAACTCACCAGAGGAATGGCGAAAGCATTGGCCAGCGGCGATACCAGCGAGGTCTGCTGGAACAAGGCCAGCAGCAGCGGCGTCAGGGCCACCGTGACGGCCCATTGCACCCGGCCGAAGGACAGCAACCAGCGGTCCGCTTGCAGGCGCCCCTGCAGCACGAACACCATGGCCGCCACGGCGCCGAAGGACAGCCAAAACCCCGCCGCCAGCACGGCCCAAGGGTCTAGCAACACCACGGCGAACAACGCCGATCCCAGCACGCCGGAAAACGAGCCGGCGCGGTTGTTCCACACCGCCAACGCGGCTGCCCCCAGCATGTACACGGTGCGCTGGGCCGGCACCCCGAAACCGGCCAGCAGCGCGTAACCGAAAGCCACGGCGAGGCCCGCCGCCGCCGCGGCCTTCGGGGTCGGCAACCACAGCGCCAGCCGGGGAATGCGGCGCCATAGCGCTCCCACGACCAGAAATCCCAGGCTGCCCACCAGGGTGACATGGAGTCCGGAAATGCTCATCAGATGGTTGACCCCGGTCCGGGTGAAGACCCGCCACTGGTCCGCCGGGATAGATTGCTGATCCCCCACCGCCAGGGCCGCCAGCACGCCTTGATAGGGTTGGTCTTGCAGCACCCGGGCGAAGCGCTCGCGGACCCCTTGGCGAGCCGCCGCGATCCAATAGCGGGGCCGCTCCACCCGCTCCGCCAGCTTGACGGCGTTGCCCCTCACGGTGCCGGTGGCGCGCAGGTTTTCTTCCAACAGCCAGGCTTCCAGATCGAAACCATGGGGATTGACGCTGCCGTGGGGTCGCCGCAGCTGCGCCGTGAAGCGCCAGCGTTCCCCGGCGCGGGGCAGGGCGGCGAGCTGTTGCGGATCGAGGCCGCGGCCGTACCAGCCCAGGGAAACATGCTCGGGGACGCGGGCCGCGGCGGGTTCGGCGGTTTCCACGTCGAAGCGGAAGCGCATGCCGCGGGGATGCTGCTGGGGCGGCTCGGCCACTACTCCGGTCAGCGTGATGTCCCGCCCTTCCCATTCGACCGCCAAGCCCTCCGCCAGGCGCAGCGCCGCCAGCCCGGCCGCCCAATAAAAGCCCGCCCCCAGCAACAGAACCGCGAGAGCCCCGCGGCCCGCTGCCGGCGCCCGGCGCCACAGCCCCCCAACCGCTAGGCTCAGCGGCAGCAAGCCTAAGGCCCCCCACCAGGACGGCAGCATCGCCTGCTGCTGGAGCAGCCAGGCGCCGAGGGTGAAGGCAAGGGCGTGGAGCAGCATGGGGGCAAGAGGAGCCATCTTCGATGTTTCGACGATACCACGGCGGCCCATGCGCGGCGCGGTCGGCGCCGGGGTTCCGGTAGAATACGCGGAACCTTCACCGGGCCGAAGCCACCGTTCATGCCCCGCAAGCTTTTCAGGAAATACCTGCCCAGCCACGAAAGCATCAAGCAAAGCCGCTGGCTGGCGGTGTTCGGCCGGACGCTGCATCATCCCAATCTGTGGCATCTGCATCGGCGCTCGGTGGCGGGCGGGGTGGCGGTGGGGTTGTTCACCGGCCTGTTTCCGGCCCCGTTCCAAATGATATCGGCGGCCTTGCTGTCGGGGGTGTTCAAGGTGAATCTGCCGGTCGCGGTGTTGACCACGCTGTATACCAACCCCTTCACCATCGTCCCCATTTATTTCGCCGCCTATAAATTGGGACAGTGGCTAACTGGCACGGAAAACTACGGGCCCGCTTCCATGGCCTTCAGTCTCGAAGGCAAAAATTTCGCCGAATGGCTGCCGGCCTTGTGGGAGTGGCTACAGTCCATGGGGCGGCCCTTGGCGTTGGGACTGCTGGTGATGGGGATATTCCTCGCCATCGCCGGCTATGTGATCGTGGATGCCGCTTGGCGGGCTTATGTGATCCGCGCTTGGCGCAAGCGGCGCGAAACGCGTCGAGCCAGGAGCAAGACGCCGTGAAACATCCGGAATACTGGGATCAAGCGATCCGGGAGCTGGCTCGCCGGGACCGAGTGCTGAAGCGTTTAACGACCCGCTATCCGGGCATGGGGCTGCGTTCCCGCGGAGATGCTTTCCACACCTTGGCCCGCTCCATCGTCGGCCAGCAAATTTCCGTCAAGGCCGCCGACCGGGTGTGGCAGCGCTTCGCCGCGGCCTTGCCGAAGGTCGCGCCGGAACCCGTGGCGGCGGCCGACGAAGCCTTGCTGCGAAGTTGCGGGCTGTCCCGGCAGAAAGCGGCTTATCTGCAAGATTTGGCCACGGGCTTCGTCGAAGGCCGGCTGCGGCCCCGCAGCTGGCGCACCCACGACGACGCGGCGCTGATGGCCGAGCTGACCCGCATCAAAGGCATCGGCCGCTGGACCGCCGAAATGTTCCTCATCTTTCATCTCATGCGCCCCGACGTGCTGCCCCTGGACGATCTGGGGCTGCGGCGGGCAGTGAGCCTGCATTACAACGGCGGCACGCCGCTATCCAAGGCCGAGGTGCGGGACATCGCCGAGCCCTGGGCGCCGTGGCGCTCGGTGGCCACCTGGTATCTGTGGCGCAGTCTGGATCCCGTGCCGGTGGAGTATTGATCCATGACCACGGCCCTTTCCATTCTCAACGACGTTTTCGGCTACCCCGCTTTTCGCGGCCCCCAGGCCGACATCATCGAGCACGTGGCCAGCGGCGGCGACGCCTTGGTGCTGATGCCCACCGGGGGCGGCAAATCCCTGTGCTACCAGATTCCGGCGCTGTTGCGACAGGGCACGGCGGTGGTGATTTCCCCTCTCATCGCCTTGATGCACGACCAGGTGGCGGCATTGGAGGAGCTCGGCGTGGCGGCGGCGTTTCTCAACTCCTCGCTGGAATGGGGAGACGCCGCCCGGGTCGAGCAGAGCTTTCTGCGGGGCGACTACCGGTTGCTGTATGTCGCCCCGGAGCGGCTGCTGACGCCGCGTTTCATGAGTCTCCTGGACCGGGTGGCGCAAGACGAGGGACTGGGGCTGTTCGCCATCGACGAAGCCCATTGCGTGTCTCAATGGGGTCACGATTTTCGCCCCGAATACCGGCAGCTCTCGGCCCTGCCCGAGCGCTATCCCCAAGTTCCGCGCATCGCCCTGACGGCCACCGCTGACCCCGTCACCCGGGAGGACATCGTTGCCAATCTGCGGCTGGCCGAGGCGCGGCAATTCATCTCCAGCTTCGACCGGCCCAACATTCGCTACCGGATCGTCGAGAAAGCCAACGCTCGTTCGCAACTGCTGACTTTCCTGCTGGCTGAGCATGCCGGAGATTCCGGCATCGTCTATTGCCTGTCGCGCCGCAAGGTGGAGGAGACGGCGGCCTGGCTCGGAGAACGGAACATCCGCGCCCTGCCGTACCACGCCGGCATGGACCCGAACGTCCGCCGCCGCCATCAGGAAATTTTCCTGCTGGAGGACGGCGTCGTGATGGTGGCCACCATCGCCTTCGGCATGGGCATCAACAAGCCCGACGTGCGCTTCGTCGTCCACCTGGACCTGCCCAAGAGCATCGAAGCCTACATGCAGGAAACCGGCCGCGCCGGGCGCGACGGCCTGCCGGCGAATGCCTGGATGACCTACGGGCTGGCCGACGTGGTGCAGCAGCGGCGCATGATCTCCGAATCCGAAGCCGACGAGCGCTTCA
>JAHFQX010000047.1 GCA_023259135.1 Betaproteobacteria bacterium | reverse complement strand
CTACACGCGGCATCGGCAATCGGCTATTTGCTTTGCTGGTATTTGCAACCGGAATGGCTTTTGGTGCGTTCTCAGGCGGTGTGGTGGCCCAGCAGACCTACCGTTTTGGCATCGCCAATGATTTAAGCGGGCCCTCTTCGTATCACGGCAAGACATTTGCCGCGGGTTTTAATACCTATCTGTACGAGATCAACGCAACCGGTGGCGTGAACGGCCATAAACTGGAATTACTGCAGGAGGATGCCGCCCGGAATGTCCAGAAGGAAATTGGCTTTTTGCGTAAATTTGCACAACAAGACCGGGTTCTCGCGGCAATGATGGTGACTTCGGATGGTCTTTTTGCCGCGAAGCCGCTTATGGATTCATTGAGGGTTCCGCTTATCGGGCTCGGCGTTCCCGAACTTGCCTCGAACCCTCCGCATCCCTGGGTGTTCAACATCGTCGCGAGCTATCAGGATACTGTGTTCGCGGCAATTGACTATGTTATTAACACTCGCGGCGACAAGGATCCCAAGATCGGCGTGGTTTATCCGGACAACCAGTATGGCATGGAGGCCTTGCGGGCGGCCGAAGCGCGAATGCAGAAGTACGGTAAACCGCTTGCTGCCAAGGTAGTGATGAATTTTAACGTCACCGATGCGACAACGCAGATGCTCGCATTGAAGCAGGCCGGAGTGAAGTACGCGATTGTCCAACTCGCCGGGGCTCATATGGCTGCGATCCTGCGCGATGCGAACAAGGTTGGTTTCGATGGGCTCTTTTTCGGAACCACCCAAAGCATGGACCGCGAGCCGGAGCTGATTCTCAGCCAGCCTGGCGGCCAGGAACTTGCCAAACACTTCATCGGTGTCGGTCCGTGGTCGAAATGGAACGAGGTCAACGTGCCGGGTATCGTGGCAATGCGTGCCGCCGTCAAGAAGTATCAAAATATCGACGACAGCAAGCTCGGCGAGGTGATGTATTCCAATTTTGTGCAGGGTTACGTTACCGCGATGGTGCTGGTGGAGGGGCTGCGCAAAAGCGGCGCCGATCCGACGCCGGAAAAGCTGCGCGATGCGCTTGTCCAGACTAAGAACTTCGACACTAAGGGCATTACCCCATCCATCTCGTTTGGTCCGGACCGCCGGAAGGGCTTTAGCGCCGTGAAGTTCTACCGGATCAATGGGGATCGCAAAGTCTATGAGCCGATGGGCGATTGGGTAGCCGTCAACTAGAAGCCGGTGGCCGAATGGATTTGTTGCTGCAATTACTGCTGGCTGGGATCACCGTGGGCGGTGGTTACGCCCTCGGTGGCCTGGGGTTCGTGCTGATCTTCAAGGCGACCGGGGTTTTTAACTTCGCGCACGGACAGCTTACGATGGTCGGAGCTTATTTCTTCTATATGTTCCAGGTGCAGTTGGGCCTGCCTCCCTGGTGGGCAGTGCCGGCGGCGCTTGCCAGCATGTTTTCGGTTGGCATAGCAATCGAACGCTTCTGCCTGCGGCGCATGGTTGGGGAGTCTGCTATCAGCATCATCATGTTGACGATTGGCCTCGGTTCTCTTTTGCGCAGCATCGTAGGGTTAATTTGGGGTACTCAGCCGCAGGCGCCGGTGCCGCTGTTCCCGGCCGGATTTATAACGGCCCTCGGTGTCCAAGTGCCGACGGTTTACGTCTGGACCCTGGCTACAGCGGCCGTGCTGATTGGCGCATTTCTGTTGTTCTTTCGAATGTCGGCGCAAGGGGTTGCGATGCGAGCAGTCGCGTTTAATCAGGATCATGCCTCGCTTTCGGGCATTTCGATTCACCGCGTATTTGCCTTGGCCTGGGGGCTTGCCGCCGTCATGGCCTCGGTATCCGGCATCCTGATGGTGCAGCTCGTTGGCCTCGACCTGTCCTTGGAATTACGCGGACTGTCGGCCTTTCCAGCCGCCATCCTCGGTGGCATCGATAGCGTGGGCGGGGTAATTATCGGCGGACTCATTATCGGGTTGGTCGAGGCGTTGGCCGGCGGCTATCTCGATCCCTATCTCGGCGGCGCGAAGGAAATGATCGGATTTGTCGTGCTGATTCTAATTCTCATGGTGCGGCCCTATGGACTGTTTGGCACCCCCGAGATCAAAAAGGTCTAGAAGCGGCATGGGGATTGAATTTTTTCGGAATTATCGCGTTAGCTATCTGGAAGATCGGGCGATCTTCTCGACCTTCCAGAATCTCTGGACAAAGCTCTGGCTAATCGCCTTTGTAATCGCTTTCCTATTGCCACCGGTGTTTCTGGAACAATATTGGCTTTATACCCTTAACCTCGCCATCATCGCGGTCATTGGCGCCCTCGGACTCAATTTACTTACCGGCTACAATGGGCAGATATCCCTTGCACAGGCCTCGTTCCTGGCAATCGGCGCTTACGCGACGGCTATCATGGGTAAAGCGGGAGTTCCATTTTTCCTGGTAATCCCGCTCGCGGGCATCATTGCGGCAATCGCGGGATGCGTCATCGCAATTCCAGCTCTCCGGCTGAAGGGGTTGTATCTTGCCTTAGCCACGCTTGCGTTCTCTGTCATTATTGATTTCGCGATCCGGAAGGCGGAGTTTCTCACGGGGGGGGGCATGGGCACGCATGTGCCCCTTCCAACGGCGTTTGGCCTGGAGCTCCGGGGCGATGGCGGATTTTACTACTTGGTTCTTTGTTTGGCGGTGTGCGCCGGGCTCTTTATCAAGAACCTTGAGCGTTCAAGCATCGGCCGTGCGTTGATGGCGGTCCGCGATAGCGACACTGCGGCCGAAATGGCAGGTATTTCGATATTTCGGACCAAGCTCGTTGCTTTCGCCCTGTCATCGTTCTACGGGGGTGTCGCGGGGAGCCTGCTTGGCTACTATTTGCAGTTCATTAATCCGGACAACTTCGGACTTTCGGTCTCGGTCGCCTATATCGCGATGATCATTGTCGGTGGCCTGGGGACGGTACTCGGCTCCGTGCTCGGAGCGTTATTCATGACGTTCCTGCCCGAGGCCGTGCGCGTCGGGGTGCATTCTCTCTCGGCCGTCCTGCCCGCATTCGATGTGCAGGCCAAGGGGGCATTCGTGGAAGGCGGCGTTTACGGGCTGGTGATCGTATTGTTTTTGATGTTTAAACCAGAGGGGTTAGCCCGATTCTGGCGCGACATTGTCACCTATTTTCGCTCATGGCCTTTCACTTATTGAGCTTCAACGGGTCCTTGACGGCGCTGCCTCACGGCTTCGTGGGCAACCGTCTTTCATGGCGCAGAATCCATTGAGACCACCCCAGGGGAATTGTGAAGTTCCACAGCCGCTGCTCGATGTGCGCAATGTCGAAGTTGTCTATCACGGCGTGGTGCTGGCGGTAAAGGGGGTGTCGCTCAAGGTCGGAGAAGGGCAGGTGGTGACACTGTTCGGCCCGAATGGCGCGGGCAAAACATCGCTGCTGCGGGCGATTTCGGGGGTGCTGAGATCGGTGGAGGGTGAAATCAGGGTAGGCGCAATTACCTTCGGCGGCGAGCCGATCGCCTCAATGCCGGCGCACCGCATTTCCCGCAGCGGCTTGTATCATATTCCGGAGGGGGGCAATGTTATCAAGGAACTGACCGTCAAGGAGAATCTGCTGCTTAGCCGGTTCTGCCGCACCGACACCAATGAATTCGATGCCGATTACGCGGCGGTGATCGAATACTTTCCGATCCTCAAGAAGCGCGAGAGACAAGTAGGCGGTTACCTGAGCGGTGGCGAGCAGCAAATGCTTTCGATCGCCAAGGCACTTCTCGGGCGCCCGCGCCTGCTCGTTCTTGACGAGCCTACGCTGGGGCTTTCACCGCTCCTGGTCTCGGAGAACTTTGCTTCGCTCCGGCAGCTAAACCAGCGGTTTGGCATGGCCATCCTGGTTGTCGAGCAGAATGCCCGTGTCGCGCTGGATATTGCGGTCTACGGCTATGTGATGGAAAGCGGCCGTATTGTCTATGACGGGCCGGCAGACCAGTTGCGCGAGAACCGGGAGATCCAGGAGTTTTACCTTGGACTTGGACAGTCCGGACAACGCAAGAGCTTCCGCGACGTGAAGCACTACAAGCGGCGCAAGCGCTGGCTTTCTTAACTTCCCGAATCGTTTACATGGCAACGCATACTGATCGGCACCTGCCCTCATTTTGGGATAGTCGCGGAGAAATCTTGTCGTTCATGCCGCGGCTGGCGCCGGAAGCGATCGGTAAGCCGCTACTCGAAATTGAGGATCTTTCGATCAACTTCGGGGGGGTGAAGGCGCTTGATGGTTTTAGCTTTGATATACGTTGTGGCGAGATTCACGCGCTGATTGGCCCCAACGGCGCGGGGAAAAGCACCGTCCTGAATTGCATTTGCGGGTACTACCATCCGGCAAGAGGCGAGATCCTGTTGATGGGCGAGCCCCTTATTGGACAGCGAACCGACCAAATAGCCCGCCTAGGGGTGGCGCGTATATTTCAGCGTATCGAGCTGTTTCGTCGGATGTCCGTTCTTGAAAACATCATGGTCGGTCGGCATCGCTTTATCCGTAGCGGCATCTTGTCGAGCGGCCTGTTTTGGGGAAGGGGTTACCGCGAGGAGTCGTTGAATCAACAGAAGGCGGAAGAAGTCATCGAATTTCTTAATCTTCAACATGTGCGTAAGAACCCCGTGGGAAGTCTGCCATACGGCCTGCAGAAGCGCGTTGAGATCGGCCGAGCGCTTGTTGCTGAGCCGCGGTTGCTGCTGCTTGACGAACCGGTTGCGGGCATGAATATCGAGGAGAAGGAGGATGTGGCGCGCTACCTGCTTGATATCAAAGATGAGATCGGACTGGCGATTATCCTCGTGGAGCATGAAATGGATGTGGTCATGGATATTTCCGATTGTGTGACGGCGATGAATTTCGGATGCAAGGTCACATCCGGGTTGCCGGATGAAGTGCGCACGAATCCAGAAGTGATTCGCAGTTATCTTGGCTCCTGAGCGGACGGAGACTGCACTGTGAGCAGCCCGAAATCCGGTGGTGTTGGGCAAGGCGATACGCTCCCGCAGTTGCTCTGGAATACCGCGCATGCGCTTGGCGGGTCGGTTGCGCTTCGTGAAAAACATCTCGGTATCTGGCAGGAAGTGTCATGGCGCGATTACCTCGATCGTGTACGGCGGTTTACGCTAGGCCTTATCGGGCTCGGCTTGACTCGCGGCGACCGGGTCGCGATCCAGGCCGAAAATTGCCTGGAGTGGCTTTACTGCGACCTTGCCATCCAGTGCGCCGGCGGGGTCGTGACAACGGTCTACCCGACAAGTTCTGCCGAGGAGGTCCGGCATATCATCGAGGATTCCGGCGCCCGCTTCATCATCGCCGGGGATCAGGAGCACTTGGACAAGGCGCTAGAACTGATCGCGCAGGGTTTCGAGGTTAGCCGCGTCATCGTCTTCGACCCGAAGGGTTCGAGGCTGCATCGTGGTGATCTGGTGTTGAGCTTCAAGGATGTCGAAGCCATGGGGGCCGCTCTGGATGCCGCGGACCCGACACGCTTCGAATCGCTTGTCTTTGCCGTCAAGCCTGACGACATCTATGACATCATGTATACGTCGGGGACCTCGGGATTGCCCAAGGGAGCAATGAGTGTGCAGCGTGGACCGGTTGAGGGCGCCCGTGCCATGCTCAAGATAATCCCGATCGGACGCCGTGACTCGTGGTTGTCGTACTTGCCGCTTTCCCACGCGTTCGAGCGTATTGTGGCCATCGCGGTTCACCTGAGCACGGGCTGTGTCGTGAACTTTGCGGACAGCATTGATACCGTGCAGGCTGACGTCGCGGAAGTTCAGCCCACCGTATTTGGCGCCGTACCCCGGATTCTCGAGAAAATGAAGACCGGCATTGATATCCGCATCGGTCGAGCGACATGGTTCAAACGCACGGTCTACCGTTTTGCGGTGATGGCCGGAATGCGCCGCGTCACACGGCAGCGAATCAGGGTTAGCGCGTTTCGGTCGGTCCCGCCGAGGCGGGCGGTGAGCTTTGCGGACGTGCGGCCTGTCGCTGTTCGATGGAGTCCCGCTGACTGGCTTGTGCATGCACTTGGGTATGTTGCGCTCTACCGGCCGTTGCGCAAGCAAATCGGTTTGCTGCATGTGCGTGCTGTATTGTGTGGCGCCGCGCCCATGTCTGAGGAGTTGTTCGAATATTTCATGGCGCTGGGCGTGCCAATTACCAATGGTTTCGGCATGACTGAGCTGCATAACATTCCAACCGTATCGCGACCGAGCCGATATGTTTGCGGTACCGTGGGTCATGTGCTGCCGGGCTGGGAAACCAGCAAAACGGAGGAAGGTGAACTGCTGTTCCGGGGGCCGATGGGATTCGTGGGTTATCGAGGCAAGGATTTGGGTTCGGTGGCCATCAAGGACGCCGATGGCTGGCTTCATACCGGAGATCTTGGTGAGATTTACGATAATGGCTATGTCGCAATTATTGGCCGGAAAAAAGACGTCATCATCACGAGCGGCGGCAAGAATATCTCCCCCGAGTTCATCGAGAACAAGTTGAAAGCGAGCCCATACATCAGCGAGGCAGTGGTGATCGGCGACGGACAACCTTATCTTACGGGGCTTATCGAGCTTGATGCCGATGCTGTCGGCGACTATTTGCGGCGGCACGGCATCGGTTATACGACGCAGCGTGATATGGCCGGAAACGCGGTGGTGAAGGCTGTCATCCAAGGCGAGGTTGAGATCGTAAACGCGACACTGAGCCGGGCGGAAAGCATCAAGAAGTTTGCGATTATTCCCCGCGACCTTAGCCACGATGATGGCGAGATGACGCCGACGCGCAAGGTCAAACGCTCCCAACTGGCGAATAAATTTCGCCCGCTCATCGATGAGATGTACTAGGACTTGTTGATGCTCGCTGATTTGTCGGCGGGCCTGAAAAAGCGGCTGTCACGACGATGCATGCCGAGTGGAATATTTTGTCTGGGGGATCGGAATGAGCATAGTGTCGAAACATACGGTGGCGGTAGGTTGGGGGGATTGCGATCCGGCTGGTATTGTATTTTACCCTAACTACTTTGCCTGGTTTGATGCTGCTACCCACCTGATGTTCCGTATGGCTGGCATGCCCCTTGATGCGGTAGAAAGGCGCTTCGGTGTGTGGTTTCCGCTGGCGGAAGCGACAGCCCGATTTCTGCGGCCCAGCCGTTACGGCCAGACCATTGAGTTCCAGACCGCTGTGGAAATCTGGCACGAGAAGCGCATGACGATGCTGCACCAGGGGTACCGGGACGGTGATTTACTTATTGAGGGGCGCGAAATCAGATTTTGTGGAGGGCCGCACCCGGATGACCCGGAGCGCCTGCGGTCTGTGCCTATTCCCAGGGAAATTATCGAGGCCTTCAAAGAGTGTTGAGCCGGATTTTGGGGGAGAGGCGAGGATCGAAAGGTCCTTACTGGCAAGATGTGAGTTGCCCGAACGCACTAGCGCTTACTTCACGACGGCTTGTGTTCCAAGATGATGATGGTGAACCGGGAGATGCAGACCAACCGGCCTTGCTCCGACTCGATGCGGATATCCCACAGATGGGTGGTGCGGCCGAGGTGGATGGGGCGGGCTACGCCGTAGACATAGCCTTCTCGTACCGAACTGATGTGATTGGCGTTGATTTCCAGGCCAACGCATTGCTGCCGCTCCAAGTCGATGCACAATGAGGAAGCGGCGTTGCCGAGGCTTTCCGCCAGGGCTGCCGAGGCGCCGCCGTGGAGCAACCCGGTCGGCTGCATGGTGCGGTGGTCGACCGGCATGCGGCCCTTGAGATAATCCTCGCCGACCTCCAGGTATTCGATCCCCAGCCGTTCCATCAGGCGCCCCTTGCACCAATTGCGGATTTCCTCGATGGAGATGTTGTTTTTCCAAATAGCCATGCTCGTTTCCTTTCTCAAATAATACGTTGCGCCGCAAGCCGGGAAATAGCCTCGGCGTCCATGCCCAACAAATCGGCCAGCACCCGCTCGGTATGCTGGCCCAGCATCGGGGGCGGCAGCCGATATTCGATCGGGCTGTTGACGAACCGCATCGGGCTCGCCACCAAGGAGACGCGGGGATTGAGGGGATGGGACATCTCGAAGCGCATTCCCCGGTGGCGGATTTGGGGATCGTCGAAAGCCTGCGGGATGTTGTAGATCGGGCCGCAGGGCACGCCCTCGGGTTCCAGCAGATCGCTCCATTCCTTTCCGGAACGGGTGAGGAGGACTTTTTCCACCAGGGGAACCAAGACATCGCGGTTCTTGACCCGTTCCACATTGGTGGCGAAGCGCGGGTCGGTGACCAGTTCCATGCAATCGGCCAGCCGGCAGAATTTCTCGTATTGCCCCTGGTTGCCGACGGCCAGGATCATGTGGCCATCCTTACAGCGGAAGACCTGATACGGGACGATGGTGGCGTGGGCATTGCCCATGCGGCCCGGGGTTTCTCCCGCCACCAGATAATTCATGTTCATATTGGCCAGGGACGCCAATTGGCAATCCAACAGGGCGATGTCCAGGTAATCTCCTTGGCCGCTTACAGCCCGCTTGGCCAGCGCCGAAACGATGGCCACCGTGGCGTACAGGCCGGTGAGAATGTCCGAGATGGCCACGCCCATTTTCTGCGGGCCGCCGCCGGGCTGGCCGTCCCGCTCGCCGGTGATGCTCATGAGCCCCCCCATGCCCTGGAAAATGAAATCGTAACCGGCCCGCTGGGCGTAGGGGCCGCTTTGGCCGAAACCGGTGATGGAACAATAGACCAATCCCGGATTCTCCGCTTTCAGGTGTTCGTAGCTCAAGCCATAACGCGCCAGGGTGCCGACCTTGTAATTCTCGATCAGCACGTCGGATTGAGCAGCCAACTCCCGGATGATGCGCTGGCCTTCGGGCTTGGAGATATCCACGGTGACGGATTGCTTGCCGCGATTGGCCCCTAGGAAATAAGCCGACTCGCTGGTATCCCGGCCTTCCGGGTCTTTCAGGTAGGGGGGCGCGAAGCGGCGGGTGTCGTCGCCTTCGCCGGGTTTCTCGATCTTGATGACCGCGGCTCCCAGGTCGGCGAGGTTTTGGCCGGCCCAAGGGCCCGCCAGGATGCGGGTCAAGTCCAATACGCGGATATGGGAGAGGGGTCCTGCCATGGCAATGCTCCGAGTGAATTGAGATGAGTTGAAGGGGCGGCGGGAGTCCAGCGGCTTATCCGCCGAAGGCCGGAATGCCGGTTTGGGCGCGGCCCAGGATCAGGGCGTGGACGTCGTGGGTGCCCTCGTAGGTGTTCACCGCTTCCAGGTTCAGCACATGGCGGATCACGTGGTATTCGTCGGAGATGCCGTTGCCGCCGTGCATGTCGCGGGCGACGCGGGCGATTTCGAGAGCCTTGCCGCAGGAATTGCGCTTGACCAGGGAAATCATTTCCGGGGCGGCGCGACCTTCATCCAGCAGCCGCCCGACCCGCAATACCGCCTGCAAGCCCAGGGCGATTTCGGTCTGCATGTCGGCGAGTTTTTTCTGGATGAGCTGGTTGGCGGCCAGCGGCCGGCCGAACTGCTGGCGCTCCAGGGTGTATTGCCGGGCCGCGTGCCAGCAGAATTCCGCAGCCCCCAGGGCGCCCCAACTGATGCCGAAGCGGGCCTTGTTGAGGCAGCCGAAGGGAGCTTTCAGTCCCTTGACATGGGGCAGCAAGTTGTCCTCGGGAACGAACACCTGGTCCATGACGATCTCCCCGGTGGGAGAGGCCCGCAGGCTGAATTTGCCTTCGATCCTGGGGGTGGAGAGGCCCTTCATGCCCCGCTCCAGGATGAAGCCGCGGATCACGCTGTCGTCGGTCTTGGCCCAGACCACCATGACGTCGGCGATGGGGGAGTTGGTGATCCACATCTTCGCGCCGCTCAGCACGTAGCCGCCGGAAGCCTGGCGGGCGCGGGTTTCCATGCCGCCGGGGTCGGAGCCGTGGTTGGGTTCGGTCAAGCCAAAGCAGCCCACCCATTCGCCCTTGGCCAGCCTGGGCAGGTATTTTTGTTTCTGCGCCTCGGTCCCGTAGGCATAAATCGGGTACATCACCAAGCTGGATTGCACGCTCATGGCGGAGCGGTAGCCGCTGTCCACCCGCTCCACTTCCCGGGCGATGAGGCCGTAGCAGACGTGGTTCACTCCCGCGCAGTCGTAGCCTTGGAGGGTGGAGCCCAGGAAACCCATCTCCCCCATTTCGTTCATGATGGCCCGGTCGAAGGTTTCGTGCCGATGGCCTTGCAGCACCCGGGGCAGCAGTTTTTCCTGGCAATAGGCGCGGGCCGAATCCCGGACCAGCCGTTCCTCGGGAGAAAGCTGGGCATCGAGCAGCAGGGGATCGTCCCAAGGGAAGGCGGGCTTGGCGGATGAAGCGGTCATGAGAACTCCGAAATAAAACGTGGCGAAAAAGCGCTTAATAGGAGCGGGGCATCCCCAGCACGTGCTCGGCCAATTGAGCCAGCACCAGATTGTTGGAGATGGGGGCGGTGCGGTACAGCCGGCATTCCCGCCATTTGCGCTCCAGGTGGTATTCCTTGGTGACGCCGTAGCCGCCGAGGGTGGTCATAGCGGCTTCCGCGGCTTCCCAGGCGGCTTCCGAGCACAGGTATTTGGTCATGTTGGCTTCCGGCCCGCAGGGCAGCCCGGCATCGAAGCGGGCCACGGTCTTGAGCCGCATCAGGTCGGCGGCTTCGACCAGGGCGTAGGCTTTGGCGAGCGGGAATTGGACTCCTTGATTGGCGCCGATGGGGCGGCCGAAAACGACTCGTTGACTGGCGTATTTGGAGGCGAGTTCGATGAACCAGCGGCCGTCGCCGACGATTTGGCTGGCCGCCAGGATGCGTTCCGCGTTGAGGTTGGAAAGCAGATAATAAAAACCCTTGCCCTCTTCGCCGATGCGGGCGTTTTCCGAGACTTCCAGGTTGTCGATGAACAACTGGTTGGTCTCATGGTTGATCATGGTCTTGATGGGCTGGGCCTTGACGGCGTCCCCGGCTTCCTTGAGGTCAATGAGAAACAGCGTCATGCCGTCGGTTTTCTTCTTGACCTGCTCGAAGGAAGTGGTGCGGGTGATGAGCAGCAGCATGTCGGAATGCTGAAAGCGAGAGGTGAAGATTTTTTGTCCGTTGATGACGTACTTGCCGCCGACCTTCTTGGCGAAGGTTTTGATGCGCATGGTGTCGGAACCGGCATCGGGCTCGGTGACGCCGAAAGCTTGCAGCCGCAGCGAACCTTCGGCGATGCGGGGCAGGTATTTGCGCTTCTGGGCTTCGGTGCCGTACTTGAGGATGGAGGCCATGGTGTACATCTGGGCATGGCACACCACCGCGCTGCCGCCTTGGCGGTTGACTTCCCCCAGGATGATGCCGCCTTCCATGACGCCGAGACCGGCGCCGCCGTATTCCTCGGGAATCAGCGCCGCCAGCCAACCGGCTTCGGTCATGGCGTTGACGAAGGCTTCCGGATAGGCGTTGGCTTCGTCGCACCGGCGCCAATAATCCAGATCGAAGCGGGAGCACAGATCCCGCACCGCATCGCGGATCTGGATCTGGCTGTCGGTGTATTCGAAGTCCATGGCGAATCCCCCTTTAAGTTTGGAAGACGATGTTTTCTCAAGAAATATACGGTGCGGAGGGCCGTCGTGCTTGGCACGGCCGGATACATTGGCTACTATACAACAAATCGAATTCTCCCGGGGTCGGCCCATGCCCGGAGCATCCCGAGCGGTTCCGGCGCAGTTCGTCCCGTGCGCCACCATTGCTGGCAGGCAACCCGTATTTTGAGGAGGTTTCATGGCGCTTCCCGCAGTGAGTCTCGACGACAAATACGCGCTGGATCAGGGCCGGATTTTTCTGACGGGCACCCAGGCCTTGGTGCGGTTGTTGTTCATGCAGCGGCGGCGGGATGCGGCCGCGGGACTTAATACCGCCGGTTTCGTGTCGGGCTATCGCGGCTCTCCCCTTGGCGGTTTGGATCAATCCCTGTGGAAGGCCAAACCGTTTCTCAAGCAGCACCACGTGCATTTTTGGCCGGGGGTCAATGAGGACCTGGCGGCCACCGCCATCTGGGGCAGCCAGCAGGTGAATTTGTTCGAGGGCGCCCGCTACGACGGCGTCTACTCCATGTGGTATGGCAAAGGGCCGGGGGTGGACCGTTGCGGCGATGTGTTCAAGCACGGCAACGCCGCCGGAACCTCGCCCCATGGCGGCGTGCTGGTGGTGGCGGGGGACGATCACGCGGCGAAATCCTCAACCCTGGCGCACCAAAGCGACCATATGTTCGTCGCCGCCATGATGCCGGTGCTCTATCCCGCCAGCGTCCAGGAGTACCTGGATCTCGGCATTCACGGCTGGGCCATGTCCCGCTATTCGGGGTGCTGGGTGGGGTTCAAGGCGCTGAGTGACACGGTGGAAAGCTCCGGGTCGGTGTACGCGGATCCCCAGCGGGTGCAGGTGGCGATCCCGGGGGATTTCGAGCTTCCCGCGGGGGGCGTCCATATCCGGGGCGTTAGCGAGGTTCGGGCGGGTTTCTCCGACCCGCCGCTGGAACAGGAACGGCGCCTGCAGGGCTATAAGGTCTATGCCGCTTTAGCCTACGCTCGCGCCAACCGGCTCAATAGCCTGATGATTGACAGCCCCCGGCCCCGGCTGGGCATCATTACCAGCGGCAAATCCTATCTGGACGTGCGGCAGGCCCTGGACGACCTGGGGATCGACGACCGGCTGGCGGCGGAGATCGGCTTGCGGCTTTACAAGGTGGCCATGGTCTGGCCCCTGGAGCCGGAAGGGGTGCGCCACTTCGCCGAAGGCCTCGAGGAAATTCTGGTGGTGGAAGAAAAGCGCCAGATGATCGAGTACCAGCTTAAGGAGCAGCTTTACAACTGGCGCGACGACGTGCGTCCGCGGGTCGTCGGCAAGTTCGACGAGAAGGGCGAATGGGCGCTGCCCCACGGCGACTGGCTGCTGCCGGCTGCCGGAGAACTGACAGCGGCCCAAATCGCCAAGGTGATCGCCGCCCGCATCGCCCGATTCCATACCAGCGACCGGATCAAAGCCCGCCTGGCGTTTCTGGAAGCGCAAGAAAAGGCCCTGGCCCGTTCACGGCCCACCTTGGCGCGGGTGCCGTATTATTGTTCCGGCTGCCCCCACAACACTTCCACGCGGGTTCCGGAGGGCAGTCGCGCCCTGGCGGGGATCGGCTGCCATGCTATGGCGCTATGGATTTACCCGGAGCGCACCAAGACCTTTAGCCAGATGGGCGGCGAAGGGGTGGCGTGGATCGGCCAAGCGCCGTTTACCGAAACGTCCCACGTGTTCGCCAACCTGGGCGACGGGACTTATTTCCACTCCGGTTATATGGCCATCCGGGCGGCGCTGGCGGCCAAGGTCAACATCACTTACAAAATCCTCTACAACGACGCCGTGGCCATGACCGGCGGGCAGCCGGTGGACGGGGTGCTGACCGTTCCCCAGATCACCCGGCAGGTGGCGGCGGAAGGCGTGGAACGCATCGTGGTGGTAACCGATCAGCCGGAGAAATATCCCGCCGACTCCGGCTTTGCGCCGGGGGTGGCGGTGCGCCATCGGGACGAACTGGATGCGGTGCAGCGGGAGCTGCGGGAATATGCGGGAGTGTCGGTGCTGCTCTATGACCAGACCTGCGCCGCGGAAAAGCGCCGGCGCCGTAAGCGCGGCGAATATCCGGACCCGCCGCTGCGCGCCTTCATCAACGAACGGGTATGCGAGGGCTGCGGCGACTGCTCGGCCAAGTCCAACTGCTTGTCGGTGGTTTCGGCGGACACCGAGTTCGGGCGCAAGCGGGCCATCGACCAATCGTCCTGCAACAAGGATTTTTCCTGCGTCAAGGGCTTCTGCCCGAGTTTCGTCACCGTGGCGGGCGGCAAGCTGCGCAAGGGGCGGGCGCCGGCGGCGGCCGGGGACGCCCCGGTGTTGCCCGCTCCGGGGCTGCCGGCGGTGGGCGGCGAGCCCTACAATGTGCTGATCATCGGCATCGGCGGCACCGGGGTCATTACCATCGGCGCCATTCTGGGCATGGCGGCCCATCTGGAAGGCAGGGGCGTGTCGGTGCTGGATATGACGGGCCTGTCTCAAAAGGGCGGCAGCGTCCTCTCCCACGTCCGCATCGCCGACCGGCCGGAATCCATTCACGGGGTGCGGATCGCCAGCGGCGAAGCCCATGCGGTGATTGGCTGCGACATCGTGGGCAGCGTCTGGCCGGAAACCTTGAGCAAGATGCGGCAAGGCTGGACCCGGGGAGTCATCAATCGCGCCCAGACCCAGACCGGGGCCTTCGTCCACAATCCGGATCTGGCTTTTCCAGAGGCGCAGATGGAGCGAGAAGTGGCAGCCATTGTTGGCGAGCGGGCGGTGGCTTTCCTGGATGCCACCCGCCTGGCCACCGCCTTGATGGGGGATTCCATGGCCACCAACATGTTCATGCTGGGCTATGCGTTTCAGCAGGGGCTGATTCCGGTGACGGAAGCGTCGATTCTCAAGGCCATTGAGCTCAACGGCGTGGCGGTGGAGGCTAACCGGCAGAGCTTTGTCTGGGGGCGGCGGGCGGCCCATGATCTGGCGGCGGTGGAGCGGCTGGCGGGGTCTCCCGGCGAAACCCGGCCCGCTCCCACCACGCTGGACGAACTCATCGCCCGCCGCATGGAAGACCTCGCCGCTTACCAGAACCGGGCTTACGCCCGCCGTTACCGGGAACTGGTGGAGCGGGTGCGGGCCGTCGAGGCGGAGCGGCTTCCCGGCCGGACCGAGCTGGCCGAAGCGGTGGCCCGCTATTACCATAAATTGATGGCTTACAAGGATGAATACGAGGTTGCCCGGCTCTATAGCGACGGGGATTTTATCCGGCGGGTCGGAGAGGTTTTCGAAGGAGATTACCGGTTGACCTTCCATCTGGCCCCGCCGGCCTGGGTGAAGCCGGATCCCGCCACCGGGGAGGCCCATAAGCGCAAATATGGCCCGTGGATGTTCGCGGCCTTCAAGCTATTGGCGAAGTTCAAGGGATTGCGCGGCACCCCGTTGGACGTGTTCGGTTATAGCGAAGAACGGCGGATGGAGCGGCGGCTCATTACCGAGTATCAAAATACCGTGGGGACGTTGTTGGCGGGACTCACCCCGGAAAACCATGCCCTGGCCATCGAGATTGCCGCCCTCCCCGAGGACATTCGGGGCTTCGGCCATGTGAAGCAACGGCATTTGGCCGCTGCCAAAAAACGCGAGGTGGAACTGCTGGAAAAATTCCGCAATCCCCCTCCGGCCACCCGCATGGCGGCGTGAGGCCGCCGCCCACAACAGAAGAATTGCCCATGACGATACCTGATTACCAGTCAATCCTCCCCATCGGCACTCTTACGACGTTCAATCCCTTTCCACCAAGGCTATGTGACCGATTGGATTGAGTTCAAGCGGGTCATCGCGTCGAGGTACTCCCGCTGCAGGTCGAGCATGACGTCTCGCACCCGCTGCCTTTGGCGGATCTGACCGACGGCCTGGCCCACGGGAATGGACATGAGCTCGGTCATCCTGGCGGCGACGATGCGCCGGTAGCTGGGCGCGATCAGCATGCGTTGCAGGGGCGTAGGGAGCGGCTCCGGGGCATCCCGTTCTTCCCATGCGTCGATCCAGGGATTGCGCAGGAATCGCGTGGGCTTTCCGCTCCACGATTTTGTGCGGACGGTGTCGTGGGACCCCGCGCTCAGAAGTTGTTCAATGCTGCCTTCTTCCAAATCCGACTCGGCGGTGGGAAGCCAAATCGAGCCGAGCCAGACGCCTTCCGCGCCGAGGGCCAGGGCGGCGGCGATCTGGCGCCCATTGCCGATCCCGCCGGCCGCCAGCACCGGGACGTTTCCGGCGGCATCCACCACCTCCGGCACCAGCACCATCGTGGCCACGTCGCTGTTGTGGCCCGCGCCCTCGTTGCCGGCGGCGATAACCAGGTCGGCGCCGGCGGCGATGTGCTTCTGGGCGTGCCGGGCACTGCCCGTCATGCCGCCGATCTTCATGCCGAGCTTGTGCGCCCGGTCAACGACGTCCGGCGGAGGCGCTCCGAGCGCTGAAACCAGCAGCCGGGCCCGGTGCCGCCAGACGACCTCGAGTTGCGGCCTCGCCCAGCCATGGGTGCTCCTCAGCTCCATATTCTGGTAGATGGACCCGGAGGATAGGGCGTCCTCGCGCAGCGGAGGAATGGCGAATTTTTGATTCAAGCGTTCCACGAATTCCCGATGGCCCTGCGGAATCATGCGCTCGAGGTCCTCGACGGCGCCCTCGGTTCGTGAGTCGGCCATGAGCACGTTGACCCCGTAGGGCCGGTCTTGGAGATGCTCGTCGAGCCAGCGCAGCTCGATCTCCAGCTTGTCGGGGTCGAACGTGGTGGCGCCGAGGATGCCGAGCCCACCGGCCGCGCTGACCGCCGCGACCACGTCCCGGCAGTGGCTGAACCCGAAGATCGGGACGCTAATCCCGAGTTGATCGCAGACCTTTGTCTTCATCATGCTCCTTCTATTGAGAGGATATAGCGGGGCTTTTTCGAGCGCGCCGAATGTCCTTGAAGCTGCCGTGGGCGCGGACCGTCTCGATTAATAGGCCGTTAAAACACCCGAAATGCCCTTCGATACGCGCTTCGCGCTACTCAGGGCGAACGGCAACGTACGGATTCCGTTCGTGCTGAGTAGGCGGCTTGGCCGCCGTATCGAAGCCTGTCCTGAGCGAAGTCGAAGGGCACCGTTTGTGCCAATGTGACGTGAGACACCTACCCTCGTAAAATTACTGTCGAAAGGTAGGTGCCCAATGTCTGATAGGAAGAAACTGAAGATGGTGTCATCAATTACCGCGGTGGAACG
>JAHFQX010000010.1 GCA_023259135.1 Betaproteobacteria bacterium | reverse complement strand
CGGCGGCGGTTTCTGGGCCAGTCTGCACATGGGCGCGTGGCAGTCTCTGCCCGAGTGGGAGCCGCAAGCGCTGGGCGAGCGTTTCGGTTGGACAGTGACGGCGCTGGTGCAAGCGGGGGGCTGGCCATGGGCTACGGCGCCCGTTTGTCCTACGGCTGCAACATCGGCGCCTTCTTTTCCGGTGTCGCCTCCACCAGCCTGCATGGTTGGGTCTGGATTATCGCCGCCCTCATCGGATCGTGGCTCGGCGTCCGCTGGCGTCCTGTGTTCGGCCTGGTCAATGAGCCGGCCAGCCGACGGACCGAAGCGATCGAATCCGGAGCCGCGTTGCGGCTTCGATGATCCTTTGCATGACTCTGGATGCAATCCAGCAAGGAGCGCGCTTGATAAACGGCGAGACGATTAACCGGCATCCTATGCCGAGCCATGCGGTACCCCATTGCGTTTCGAGCTATAGTATCGGGCGGAACGAACTCCAGCTCGAGAAGGGGAGAATGGGTGGTGAAAATTTCTCCGGCAAGCAGCGCCGACGTCACTGCCGCCGCGCTACTGGCCATACGCAAAGACATGCTGCGCTTCGCGGAACTTCAATTACGGGATGCGCACGCGGCGGAGGATGTGGTGCAGGACGCTGTCGAGGCCGCATTGCGAAGCACGTCGGCGTTTTCCGGACGGGCAAGCCTGAAAACATGGGTGTTCGCGATCCTCAAGAACAAGATCGCGGACCATTTGCGCCAGCATAAGCACACCGCGCCCCTTTCCAGTCTTGCGGGCGACGAGGATGAATGGGGGCAGAAGCTGGAAGCCCTGTTTAACGACAAGGGGTTTTGGCGCCCCGAGATGCGTCCGGCACCCTGGCCCGATCCGGAGGAATCCCTGTCCAACCAGCAATTCTGGAGGGTATTCGAGGCCTGCCTGGATCATCTGCCGGCCCATATCGCTCGGATTTTCATGATGCGGGAGTTCCTGGGTTTCGACTCCGCTGAAATCTGCGAACAACTTGGGCTGACCCTCAGGAATTGCCATGTCATCCTGCACCGCGCCCGCGTCCGTCTGCGCGGCTGTCTCGGAGAGGGATGGGGTCAGTCGAGAGGATCATGATGCTGAACTGCAAGGAAGTGACTGAGCTGTGCTCCGAGGAGATGGAGCGGAAGCTGCCAATGCGGGAACGGATCTTTTTGAGAATGCACCTCGCGATGTGTTCGGGGTGCCGTCACTTTCGGAGTCATATGGGATTCATCCGCCAAGCGGCACGGAAGTACGCGGAGGGCGGAGCTGCGAGTGACCGGGACACGAAAGGCTGATCCTCTCGACACCGGTCGCCGCCGGTCGGGTTTCCGGCATACAGTCCGCGCCGCTGGATGACTCCATTCTCATGGACCTCCTCGCTCCCTTAACGGCTTTCCTCGTGGCTTGGCTGGTGGCCCGCAACCTGCCCCGCTGGCGCCGGCTGCCCATGGATCATCCCAATGCCCGCTCGCTGCATGCCCGGCCGGTGCCGCGTAGCGGCGGGCTGGCGATTTGGGCGGGGATGATCGCGGCGGCGATGTTTTTGCCCCAGGGCGCAGGGGCTCCGCTGCTGCCCGCCGCGCTGTTGGGTGCGGTGTCCTTCGCCGACGATGTATGGGGCTTGCGGGTGGCCTGGCGATTGGCGAGTCACGTGGCGCTGGTGGCGGGATTTCTGTGGTGGCTGGGGCTGCCGGCGGGAGTGGGCTGGTGGGCGTTGCCGGTCCTGGTGTGGATGGCCAATCTGTATAACTTCATGGACGGGGCCGACGGCTTGGCGGGAGGCATGGCGGTCGTGGGGTTTAGCGTCTATGGCGTGGCGGCCTGGGATGGGGGGCAGTCCGCCTTGGCGCTGCTGAGTTTTTCCGTGGCGGCGGCGGCGACGGGGTTCCTAGTTTACAATTTTCCGCCGGCCAAGCTGTTCATGGGGGACGCGGGATCCATCCCGCTGGGATTCCTCGCCGCCGCCGTGGGGGTGCTGGGATGGAGGGAGGCTACGTGGGGCGCGTGGTTTCCGCTGCTGGTTTTTTCTCCCTTCATCGTCGATGCCACGGTCACCCTGGGCAAGCGCCTGCTGCGCGGCGAAAAAGTTTGGCGAGCCCACCGGGAGCATTATTACCAGCGACTGGTGCGGGCCGGGCTGGGCCACCGGGGCACGGCGCTGCTGGAATACGGCCTGATGTTGGCGTGCGGGGCGGCGGCTTTGGCGCTGCATCGTTTCGGCGGCGACGGCGCGGCGCTGTGGGCGCTGGCGGGCGGAGTGGTTGGTTACGGAGGCTTGATGGCGGCTGCGGAAAGCTATGTGAAACGGCGGGGGACGCCGCCGTGACGGGCCGTTATCTGCCGACCCATCCCCGCACCTGGACGGCGATTCTCCACGACGCCGCGGCCGCCGCCCTGGCGTGGTGGGGGGCTTACTGGCTGCGCTTCAACTTGGACATTCCTGCCGATTACGCCGCCGGCATGCTGCGGGCCCTGGCCTGGGTGGTGCCGGTGCAGGCTGTGGTTTTTTTTGGCATGGGACTGTACCGAGGCATTTGGCGCTATGCCAGCTTGCCGGACGTGCGGCGCATCGTGACGGCGGTGGCGGTGGCGGCGCTCGCCGTGCCGGCGGTGCTGTTCATGGTGGGGCGCATGGAGTGGGTGCCGCGCTCGGTGTTGATCCTGGACCCCATCTTTCTGTGCCTGGTCATGGGCGGCAGCCGGCTGGCCTACCGGGCCTGGAAGGAGAAGCGGCTGCACGGCCTGGTGGGGCCGCAGATTTTCCCGGTGCTGGTGCTGGGGGCCGGGGACGAAGCCGAAGCGCTGATCCGGGAATTGCGCCGCAGCCGCGAGTGGCGGGTGGTGGGCCTGCTGGACGACCAGCCGGGCCGCCGGGGGCGGGAGATTCAAGGGGTGCCGGTGCTGGGGGGTATCGACGATCTGCCGCGCTGGGCCAAGAAGCTGGAGGTGGCCCATGCCATCGTCGCCATGCCGGGCGCCACTCATCAGCAGCGGCGCCGTGCCGTGGAACAGTGCGAAGCGGCCGGCGTGAAGGCCATGACGGTGCCGTCCTACGACGATCTGGTGAGCGGCAAGGTGACCGTCTCCCAATTGCGGCAAGTGGAATTGGACGACCTGTTGGGCCGCGACCCGGTAGTGCTGGACAGCGGCGGCCTGCGGAAGTGGCTGAAGGGCCGGGTGGTGCTGGTGACCGGCGCGGGAGGCTCCATCGGCGCCGAGCTGTGCCGCCAGTTGGCCCGCTTCGAGCCGGGGCGGCTGGTGCTGCTGGAACAAAGCGAATACGCCTTGTACGGCATCGAACAGGAGTTCGGCCGGGACCTGCCGGATTTGGCCATGGCCTGCGTGGTGGCCGATGTGAAGAATGCTCCCCGGATGGGGGAAGTCCTGGAACGCTACCGGCCGTCGGTGGTGTTCCATGCCGCCGCCTACAAGCATGTGCCCTTGATGGAGCGGGACAACGCCTGGGAAGCGGTGCGCAACAACGCCTACGGCAGCCATGTGGTGGCGCGGGCGGCGGCCGCCGCGGGGGTGGAGAAGCTGGTCTTGGTGTCCACCGACAAGGCGGTGAATCCCACCAACGTCATGGGGGCTTCCAAGCGGCTGGCGGAGATGCTGTTGCAGGCGATGCAGCCGCAATGCGCCACCCGTTTCGTGATGGTGCGCTTCGGCAACGTGCTGGGCAGCGCCGGCAGCGTCATTCCCAAATTCCGCGAGCAGATTGCCCGAGGCGGCCCGGTAACGGTGACCCACCCGGAAATCATCCGCTATTTCATGTCGATTCCCGAAGCCGCGCAGTTGGTGTTGCAGGCCGGCTGGATGGGCCAGGCGGGGCAGGTGTTCGTGATGGACATGGGCCAACCGGTGAAGATCGTCGATCTGGCCCGGGATTTGATCCGCCTGTCGGGTTACGACGAGCAGCAAGTGCCCATCGTCTTCACCGGGCTGCGCCCGGGCGAGAAACTCTACGAGGAATTGCTGACCGACGGCGAGACCACCTTGCCCACGCCCCATCCGAAATTGCGCATCGCCGGCGCTCCCGCTCCGCAAATCGAATGGCTGGAATCGGTGACGGCGTGGCTGGAAAGCGCCGAGGTTCTGGAGGAGGCCGAGGTCAAGGCACGGTTGCGGCGCTTCGTTCCGGAATATGCTCCGGAAAACGGCGGGGTGCCGGCGCCCCGGCGGGCCGCATCGTGAAGCCGCGCTCCGTCGCGCTGCGCTGCTCGCAGGGTTGCGGCATCGCCTTGGGGGCGTCGATTCCCGTGTCGGTGGCCTTGGACAATGTGCTGATCGCCTTGCTGGCGCTTTGCTGGCTGGCGGCGGGCGGGTTCCGCGAGCAATGGGCCCGGCTGCGCCGCAACCCGGTGGCGGGGGCGGCGCTGCTGTTGCTGGGCTATCTGGCCTTGGGCCTGGCGTGGAGCGCGGACCGCGGAGCCAGCGGGCACACCCTGGGCAAATACGCCGATCTCTTGCTGCTGCCGCTGTTGGCGCTGCCGTTCGCCGCGATCCGGGAGCGGCGGCGGGGATTGGCGGCCTTGGCGGCGGCGCTGGCGGTCAGCCTGGCGGTTTCGGTGGCGGCGGCGCTGGGCGGGATTCCCGAGAATGCTCTTGTTCCCGCCACCTTCGACAACCCGGTGGCCTTCAAGCTCTCCGTCACCCACGGCTGGCTGATGGCCCTGGGCGCTTTCGGTTGCGGGGTGGCGGCCTTGCATGCCGGGCCGGGGCGCCGGCGTTGGCTGCTCACGGCCTTGGCGGCGTTGTTTGTCGTCGATGTGCTGTGGTGGGTGCAAGGCCGTACCGGCTATGCCGTGGCGGCGGTATTGCTGATTTATTTTTGCGCCGCGGCGGGGGGCCGGCGGGGGGCGGCAGCGGCCGTGCTGCTGACGGTATTGCTGGGAAGCGGCGCCTACTGGAACTCCGCCACTTTTCAGCAACGGCTCGACCGGGCCGCGGCGGAATTCCGCGCTTGGCGAGCCGGCGGCGCCATTCCCGAGTCCTCCTCTATCGGCCAGCGCCTGGAGTTTTATCGCGTTAGCATCGCGGCGGTGGCGGAGCGGCCCCTCATGGGCTTCGGCACCGGCAGTTTCCCCAAGGTCTATCGGGAGCGCGCCGGAGCCGACGCGGTGGCCACCGACAATCCCCACAACGATTATCTGCTGCTGGCGGTGCAAGGCGGCATTCCTGCGGCGGCGCTGTATTTGCTGCTGCTGGGATTGCAATGGCGCTGGGCCGCCCGCTTGCCGGACCCCGGCCATCAGGCCCTGGCCCGGGGGCTGGTGCTGGCCATGGGGGTGGGCTCCTTGTTCAATTCCTTCTTGCTGGACCATACCGAAGGGCTGCTTTACGCCTGGCTGGGCGGGTTGTTGTTCGCCGGGCTGCCGCCGGGCCGGGAGCGGATGTCGTGAAGCTTTCGGTGGTCGTCATTACCCAAAATGAGGCGGCGGTGATCCGTCGCTGCCTGGAGTCGGTGGCCTGGGCCGACGAGTTGGTGGTGCTGGATTCGGGCAGCGACGACGGCACTCCCGACATCGCCCGCTCGCTGGGGGCTCGGGTAGAGCCGAGCCGGGACTGGCCCGGTTTCGGGCCGCAGAAGAACCGGGCGGTGGAATGGGCCGGCGGCGATTGGATTCTGTCCTTGGACGCCGACGAATGGGTGAGCCCGGAGCTGGCCGCCGAGATCCGCGCCGCGCTGGCCGATCCCGGCGCTCACGCCGCCTTCCGCATGCCCCGGCAATCCAGCTACTGCGGCCGGGTGATGCGCCATTCCGGCTGGTGGCCGGACTACGTGACGCGTTTGTTCCGGCGCGGCGCGGCGCGCTTTTCCGACGACGCGGTCCACGAACGGCTGGTGGTGGACGGCCCGCTGGGCCGTTTGCGGACGCCGCTGCGCCACGAGGCCATTCGCGACCTGGAGCAGGCCATCGCCAAGATGAATCGCTACTCCAGCGACGGGGCCCGCATGCTGCGCGCCCGAGGACGCAAGAGCGGCTTGGGAACGGCGGTGGGCCACGGCCTGTGGACCTTCTTCCGCACCTATGCATTGCGGGCCGGTTTTCTGGACGGCAAGGAGGGCTTCATGCTGGCGGTGTCCAACGCCGAGGGCGCCTATTACCGTTATCTCAAACTGCTGTTGCTGCAACGGGATCAACACCGGTGATGCTTATTTCCGTCATCGTCATCACCTACAACCGGCCCGATGCCCTGGCGGCGGTGCTGGAAGGACTGCTCGCCCAAACCGATCAGGATTTCGAAGTGGTGGTGGCCGATGACGGCTCCACCGCGGATACCGCCCGACGGATCGCCGAATATCAGGCCGTGGCGCGTTTCGCGCTGCGCCATGTGTGGCAGGAGGATCGGGGATTCCGTGCCGCCGCCGCCCGCAATCGGGCCCTGGCGGCATGCCGGGGCGAATATGTGGTGATGCTGGACGGCGACTGCGTGCCCGCCGCCGATTTCGTCGCCGCCCACCGGCGGCTGGCGGAACCGGGGTGGTTCCTTTCCGGCAACCGGGTGCTGCTGTCCCGGCTATTTACCGAGCAGGCGCTGCGGGAAAGGCTGCCGCTGCACCGCTGGGGCGCGGGGCGCTGGCTGGCGGCCCGGCTGGCGGGACGGGTGAACCGGCTGCTGCCCTTGCTGCGCTTGCCCGACGGCGGATTTCGCAAAAGGATGCCGCGCCGCTGGGAAGGGGTGAAAACCTGCAACCTGTCGGCATGGCAAAGCGACCTGGCGCGGGTCAACGGCCTGGACGAGCGCTATTCCGGATGGGGCCTGGAGGATTCGGACCTGGTGGTGCGGCTGATTCGGGCGGGGGTGGGGCGCAAAAGCGCCCGCTTCGCCGCCCCGGTGTTTCATCTGTGGCACCCGGAACAGGATCGGAGCGGGCTGGCGGAAAACCGCCGCAACTTGGAAGCCATCCTGCATTCCGACGAGATCCGAGCCGCCCGGGGCCTGGGCCAATACCTGTGACGGGCCGCTCCGCGTAGGCCACGACGGCGGCAGGGCGCCGCCATTCACTATTACATTGTTAAAAGCCGCTCTCTCAACAGTCTCCCGCGCCTACTGCGCCTTGTCCATGGCATCCCAGTCGAACAGCGCGGGCTGCTTGTCGAGGAAGCGGTCCACCGCCTGGCGGTGGTAATCCGATTCCCGCGCTTCGGACTGAGCCCCCATTTCCATGATGCCCAGCGTGCGGAAATCCTGGCTGTAGGATTGGTGCAGCACCCGCTTGGCGTTGCGGATGGCCAGCCGGGAAGCGGTGCGGAAGCGCCCCGCCAGGCTTTGCGCGGCGGCCATCAGCGCTTCGGGAGCATGGATGCTGTGCGCCAGTCCCAGCGCCTGGGCCTCCGCGGCGCCGAAGGAGCGGGCTGTGAAAATCAATTCCTTGGCTTTTTGCAAGCCGATGAAACGCGGCAGGGTATGCATGATGCCCATGTCGGGCACCAGCCCGACGCGGCCAAACACGCAACTGAAGCGGGCCCGGTCGCTGGCCAGGATCAGGTCGGCGGTCAGCGCGATGCTGAGCCCCGCGCCGAAGGCAAAGCCGTCCACCGCCGCCACCACCGGCACCGGCAGATCCACCAGTTCCGGCAGCCATTGATACGCGTCGTCGAGAGTCTTGTTGCGCTCGGGGACCGTCAGGTTGCGGCGCTCCTTCATGAATTTAATGTCGCCTCCGGCGCTGAACATGCCGCCGGAGCCGGTGAGGATCAGGGCGCGGATCTCCGGATTGGTTTTGACTTCCGCCACCAGGGCCGGAAAGTCGTTTTGCATCATGGGGGTGGTGAGGGCGTTGCGCGCCTTGGGGTTGTTCATGGTGAAAACGGCGATTCCGTCTTGCACATGGAACAGGGCGTCGATAAAAGGCATGGGGTTCCTCCTCCTATAAGATGTATTTAGCCAAGTCTTCGTTGCCGGCGATGTCCTTGAGGCGCTGGTCTACGTAATCGGCGTCGATCACCACCGCCTGGCCCGATTGGCGGTCGGCGGCAAAGGACAGATCCTCCACCAATCGCTCCATCACCGTATAGAGCCGCCGGGCGCCGATGTTCTCGGTGCGCTCGTTGACCTGCCAGGCGATTTCCGCCAAGCGCCGGATGCCGTCGGAGCGGAAATCCAGTTTTACTCCCTCGGTTTCCAACAGGGCCTGGTATTGCCGGGTCAGGCAGGCCGAGGTGGAGGTGAGGATCTGCTCGAAATCCGCCACCGACAGGCTGCCGAGCTCGACCCGGATGGGAAAGCGGCCTTGCAGCTCCGGGATGAGGTCCGAGGGCTTGGAAAGGTGAAACGCGCCGCTGGCGATGAACAGGATGTGGTCGGTCTTCACCATGCCGTAGCGGGTGGACACCGTGGTGCCCTCCACCAGGGGCAGCAGATCGCGCTGCACGCCTTCCCGGGACACCTGGGCGCCGGTGGTTTCGGAGCGGCTGGTGATCTTGTCGATTTCGTCCAGGAAGACGATGCCGTTCTGCTCGACGTTGCGCAGCGCTTCCAGCTTCAAATCCTCGTCGTTGACCAGCTTGCCGGCTTCCTCCTCGGTGAGCAGCTTCATGGCGTCGCGGATCTTCAGCTTGCGGGTCTTGCGCCGGCTGCCGGCGAGATTCTGGAACATGCCTTGGATCTGGGAAGTCAGCTCCTCCATCCCCGGCGGGCCGAAAATTTCCATGGAGGCCTGGGCCGCCGCCGTCTCGATTTCGATTTCCCGATCGTCCAAGGCGCCTTCCCGCAGCATCTTGCGGAAGCGCTGGCGGGCGGTCCCTTCCTTTTCATCCCCGCCGGACTGAAACCCGGCGTCCCGGGCGGGAGGCAGCAGCGCATCGAGGATGCGCTCCTCGGCGGCGTCGGCGGCCAGGTGCCGCACTTTCCGGGTTTCCGCCTCTCGGGTGTCCTTGACGGCGGTTTCCAGCAAATCCCGGACGATGGAATCCACGTCCCGGCCCACGTAGCCCACCTCGGTAAACTTGGTGGCTTCGATCTTGATGAACGGCGCGTCGGCCAGCTTGGCCAGCCGCCGGGCGATCTCGGTCTTGCCCACGCCGGTGGGGCCGATCATCAGGATGTTCTTGGGGGTGATCTCATGGCGCAGCGGTTCCGGCACTTGCCGGCGCCGCCAGCGGTTGCGCAGGGCGATGGCCACCGCCTGCTTGGCGGCCTGCTGGCCGATGATGTGCTTGTCCAGCTCGTGGACGATTTCCCGAGGGGTCATGGCGGTCATGGTGAGTGAGGGGCGGGGAAGCGGCCGGTATTCGGCTAGTCCAAGGTTTCGACGACGTGCTGCTGGTTGGTGTAGATGCACAGGTCGCCGGCGATGCCCAGCGCCTTGGCGACGATCTCCTTGGGCGTAAGCTCGGTGTTTTCCAACAGCGCCCGGGCGGCGGAATGGGCGTAGGGGCCGCCGCTGCCGATGGCCACCAGCCCCTGTTCCGGCTCCAGCACGTCGCCGTTGCCGGTGATGATGAGGGAAGTTTCCCGATCCGCCACCGCCAGCATGGCTTCCAGCCGGCGCAGCATGCGGTCGGTGCGCCAGTCCTTGGCCAACTCCACCGCGGCGCGCATCAGGTGGCCCTGGTGTTTTTCCAGCTTGGCCTCGAAGCGCTCGAACAAGGTAAAGGCGTCGGCGGTGCCCCCGGCAAAGCCGGTGAGGATGCGGCCATGGTAGAGCCGGCGGATTTTCCGGGCGGTGGCCTTCACCACCACGTTGCCCAGGGTAACCTGGCCATCACCGCCGATGGCGACGCTGCCGCCCCGCCGGACGGAGAGAATGGTGGTGCCGTGGAATTGTTCCATGGGGAGGCAAAGGAGAAATCAGCAGGGCCGCAATTATAGCTCTGGTGGCCGATCTTGTTTCTGGGCTATGCGCCGGTCCTCGAAGCGTTTCGGCTTGGGCCGGTCGGTTCCCAGTCCGGTGAGGGAACGCAGGGCGTCGGGACCGACCACCTGGACGTTAATGCGCAGGCCGATTTCCACTTTGAGGCGGTCTTCCAGATGGGCGCGCAGGGCCTCGGGGTCGCCAACCTCGGGCTTGTGCTCCACCATGATGGTCATTTCATCCACGGCGCCTCGCGGCGTTTGCTTGGTTTCGGCGGTGCAGAACCATTCGCCGGTGACTCGGGGATCCTTGTTGACCACGCCGCCGCAGGCTTCGGGCCAGATGTTGATGCCGCGCAATTTCACCATGGTGTCGCTGCGGCCCAGGAAGCGGTCGGTGCGCAGATGGGTGCCGCCGCAGGCGCAGGGCTCCCGCGAGACGATGCGCGACAGATCCTGGATGTTGTAGCGGATGTGCTGGTTGCCGGTCTTGTAGAGGCAGGTGACCACCAGATTGCCGGTCTGGCCGTCGGGTACCGGTTGGCCGGTTTCCACGTCCACGCACTCCACGATGAAGGCATCCTCGAAGACATGCAGCCCGGAGCGAGCCTCGCATTCCGCGGACACCAGTTGCACTTCGTGAAAGCCGTAGGCCTCGTAGGCCGGGCGGCCCCAGGCTTCCGTCACCGGCAGCGGGTTGCCGAAGGTGGGCAGGGTGCGGATCTTGAAATCGCGCTCCAAGTCGTAGCCCAGCTCCTTCGCCAGGTTGGCCATGTAAACCAAATGATCGGCCCAGCTCAGGATGGTGGTGACGCCGTATTTGTGGGCGAACATGAGCTGCTTTTCTGTGGCGGTGACGTTTCCGGTGCCGGTGGTGATGTTGAGACAACCCAGCCAGTGGTGCAGGGCGTGGTCGTAGATCCAGGCGCCGTTGTGGGTGGAGAAGGCCCAGGAATTCATCACCACGTCGCCGGGCCGCACTCCCTGGAGATAGTACATGCGCTGGGTGAGAATGGCGCCGGCTTCCCGGTCCCATTGGGTGTAGACGGTGGGCCGGGGGTCGCCGGTGGTGCCGCCGCTCCAGAAAATGCGCAACGGTTCCTCCGCGGCGGCGGCCGCCGCTCGGCCCTGGTAGTCGCCGTAGGGCGGATCCAGGGCGATGCTGTCCCGGATGTCGTCCACGGTGTAGAACGGCAGCTTGGGCAGGTCGGCCAGAGTCCTGACGTCGTCGGGCCGCACCCCGGCTTTTTCCCAGCGGCGCCGATAGAAGGGGGTTTGCCAGGCGCGCTGCAAAGCCTCGTGCAGGCGTTGCTGCTGGAGAGCCACGAGCCGTTCCCGGGGCCACTTCCAGACGGTGTCGAAATAGCTGGGAGCGGGCGGATAGTCGGCCACCAGGCGGTTCCAATCCAGGGTTTGATAGTAGTACGGGGGGACGGGGCGGGACATGGGCTCCTCCTTAGGGATTTCGCGGCGCGGCTTGGGCGAGGCTTACAAGATCATTGTAACGCCAGCCGCGGGAGCGGGTAAAATCCCCGGCATGGGCAAGACGATGGAGCGGCAAAGCCGCGGTGCCGAAGAAATCCCGCTGGCGTTTCGCGGCATGGCCAAGCGTTTCGGCGCCGCCGCCGCGCTATCGCCGGTGGACATGGAGATCCAACGCGGCGAGTTTTTCGCCTTGGTAGGCATGAACGGCGCCGGCAAGACGACTCTTATTAAATGCCTGTTGGACTTTTGCGAACCCGATAGCGGCGCCGTGGAGATATTCGGGATTTCCCATCGACTGACCGCAGCCCGTAGCCGGCTGGCTTTTCTGCCGGAGCGTTTCGTGCCGCCCTACTATCTGACCGGCGAGGATTTTCTGCGCTATATGGCGGCCCTGCAATCCGCAAACCATGATCGGCGGCAAGCCGAGGCGGTGTGCCGGGCATTGGAGTTGGACGTGGCGGCGCTGTCGCGTCCGGTGCGCGCCTATTCCAAGGGTATGACCCAGAAACTGGGACTCGCCGCTTGCTTGTTGAGCGGCCGGGAGCTGCTGATCATGGACGAGCCCACCAGCGGCCTGGACCCCAAGGCGCGGGCCTTGTTGAAAGCGCGCCTGCGAACTTTGCGCGAGCGGAACACGACCTTGTTCTTTACCTCCCACTCGTTGGCTGATGTCGGAGAAATTTGCGACCGCATGGCGGTCCTGCACCGGGGGGAATTATTGTTCGTCGGCGCCCCGGCGGAGTTATGCGGCATTCATGGAGTCGAAGATTTGGAAGCGGCGTATCTGGCTTGCGTTGCCCGTAGCGAAGCACGACACTGAGAAACAGGAGTCAGGCATTATGGGAAACAGCGATAAACCGGCGCTCATTATCGTTGACGACGACCCGCTTATTACCGACACCCTGCATTTTGTGCTGGGCCGGGATTTCGAGGTGGCGGTGGCGGCCTCTCGTCCCCAGGCTCAAAGCTTGCTACAGCAGTTGACCCAGCCGCCGGGGCTGGCTCTGGTGGATTTGGGCCTGCCTCCTACCCCTCACCGTCCCGACGAAGGCTTCCGGCTCATCGGCGAATTGCTGGCTTATTCGCCCAGCATCAAGATTCTGGTGCTCTCCGGCCAGAGCGACGAAGCCCATGCCCGCCACGCCCGTTCCCTGGGAGCGGTGGATTTCATCGCGAAACCGTGCGATCCGCAGAAATTGCGGGATGCCCTGTTCAAGGCCCTGGAATTCCGGGCAGCCGAGTTGCGGGAACAGCCGACCGAGGAGGACGGCATCGTCGGCGCCAGCTTTCCCATGGAGAAGCTCAGGAGCCAGATCCAACGGTACGCGGACTCCCCTTTCCCGGTGTTGGTGGAAGGCGAGTCGGGCAGCGGCAAGGAGCTGGTGGCCGCAGCCTTGCGCAAGCGCGGGCGTTATGCCGACAAGCCCTTCCTGGCCTTGAACTGCGCGGCGATTTCCCCCAACCTGGTCGAACCGACTTTGTTCGGTTACAGCAAGGGCGCCTTTACCGGCGCCCACAGCGCCCGCTCCGGCTATTTCGAGGATGCCCAGGACGGCATCCTGTTCCTGGACGAGATCGGGGAACTGCCCCTGGAACTGCAAGCGAAACTGCTGCGGGTGTTGGAAAACGGCGAATACCAGCGGGTGGGGGAGACCCAGACCCGGGTTTCCAGGGCGCGGGTGGTGGCCGCCACCAATCGGGATCTGCGCCAAGAGGTGCAGGCCGGGCGGTTCCGCGGCGATCTCTATCACCGCTTGAGCGTGCTGAGCGTGACGGTGCCGCCGCTGCGGGAATTGGAGGACGATAAATTCGCGCTGCTGGAACATTACCGGGATTTCTACGCGGGCCAGGGAGGCGTGGCGCCGTTTCATCTGGATGAACGGGCGGCGCGATTGTGGGGAGATTATGCGTTTCCCGGCAATGTGCGGGAGCTGCGCAACATTGTCATTCGACTGACCACCAAATATCCGGGAATGTCCATCAATACCATTCAACTTCAGGCGGAGTTGGATGGGGAATGGGCCGGCGCGGCCGATGGCTCGGCTTGGCCGAAAGACCCGAAAAGCACTCTGGAAGCGGCCCGGCGCCACTTGCGGACCCGCAAGCAATTCGACCTGGACGATTTTTTGCGCCAGTGGGAGGCGGCTTATGTGGAAGCCGCCCTGGACATCACCGGCGGGAATCTGAGCCAGGCCGCCCGCCTGTTGGGCATACAACGCACCACTTTATACAGCCGTATGCGCCATTACGGCAAAGCCGTGGATAACGGCGGCGATTGATCCCGAGGAGCGGCCGTGTATTACACTTATTTCGGCTTGACCCGCCCCCCTTTCAAGATCACTCCCGACACGGATTTTTTTTATTCCGGCGGCAACCGGGGGGCGATCCTCGAGGCGCTGATTTACGCCATCACCCAAGGAGAAGGCATCGTCAAAGTGACCGGCGAGGTCGGCAGCGGCAAGACCATGCTATGCCGCATGCTGCAAGCCCGATTGCCCCAAGGAGTGGAAAGCGTTTACCTGGTGAATCCCAGCGTTGCTCCCGAGGAGATTCTGCATGCCATTGCTTTCGAGATGCAGCTTCCCTTGTCGCGGGACGCGGACCGGTTGCAGGTGATGCAGGCCTTGCATGCCTATCTGTTGGAGCGCCACGCCCAGGGGCAGCGGGTCGTGGTGTTCGTGGAGGAATCCCAGAGCATGCCGGTGGCCACCTTGGAAGAGATCCGCCTGCTCTCCAACTTGGAGACCCAGCACAGCAAGCTGCTGCAGATCGTGTTGTTCGGCCAGCCGGAACTGGACGAAATGCTGCGCCAGCCGGAAATCCGCCAATTGCGCGAACGCATCACCCACAGTTTTTACTTGCAGCCCCTGGCGATCCAGCAAGCGCAAGAATACCTTTCCTTCCGGCTGCGGGCGGCCGGTTACCGGGGGCCGGATTTGTTTGGCCGCCGGGTGGTGAATTATATGAACCGGGCCGCCGGCGGCCTGACCCGCCGTCTCAATCTGGTGGCGGACAAGACCTTGCTGGCGGCTTTTGCCGAGAATACCCATACCCTCCGCCTGCGTCATGCACGGGCGGCGGTGCGGGACTGCGAATTCAGCCAGGCCGCCCCGCCGCCGTGGCCACGCTTCGCCGCCGGGGCGGTGTTGCTGGGGACGGGAATGACGATCGGAGCAATCGCTTACGGCATTTACGGCACGTATCGCCCAGCTGAGCCGGCTGTTGTTGCTCCAGCGCAACAGACCCAGACTCCTCGCCCCGCCCCGCCAGTCAACCCGGTTCCGGTGCCCGTGGCGGAGGCGGCCAGCCCGGCACCGGCGCCTCAAGCCGCCCCAGCGCCGGCCAGCCCGCCGGAAAAGTCCGGTCCGATTGCGTCCCCAGTCGATCTGCTGGAGTCCCGGCTGCAAACGACCCGAGAATGGCTGGCTCGGGAGCCGCCGGGAACCCACAGCATTCAGTTGATGGGCACCGATAACCCGGAACAATTAAAGCGCCACCTGAAAATACTTTCAAAATACATTGATGAAAAAGGGATTTTTGTGTATCGTACTTTCGCCAAAGGAAAGCCTTCGGTGACGGTTCTCTATGGGAGCTTTCCCGGCCGCGAAGAGGCAGCACAGGCATTGAGCCAGCTCCCCGCTTCGGTCAAGGGCTATCGTCCGTATTTGCGGACCGTGCAAGGGATCCGGGCCGAGATCGGCGGGCAGAACGCGTCCTGATACCCCGTATCCGGGGCGGTTTTTGGGCGGGATGCCAAAAGCGCGGAATGTTAGAATAGACCGCTGATTTCCGGGGGAGCGAGCATGGAGGGAGCCATCGTCGATAGGCGAATTCGAGGCGGGCGAAGTTATCGGCAACGTCTGGCGCCCATTTTCCTGGCGTTGCTGTTGGCCGGTTGCGCCGCTCCCCGCCCGGTCCCTCCCCCTTCCTCGGCCCATATCGATGCGGGTCCCGCCGATCCGAAAGTCCAGGACATTCCCGCTCCGCTCCGAGCCGGAGGATTTCTGCCGCCCCCCCCCAAACCGAAGGTCAAGGAGCCGGTCTACAGCGTAGTGGTGAACGAGGTGCCAGTGAAGGAATTGCTGTTCGCCCTGGCCCGCGACACCAAGCGCAACATCGACATTCATCCGGGCTTGCAAGGCTTGATCAGCCTGAACGCCATTGATGCGACCCTCCCCGCCATTCTCGACCGCATCGCGTTGCAGGCCAATCTGCGTTATCGCCAGGAGAACGATACCTGGCTGGTGATGCCGGATGTTCCCTATCTCAAGACTTACCGGGTGGATTACGTCAACATGTCCCGGGATACCACTTCCACCATTGCCGTTTCCGGCCAGATCACTCCCGCGAGCCGGGGCGGGTCGGGCGCGCAGGGCGCGAGTTCGGGGGCCTCCGGGAATCTTTCCAACACCAGCGTACAAACCACCTCCAAGAATAATTTCTGGGAGTTGCTGCGGGACAATATCCGCGGCATTTTGGCTTCCACCCGGGCCCTGACCCAGACCGCCGACGACCGGGCGGCGCGAGCCGAAGCGGCGCGGGCGGCTAAGGAAGAACGCTTGCAGCAGGCCGGGGCCGTGGCGGGAGCGGGCCCCAACGCCACCGATTTGTTCAACGCCGCTTTCGGCGGCGCCTCTCCCAGCCTGCCCGGCGACCCGAAAGACGACATCATCATCAACCCGGTGGCGGGGAGCGTCAGCGTCATCGCCACCGAGAAGCAGCATGGACTCGTCCAGAAGTATCTGGACAGCGTGATTGCGTCGGTGGCTCGCCAAGTGCTCATCGAGGCGACCATCGTGGAGGTGGGCCTGTCGGATGCCTACAAGGCCGGGGTGGATTGGAGCCGGCTGGCGGTGAGCGGCGGCCTCAACATCAGCCAATCCTTGCTGGCGGGCAGTCTGGCCACTCCCCCCAACTTCACCGTGGGCTATGTCAATACCAATTCCCCCATAGGCAACATCAGCGGCACCATCCGGCTGCTGGAGCAGTTCGGCAACACGAAAGTACTCTCCAGTCCCAAGCTGATGGCCCTCAACAACCAGACGGCGCTGCTCAAGGTGGTGGACAATCTGGTTTATTTTTCCATCGACGCGCAAACCACGACTCCGTCCACCGGGCCGGCCTTGACCACCTTCACCACCACCGCGCAAACCGTGCCGGTGGGCGTGGTGATGAGCGTGACGCCCCAGATCAACGAGAACGGAGCGGTAACTCTGACGGTGCGGCCCACCATTTCCCGCATCCTGGGCTTCAAGAACGATCCCAACCCGTCGCTGGGGACGGGAGCCGCCCGGATCATCAATCCGGTCCCGGAGATTCAAGTGCGGGAGATGGAGTCGGTGCTCCAGGTGAACAGCGCTCAGACCGTGGTGCTGGGCGGCTTGATGCAGGACGACGTACAGCGTAATCGCGACGGCTTGCCGGGGCTCTCCACCGATCCGGCGGTGGGGAACCTATTCAGCTTCCGCGACCAGCAGGTGAAAAAAACGGAACTGGTGATTTTTCTGCGGCCGACCGTCATCGGCAATCCCAGCCTGGAGAGCGACGAGCTTAAGCTGTTCCGGCAATTTCTTCCGGCGGCGGCGAAAACGGGTCCATGAGCTTGCTGATGAAGGCCTTGCAAAAGGCCGAAAAAAATCGGGAGCAGTACGAGGAGCGACCCCGCCAAGACGCTCAGTCCCAGCTTTCCCTGGAAGATCTGGAGCGGGAGTTGGAAGCCGAGCCGGTGCCCGACGCCGAACCGGACCTCTATGAAGAGTCCGGCATCGAGGCGCACCGCCCGCAAATCCGCGCCGAACCCCTGACCCCACCCTCCCCCAGGGTCGAGCCGGGGATCGGCTCGGAGCCGGCTCAAGAAACCGCCCGGGCGGTCCTCCAAGCCACCCAACCCAAGGAATCCTGGGGCGATCGGCTGATGCTCCACCGTTGGGGGATTTTGGGAACCCTGGTGGGCTTGGCGGTGGTGGGGTATGGCGGTTACTTCTACGTGGCGATCAATCACCCGGTCTTGTTGGTCGCTAGACCTCGATCCCAGCCCCAGCCTGCCGCCTTGCCGCCCGCGACGCCGGTGCTCCCCGCCCCGCCGGCCCCGGAGGCCGTCGCGCTTCCGAAAGCCCCTGCCGCGGCTCCGGAACCCCCGCCGCCCGCCGTTCCGGTCGCTGTCCCCAAGGCGGCGCCCGCCGCTCCGGCGACCCCCCCGCCTCGCCCGGCGGATGGGGTGGCGGTGAAGCCCGGCGGCGCTCCCGCCGAGGTTCCGCGCCTGCTCATGGAAGCCTATGCCGCCTTGGCTCAGGACCGCAGCAAGGAGGCCAGCGAAAAATACAGCGCTTACTTGCAGACCGATCCCCGCAACATCGACGCCTTGCTGGGGTTGGCCGCCGTCGCCATGCGGCTGGGGGAGCCGGAAACCGCCGCCGGCTATTTCGGCCGGGTGCTGGAATTGGATCCTAGGAATTCCGCGGCCCAAGCCGGCCTGCTGGGCTCCTCCGGCAAGGTGGACGCCAATGCGGCGGAGTCCCGGCTCAAGCAGCTCATCGCCCGGGAACCGTCGGCTTTCTTGTATTTTGCCCTCGGCAATCTTTATGCCGACCAGTTCCGCTGGCCGCAGGCCCAGCAGGCGTATTTTCAAGCCTACCGGCTGGCCCCCGACAATCCGGCTTATGCCTACAATCTGGCGGTGGGTCTGGAGCATTTGTCCCAACCCCGGCTGGCGCTGACTTATTACCGTCAGGCTCTGGAATTGGCCGGCAGGCATAACGTCCACGGCTTCGATCCGGCCCTGGCCCAGGAGCGGGTCGCCAAGCTCGGCGCCGCGGAGGAATGACATGGCGGAGCAGCGCAGGAAATTGCGGCTCGGCGAAATTCTGGTGCAGCAGGGTCTCATTTCCCAGGATCAGCTGCGGATCGCGCTGACCGAGCAAAAGCAGAACAGCCTCCCCTTGGGCCGGCTGTTGATCCGGCTCGGCTTCGTCACCGAAGCGGTGATCCGCGATACCCTGGCCCGCACCATCGGCCAGGAAAGCATCGATCTTTCCCTGGTGGCGGCGGATGCCGACGCGATCCGCCTGGTGCCCCTGGAATTCGCCCGCCAACACCGGATGCTGCCCATCGCCTACGACGAGCCGGAATCCTTGCTGACGGTGGCCATCAGCGAGATCTTCAACGTGGTGGCCCTGGACCAACTGCGGGCCTTGCTGGGGCCGAGGGTCAAGCTCAAGACGGTGCTGGCGGGGGAGGCCCAGCTCGCGGAGCACTTGGACCAGTTTTACGGCCACGAGCTGTCGGTGGACGGCATCCTGCGGGAGATCGAAACCGGCGAGATCGACTATCAGAGCCTGCTGGCCGGCGGCGAAGAGTACACCCAGCCCATCGTCCGGCTGGTGGGAGCGCTGCTGGTGGATGCAGTCAAGCGCGGCGCCTCGGATATTCACTTCGAGCCGGAATTCGCCTTCGTGCGAATCCGCTATCGCATCGACGGCGTTCTGGAGCAGGTGCGCAGCTTGCATAAGACTTACTGGCCGGGCATGGCGGTGCGCCTCAAGGTGATCAGCGAGTTGAACATCGCCGAAACGCGGATTCCCCAGGACGGCCGCTTGTCCTTGAACGTCCACGGCCGGCCGGTGGATTTCCGGGTGTCCAGCCAGCCCACCATTTACGGCGAGAACATCGTGCTGCGAGTGCTGGATCGGGAGAAATCCATCGTCAGTCTGGAGCAGATGGGGCTTCCCCCCGCCGCCATGGCCACCTTGGAGCGCATGCTGGCCAAACCGGAAGGCATCATCATCCTGACCGGGCCCACCGGCAGCGGCAAGACCACCACCCTGTACTCCCTGCTGAGCCGGCTGAATACCGAAATGGTCAACATCATGACCTTGGAAGACCCGGTGGAATACCCGGTGGCCATGATGCGCCAGACTTCGGTAAACGAGACCGCGAAAATGGATTTCGCCGACGGCATCCGCTCCATCATGCGCCAGGATCCCGATATCGTCCTGGTGGGGGAGGTGCGGGACCGGGACACCGCCGAAATGGCTTTCCGGGCCGCCATGACTGGCCATCAGGTGTTCACCACGCTGCATACCAATTCCGCCCTGGGGGCGTTTCCCCGCTTGCTGGACATCGGCATTCAGCCCGACATCATGGCCGGCAACATCATCGGAGTGGTGGCCCAGCGGCTGGTGCGGTTGCTGTGCCCGCACTGCAAGGCGCCTTATCGCGCCACGCCCGAGGAAAGAGCGGTATTGGGGGCAACGGACGACAAGCCCCTGACCCTTTACCGTCCCGTGGGATGCAAGGCCTGTAGCTTCAAGGGATACAAGGGCCGGTCCTCCATTATGGAATTGCTGCCGATGGATCCGGACCTGGATGATCTGGTGGGCCGTCGCGCCCCGGCCCGGGACATCCGGAACCTGGCGGTGCAAAAGGGGTTCCGGCCGCTGGCCAACGACGGCATCGATCGCATCCTGGAGGGAGTGACCACCATCAGCGAAGTGGGCCGCTCGGTGGATTTTTCCAGCCGAGTCGAGTGATCCGCCGTGCCCGGGTATCAATACAAAGCCGTCGATCAGCAAGGCCAGCCGGCGCGGGGCCGCTTGGATGCCGGCAACGAGGTGGATCTGGAGCTGCGCCTGAAGCGCATGGGCCTGGATCTGATCACCTTCCGCCCCGTCAGCGACCGCACCGCGGCGCTGTACAAAAGCCGAATCTCGCGCCGCGACCTGATCGCTTTTTGCTTCGACATGGAGCAGATCAGCCGCTCCGGCATTCCCCTGCGGGATGGCTTGCGGGATTTGCGGGACAGCATCGACAATCCCCGCTTCCGGGAAATCCTGGCCGCCGTGCTGGAGGACTTGGAAGCCGGCAAGATGTTTTCCGCCTGCCTGGCCGCCCATCCGGCGGTGTTCGACTTGGTGTTCGTCAGCTTGATCAAGGCCGGCGAGCAAGCCGGATTGCTGACCGAAATCTTCGAGAATCTCGGCGCCATGCTGAAATGGCAAGACGAACTGGTGGCCCAGACCAAGCGCCTGATGGTCTACCCCATCATGGTGCTGCTGGTGATGGTGGGCGTGGTCATCTTCCTGCTGTTGTATCTGGTGCCCCAAGTGGTGGGGCTGCTGAAAAACATGGGCATGGCGCTGCCGCTGCAAACCCGCCTGCTCATCGGCGCTTCGGAGGTGTTATCCCGGTTTTGGCCGGTGGCGCTGGGCTTGCCAGTGGCGCTGGCGGTGGGGGGAGTCGTGGCGGTCCGCAGAAACCCCCGGATGCAGTATCTGTGGGATCACTTGAAATTGCGCTTGCCGCTGACCGGGGTGATTCTGCAAAAAATCATCCTGGCTCGCTTCGCCAACTTGTTCGCCCTCATGTATCGCTCCGGCATCACCATACTGGATGCCTTGCGCACCAGCGAGGAAATCGTCGCCAACCGGGTCATCGCCGACAGCTTGCAGCGAGCCGGACAGCAGGTGGCGGCGGGAGCCAGCCTGTCCGAAACTTTCAGGAACCTGGGGATCTTCCCCCCCCTGGTGATTCGCATGCTGCGGGTAGGAGAAAACACCGGCGCGCTGGACGCCGCTTTGCTCAACATCAGCTATTTCTACAGCCGGGATGTTTCGGAGTCGGTGGACCGCGCCCTAAAGATGCTGGAGCCGGCGATGACGGTGGGGCTGGGGCTGATCCTGGCGCTGATCATGTTCTCGGTGATGTCCCCCATCTACGACATGCTGGGCAAACTCAAATTTTGACGGTGGAGCTCGAATTGGCCGTTACCCCGCTTTTTGCGGCTTTGATGCCGGCTTCTCATCCCCATCGAGGATCGACCCGTGGCGCGTAAGCTGCTGGCGTGCGTTTCGGCCCATCAGCTCACCGCCGCCGAGTGGGGCGGCCGCCTGGGACCGTGCCAGGTCTTCCCCAATACCGAGCCCGGCTGGCTGGGCTTTCAGCGGTGGCTGGCCCGCGCGCCGAGCGCCCCGGTTCGCCTGCTGGCCGACGTGGTGGAGGAAGACTATCGGCTGGAGTCCCTGCCCCACAGCTTCGGCAAGGACCGCCGGGAACTGGTGGCCCGCCGGCTGCTACAGTATTTCCGCAACACGCCCTTGCGAGCGGCGCGATTCCAAGGCAAGCAAGCCGGCGCGAGGCAGGACGATCGTTTTCTGTTTGCCGCGCTGACCCATCCGGAGACCTTTTCCCATTGGCTGGCCGCCATCGAAAAAGCCGGGAATCCATTGGCGGGAGTGTTTCCGGCTCCGCTGGCGGGCGAAGCCTTGGCCGCCAAGCTGGCCCCCGGCGAGCCCCATCTACTGCTGATTTCCAAGCACGCCTCGGGCTTGCGCCAGTCTTATTTTCGCGACGGCCGGTTCCGCATCAGCCGCCTGAGCCGCACCGAAAACCCGGCCCAGGGAGGGCTGGATCTGTATACCGAGGAAATCACCAGCACCCGCCTGTATCTCACCAGCTTGCGGTTGATTCCCCCCGGCGAGCAGCCGTTGGTGCTGATCGTCGATGCCGACGGTTCCCTGGAGGCCTTGGGGCCCCGATTGATCCAGCGTCGTCCCGAACTGCGCTGGCGGCGTTGCGCTCCGGGAGAACTGGCCCAATCCCTGGGGATTTCCGTAGGGGCGCTGGCCGCGAATCCGGATGCGCTGCACTTGCATTTGCTGGGCTCGGGCCGGGGCAAGGCGCTCCAGTTGGCGGGCCCCGAGCTGACCCATCGGCATCGCGCCTACCTGTTCAAGCGCGGGCTTTATGGGGCCAGCTTGGCGGTGCTGCTGGCGGCCGGGGCGGTCAGCGCTTTCCATGCCTATCGGCAGTGGAGCTGGGAGGCGGAAGCCCGCGAGTTGCGGCAGCAGACTCTGCGGGAACAGGACAACTACCGGGCGGTAACCGCCCAGTTCCCCGCGGCCCCGGCTTCGGCGGAGGCCCTTAAGCAGGCGGTGGATGCCGCCCGCCGGTTGCGAGACGATGCCCGGACCCCCGATGCGTTCATGGCGGCGCTGAGCCGGGCGCTGGACAATAGCCCGGAAGTCACCGTGCGCCGGCTGCGCTGGTCGCGGGACGGAAAAACCGGAGAGATGGCCGAGGCCGTCGCCAAGTTGGGGGACGGCCCTTCGACGTCGCTCCGGACAGGCCCTTCGACGGGGCTCAGGACAGGCTTGGCGGGAGAAAACCGGGACGGCGTCCAATATGGTTGGGTGGAAGCCGAAATCCGCCCATTCCGCGGGGATTTCCGAGCCGCCTTGAGCAGCATCAATGGGTTTGTCGAGCGTCTGGCCAAGGATCCGGCCATCCGGCAAGCCAAGGTGGCGCAACTGCCCTTGGACATTAGCTCCGACGCGAGTCTATCCGGCAACACCCGGGACATTGCGGGGACCTCGTCGGGAGCGAATTTCAAGGTCGCGGTCTTGCTGGCGGGGGCGAAATGAAACTGCTCCCCAGCGGCGCACGGGAGCTGGCGCTGCCTTCGACGGTCCTGCTGGCGGCTTTGCTGCTGGGGGGCGGCTTGATCCGCATCACCCAGGATTCCGCCGCCCAGGCGCAGCGGCAAGCGCAGGAACAGCGGAAGATCTTGCAAGAGGCCAAGACCCGCTACCAAAAATCGGGGGAAGAAAAAGAACAGATTTTGCGCTACCTCCCCGATTATCTGGCGCTGCAGCGCCAAGGCTTCATCGGCGCCGAGCCCCGCTTCAACTGGGTGGATGCCTTGCGGGCCGCCAATGCCGAAACGGAACTGTTCGGCACCCAATACGAGATCGGCCCCCAGGAGCCCTACCGGGCGGCCGAAGGCTCGGGCTTGCCGCCCCTCAATCAGTCGGTGATGAAGCTCAATGCGCAATTGCTGCATGAAGAAGATTTGCAGCGCTTCTTCGATGCGCTGGCGCGGCAGCGAGTGGGGCTCTTCTCGGTCCGCGAGTGCGGCTTGGAACGCCTGGGCGCGGGTTCCGGAACGGGATTCCAGCCCCATGTGGGAGCCGAATGCCAAGTGGCTTGGCTCACCCTGGGAACGGCGGCGGAGGCCAAGCGATGAACCGCCTGCCGTGGATCGCGCTGCTCGCGTGGACGGTGGCGGCGCAGGCCGCCGAGCCCCTGGGGCGGCTATTTTTCACCCCTCAGCAGCGCGCCACCTTGGATGCCGCGCGGCGCCAGAAAGTACCGGTCAAGGTGGAATCCGACTCCGACTCCGAACCCGCGGCCCAGCCCGCGGCTCCCCGTGCCTTGACGGTCAACGGTTATATCCGATCCAGCGGCGGGAAAGCCACCTTGTGGGTGAACGGCAAGGCGGTGGCCGACGATGCTCCGGAAAATGTCTTGGGCGGCCGGGTGGAAAAAGACGGCCGGGTCAGCATCCGCACTCTTCCCGAGGGCCCGCCGGTCCGGCTCAAGGTCGGCCAGCAATTCGATCCGGGCAGCGGACAGGTGCGGGAAAGTTATGCCTCCCCTCCCCGCGCCCAGATTGAATCCTCGGCGGCCGCTCCCAGTAGCCCGCAGCCCGCCCCAGCCCGGCCCCCGGCTACTTCTCCGGAAAGGCGCTAACGCCCATGTTCCCGGGGAGCCGCGCCCGGCAACGGGGCTTCGGCATGGTGCTGCTGCTGGCCTTGCTGGGGATGGGGGTGGCGTGGCTGGTGAGCGGGATGATCAGTCCCCGCGCCCAGCAGCAAGCCCGGGATCGACAGAATTCGGCGACCTTGGCGATGGCCAAGGAGGCGTTGCTGGGGTACACGACGGGCACCATGGGCAGCGGTCAGCGCCCCGGCGACCTGATGCGCCCCGACGTCGCCAGCGAATCCCCCGGCAACTACGACGGCCAAGCCGAGAGCGGTTGCCTGGATGCCACCCAGGCAACCGGCCTGCCGTTGATTTCCTCCAGCCCCGCCAATCTGCGCTGCCTGGGCCGGCTGCCCTGGAAAAATCTAGGGCTGTCGATTCCCCAACCCTCCCAGGAGGATTCGGACGGACAGATGCCCTGGTACGCGGTTTCGGGAAACTTGGTGGATCCGGGTTGCGTCGCTTATCTCAACCCCGATATCCTGGAAGCGTCCACCGGGACGAGCTGCGGCGATGCCCGCCCCTATCCCTGGCTGACGGTGCGGGACCGCGCCGGCAACGTGCTGAGCGACCGGGTGGCGGCAATTATTTTCATCCCCGGCCCGCCGGTCGGCGGGCAGGCCCGGCCTCCTTCCCCCAACCTGGGGGGGGCCGCGGCTTATCTGGATAGCGTGACCATTCTGGCGGGTTGCGCCGCCCCGTGTGTTCCGGGAACTTACAGCAACGCCGACATGGACAACGATTTCATCGCCGGGGAGTTGTCCGATACCTTCAACGACCGGCTCATCTACCTCACCGCCGACGAACTGCTGGCGGCGGCCGAGCGGCGAGCCGCCCTGGAAGTCCGGGGCGCCTTGCGGGATTTCCGCGCCAACTACACCACCTACCCGTGGCTGGCCGCCTTCGCCGATCCTTCCAATCCCGTCAATCACCGGGCGGCGGCGGGCAGCCGCGCCGGCCTGGTGCCCATCCAGGCCGTCGGGCAATCCTTCGCCACCGCGTTTTCCTGGAGCATCTCCGGGGGCTTCCCTTTTTATAGCCTATGGGGAACCGTGAACAATGCCGATATGGCTTCCGGGACCGTCGCTTCGGTCAACGACGGCAGTTGCGTTTGGGAGTCCACGGGGTTGCGGCGGGTGAACTGCACCGGGACCATTTACAATCCGGAGGCCGGGGTGGCGCGCCGTGAGGTGGTGCTGAGCTATACCGCCAGCAACGTGCCCTTCGTGATTTTCCCAACAGCGGGGAACATCGTGATTGTTCCGGCCAGCGGCTCGGGATTGACCACCCGAACGGTCAGGAAAAGCTCGCTTTTCGGGGTGACCCTGGATCTGCTGGACTATGATTCCGGCAGCGTCAATGTGGGAGGCGGGCAGATATTATTCAGTTTCGGCGGCACCCAGATCGCCACCTCGAATATCCGCGTCTACCCCGTGGTCGGCGACTGGTACAGCGGCAACCGCTGGGAGCGCTTCGTGACGGCCGCCGTCGCTCCCGGCTTCGCTCCGGGCGCGACGGCGAACTGCTCAGGGGGCTGCCTCACGGTCAACCGCGACGGCGCGGCATCCCAGACCGACGCCGAGGCGGTGGTGCTGACCGCCGGCCGGCGGCTCGATTCCACCGATTACATCGCTCTGCCCGGTCCTCCCGATCCGCCGCAAGCCCGCCCCAGCGGAAATCTGTACGATTACTTCGACAGCGTCAATAACACGACCTCCGGAACCGTCGTTTTCGATCGGCGTTCCGCGACCGCTTCGACTTTCAACGATCAACTGGTGGTGGTGCGGCCATGAGCCCCCGGCGACAAAAAGGCTTTACCCTGGTGGAGCTGGCCATGGCGCTGGTGGTGGTGGCGCTGATCCTGGGGGGACTGCTGGTGCCCTTGGGCACCCAGGTGGAGCAGCGCAAGATCAGCGAAACCCAGAAAGCCCTGGACGAAATCCGCGAGGCGCTGATCGGCTACGCCCTGGACGGGGCCCATAGCGCGACCGACGGCAAGCCCTACCTGCCTTGCCCCGATACCGACGGCGACGGCCTGGAGCAGCCCCGCGCCGCCGGCGTCTGTCCTTCCCAGGAGGGGCGGGTGCCCTGGGCTACCTTGGGCACCCCCAAGACCGATGCCTGGGGCAATCAGTTCCGCTATCGGGTGCATCCGTCCTTTTCCAGCTCCACCGCCGGTTTCACCCTATCCTCCAGCCCCAACCTGCGGGTCTGCGCCACGGCTGCCTGCACGGCGACCTTGGGGGTCAACTTGGTGGCCGTGGTGCTGTCCCACGGCAAGAACGGCTACGGCGCGAGGAATGACGGCGGCAGCGTGGTGGCGGTGCCGGCGGGGGCCTCGGCCGATGAATTGGAAAACATCGACGGCCGCGACAACCCCGCCGCCGGCACCGCCAACCCCGACACCGCGGATACCGCCGACGTGGATTTCGTCAGCCGCACCGCCAGCGAGGCGGGAACCACGGCGGGAGAATTCGACGATCTGGTGACGTGGCTGTCGTCCAATATCCTGTTCGCCAAGGTGGTGGCGGCGGCTCGCTTGCCTTAGGCGAGTTTTCCCAAGCCACGGTAGAATAGCCGCCGCCACCCGCCCCCGCCTTCCCATGACGCCCCCCCCCTCCCTGACCCCGTCCCGGAAAGCCGAGATCCTCGCCGAGGCGCTGCCGTACATTCAGCGCTTCCACGGCAAGACCGTGGTCATCAAGTACGGCGGCAACGCCATGACCGATCCGGCGCTGCGCAACGGCTTCGCCCGGGACGTGGTGCTGCTCAAGCTGGTGGGAATCAACCCGGTGGTGGTCCACGGCGGCGGGCCGCAGATCGACCAGTTCCTGAAACGCATCGGCAAGCAGGGCGAGTTCGTCCAGGGGATGCGGGTGACCGACGCCGAGACCATGGACGTGGTGGAAATGGTGCTGGGGGGACTGGTGAACATGGAGATCGTCAGCCTCATCAATCACCACGGCGGCCGGGCGGTAGGCTTGAGCGGCAAGGACGGCGGCTTCATCCGCGCCCGCAAGCTCTTGCTGCCCAGCGAGGAAAAGCGCGGCGAATGGCTGGACATCGGCCAGGTGGGAGAGGTGGAGCGCATCGACCCGGCCCTGGTGGCCCTGCTGGACAGCGGGGATTTCATTCCGGTGATCGCTCCCGTCGGCGTCGGCCCCGACGGCGAATCCTACAACATCAATGCCGACCTGGTGGCGGGCAAGCTGGCCGAGACCTTGCGGGCGGAAAAACTCATCGTGCTGACCAACACGCCCGGCGTGCTGGACAAGGCGGGCCAACTGCTCACCGGACTCACCGCCCGGCAAGTGGACGCGCTGTTCGCCGACGGCGCCATTTCCGGCGGCATGCGTCCCAAGATCGCCTCGGTGCTGGAGGCGGCGACCCATGGAGTGCAGAGCTGCCACATCATCGACGGCCGGGTGCCCCATGCGCTGCTGCTGGAGATCCTCACCGACAAAGGCGTGGGGACGCTGATCCGTGGCGAGTAGCCCAAAAACAACATCGGCCACCAGGAGTAAAACCCGCCGCGCCTGGGTGTTCGATCTGGACAACACCCTGCACGACGCCTCGCCCCACATCTTTCCCCACATCAACCGCTCCATGACCGCCTATCTGGAGCGCCATCTGCAACTGGACAGCGAGGCCGCCGGCCGGCTGCGCCAGCATTACTGGCATCGCTACGGCGCCACGCTGCTGGGCCTGATGCGGCACCACGGCACCGACCCCCACCACTTTCTGGCGGAGACCCACCGCTTTGCCGACCTGCCGGCCATGGTGGTGAGGGAGCCGGGGCTGCGGGCCGCCTTGTTGAGGCTGCCCGGCAGCAAGCTGGTGTTCTCCAACTCCCCGGCTCGCTATGCGCGGGCGGTGCTGGAAGCGCTGCGCATCGCCGACTTGTTCGATGGGATATTTTCCATCGAAAGCGCCGGCTTTCGCCCCAAGCCCCAGCCCCAAGGCTTCCGGCGAATCTTGCGGGCCGCCGGCCTGGTCCCGGAACGCTGCGTCATGGTGGAGGACAGCCTGGAGAATCTGCGCGCCGCCAAGAAGCTGGGGATGAAAACGGTGTGGATCACCCGCGAGCCCAGGACGCCGGGCTACGTGGACGTGAGCCTGTCCAGCGTCCGGCTGCTGCCCAGAGCGGCGGCCAAACTGCATTGAGGATTGAGGAGAGTGGGAGCGTGACCACCCAGCCCGGAGAAAGAAAACGGCAGATCCTGCAGACGCTGGCCGAGATGCTGGAACATCCGGCCCCGGAGAAGATCACCACCGCCGCCCTGGCGGCCCGCCTGCAAGTCTCCGAGGCGGCGCTGTACCGCCACTTTGCCAGCAAGGCGCAGATGTACGAAGGGCTCATCGAATTCATCGAGCAGACCTTGCTGGGGCTGGTCAACAAAATCGCCGCCGAGGAAACCGGCGGCCTGCGCCAACTGGAGCAGAGCCTGGCGCTGATGCTGGGCTTCGCCCGCAAGAACCCCGGCATGACCCGGGTATTGACCGGCGATGCCCTGGTCCACGAAAACCCGCGCCTGCAAAGCCGCGTCAACCAGCTCCACGACCGCCTGGAAGCCAGCCTCAAGCAAAGCCTGCGGTTCGCCGCCAGCCAAGGAGAGATCGCCGCCGACGGCGATGCCGCCGGCTTGGCCAACCTGCTGCTGTCCTTCGCGGCGGGCCGCTGGCAGCAATTCGCCAAAAGCGGCTTCAAGCGGGACCCCCTGGAATACTGGCCGACTCAGTGGGGCTGTCTGCGAGCCGCGCTGGGAAATGATCCTAGAAACCTCGGGTGACGGTTTGCTATTTATGGCGTTTATCATAGTCGCGGTCACGTTGGGCTATTTGTCGGGCCGGCGTTAAGTCCTGACGGCGCTTGCCGGGACGCGGTCGCTCGGCGCTTGAGCGAGCATACCGCGAAGGGCGAAGTGGCCTCTGAGTCAAAAGTGCGTCAAAAGGGGCCCCTTTGACTTTGCATGGGGTACAGGACTGCGAGACGAGGACTGTGGGCGGACGCCGGTGCGCGCGCCGGGCGGGGACAGGCTATTTGCTCCTGCCCATGCGCCGCAGGATGAGCGCGTGAGTGTCGCGCGCCGCCGCCGCGAAGGGACTCTCGTCCGGCTGCACTGCCCGTTCGATAAGCGCCAGCGCCTCGTCGTTGCGCCCCAGATCCGAGAGTGTCTGGGCGAGGTTGTTCAACACCACCACCGAATCCGGATGGCGCGCGGCAGCCCGGCGCAGTACGAATTCCGCTTCCTTCAGCGCCCCCAGCGCGTAATATCGGTTTGCCAGGCCGACGCTCGCCACAACATTGTCCGGCCAGCGTTCGAGAAACGCCGAATACGCCGATATTGCGGCGCGGGCTTCACCGACGCGTTCCATGGCGGAGATTGCGGCCAGGTAACCCGGCTCGGTGGCGGTTAGCGGAAGGCGGCCCGGCGGCAGGGTGACCATCGCCCAGTAATGGCTCTTTTTCCAGGTGTATTCGAAGACCGTGAACGGGATGGCCAGCCGCTTCGTCTCTCCCGAGCGCAAGTACAACTCGCCCGCCGGGTAGTCGAAGCCGATAACGACTGCGTAGTGCCAGTTGGCAATGGGCCCAACGCCGGTATCCTGCAGCACAATGACCGGATTGCCCGCCGCAACCTCGCGCAACAGGTCAGCGAAGCGCGGCGCGAGCTGGTATGAAACCCGGCTATAGCGGCGCGACGCAGCCAGCATTTCGGTCTGCAGGCTCCCTTGGCGCGCAGGTAGATAGACCCACTTGACGAGCTCTTCCGGGGTGACCTGTGCGCCCGTATGGACCAGCGTCGTCGCCAGCGCGGCGGGACCGCACTGATAATCCTGCTGTGGAAAAAATGGCACCTCGCGAAGTTCGGCCTGGACGGCGACACCTGCCGGCCAGGTATCGCGCAGTCCCATGGTTTGCGGAACCAGCGACGCACAGCCGCTTAACGCAGCCAGAAGCAAAAAAGCGCCCGCCGGAAGGCGGGCGCTTCTGTACCAGGTAACCCAATCCGGCATCACCATTCTTCTGGGTCAATCCGTGATCCGGCGTGCCGCTCCTGGATATTTCTTAACGGCGGAACGCGAAGTACCAGATAAAGAACACGACCAGCACGAGCAGCGCCAACCCGCCCCCATCGGCGCCAGCAGGAGCTGCGTGGATCTTCCCGGCGAGCGTGCCGACTTCATCATCGGTCATTGCGGCAACACGGTCCCGGGCAGCCTGCGCATCCAGACCCAGAGCCTGGAACTGGTTGATGGTCTGTGAACGGCTCAGGTAGTTCAATACGACGTTGCGATCAAGCTGAACGGCAGCGGCGGAATTCACTTGGTCCGTCCCGATCATGCTTGCCTGTCCGGTCTGGAAGGGCAGCATCACCATTGCGATAGCTAGAAAGCGGCAAAGCATATTTGTCAATGTGGATTTCATTTCTATCTCCTGTGATAAATCGGGTCGGGATCGCCAGCACATCAAATAAGCTGCGCGGGCGTGACGGGAACCATAACTTCGTAATTTGTGGGTGTCAAGTTGCGTGCAACTATATAAATAGCGGCCCCGTCAGGAAAATCTCTGCGCCGCCTGCCCCGATCAGCGCTCGCAGCCCTCCAACTCGCCGGGCGACTCAAGAGCCCTGAGGGGGCCTTCAGATGCTCGTGCAGCCATTCGGGACTGGTGCTTTTTAGGCCTAACAAATAGCATTTATCCGCCGCTGGAAGCGCAGGAGGGAAGCGCCGAAGGTCATGGCGGCGGATAGACCGTTGGACTGAACCGCCGACGTAGCGGCGGCTATGGGGATTGTAATGCTGGAGTAGCAGGAGCCAAGCGCTTGGCATGAAGCGGGGCGCGGCGAGGGTGGAAGGGGGCCGCGAATGCTGCACCGACGAAGCGTGGCCGGAGCGGCAAATCCCCCTTAAACCCAGTCCCTCGCCAGCAGGAAGGTTCGGTAAAGTTCCGCTTCGGCGCTGCCCGGTTCCGGGCGCCAGTCGTAACGCCACTTCACCAGCGGCGGCAGGGACATGAGGATGGATTCGGTGCGGCCGCCGGATTGCAGGCCGAACAGCGTCCCCCGGTCATGCACCAGATTGAATTCCACGTAGCGGCCGCGCCGGAAAGCCTGGAAATCCCGCTCCCGCTCGCCGTAAGGTTGTTCGTTGCGGCGCGCCACGATGGGCAGGTAGGCGGGGAGAAAATGTTCTCCCACCGAGCGGCTGAGGGCGAAGCAGGTGTCGAAATCCGGCTCGTTGAGGTCGTCGAAGAAAATTCCCCCTATGCCGCGAGGCTCGTTGCGATGCTTCAGATAAAAGTATTCATCGCACCATTTCTTGAAGCGGGGATAGTAGCCGGCTCCGAAGGGGGCCAGGGCGTCGCGGCAGACGGCATGAAAGTGCGCCGCGTCTTCCGCGTAGCCATAGTAAGGGGTCAGGTCCATGCCGCCGCCAAACCACCAGGAACCGGCGCCGGCATGCTCGGCGACGAAGCAGCGGACGTTCATGTGGACGGTGGGGACGTAAGGATTGCGGGGATGCAGCACCAGCGACACCCCCATGGCCTGGAACGGGCAGCCTGCCCACTCCGGCCGGGACGCGGTAGCCGAGGGCGGCAGGCCGGCGCCGAACACGTGGGAAAAATTCACTCCCCCCCGCTCCAGCAGCGCGCCGCCTTCGGCCACGCAAGTCAGCCCGCCGCCGCCTCCCGGCGGCTCCCAGGCATCGCGGCGGAACGGGCGGCCGTCCAGGCGCTCCAATTCGACAACGATGCGCTGTTGCAGATCCAGCAGAAAATCTTTCACCGCGGGGGGATTCATAAAAACTCAGCGGCGCCTGTTCAGCGCCCGGTAGCCGATGTCGCGGCGCATCTGGGCGCCATCGAAGTGAATCAGTTGCGCCGCTTCGTAGGCGCGCTGTTGAGCGATCCTGACGTTATCCCCCAACGCCGTGACGCACAGCACCCGGCCGCCGCTGGTGACGACCCGGTCGTCTTGCAGCGCGGTGCCGGCATGGAACACCCGGCAGTCCTCGGTAGGCCGGGGCAGCCCGCTGATGGCATCGCCCTTGCGGGGCGCGTCGGGGTAGCCGTGGGCCGCCAGCACCACTCCCAGCGCCACCCGGCGGTCCCATTGGGGTTCCGCTTGATCCAGGCTGCCAGCCACGCCGTGCTCCAGCAATTCCAGCAAATCGCTCTTCAGGCGGAACAGGATGGGCTGGGTTTCCGGATCCCCCAGCCGGCAGTTGAATTCCAGGGCGCGGGGCCGTCCGTCAGGGCCGATCATCAGCCCGGCATACAAAAATCCGGTGAAGGGCGCGCCTTCTTGCTCCATGCCCCTGACCGCCGGCAGGATCACCTCCCGCATGACCCGGGCATGGATTTCCGGCGTCACCACCGGTGCCGGGGAATAGGCCCCCATGCCGCCGGTGTTGGGGCCCCGGTCGCCGTCCAGCAGGCGCTTGTGGTCCTGGCTGGTGGCCAGCGGCAGGGCGTGGCGGCCATCCACCATGGCGATGAAGCTGGCTTCCTCTCCTTCCAGAAATTCCTCGAGCACCACCCGGCAGCCGGCGCTGCCCAGCCGGCGGTCGCTCAGCATGGCGTCGATGGCGGCGTGGGCCTCGGCCGAATCCTGGGCCACCACCACGCCCTTGCCCGCCGCCAGGCCATCGGCTTTCACCACCCGGGGCCCCGGCTGCGCCTCCACATAGCGGTGGGCGGCGGCGGCTTCGGCGAACACCGCGTAGCCGGCGGTGGGGATGCCGTGGCGAGCCATGAAATCCTTGGCGAAGGCCTTGGAGCTTTCCAGTTGCGCGGCGGCCTGGGTGGGACCGAAAATTTTCAGCCCGGCCGCGGTGAAAGCATCCACGATGCCTTCCGCCAGCGGCGCCTCGGGACCCACCACGGTGAGGCCCACCGACTCGCGACGGGCGAATTCCACCAAGGCGGGAATGGCGGCGAGGGGCACGTTCACCAGGCCGGGCTCGGCGGCGGTGCCGGCGTTGCCGGGGGCCACGAATACCCGGGAGGCGCGGGGAGACTGCGCCAGTTTCCAGGCGATGGCATGTTCCCGGCCGCCGCCGCCGATGACCAACAGTTTCATTCGAGTTTCGAGTCTGGGGTCTCGATCGGGATCAATGGCGGAAGTGGCGTACGCCGGTGAACACCATGGTGATGCCGCGCTCGTCGGCGGCGGCGATGACTTCCTCGTCCCGCACGCTGCCGCCGGGCTGGATCACCGCCGCGGCGCCGGCATCCACCACCGCGTCCAGGCCGTCCCGGAAAGGAAAGAAAGCATCCGAGGCCACCACCGAACCGACCAGATCCAGCTTGGCCGCCTGGGCCTTAATGCCGGCGATGCGGGCGCTGTCCACCCGGCTCATCTGCCCAGCGCCGACTCCCAGGGTACGGCCGCCGCCGGCGAAGACAATGGCATTGGATTTGACGAACTTGGCTAGCTGCCAGGCGAACAACAGATCGTCCCACTGCCGGTCGCTGGGCGCGAGCCGGGTCACCACCTTGATTGCTTCGCGGTTCATGCCGTGCCCGTCGGGATCCTGCACCAGCACGCCGCCGCCCACCCGCTTCAGGTCGAAGCGCTGGAGCCGGGTCTGCAAGGGGATGCACAGGACCCGGATGTTGGGCTTCTGGGCCAGAATTTCCAAGGCCGCTGGGGCATAGCCGGGGGCCACCAGCACCTCGACGAATTGCCGCGTCAAGGCACTGGCCGCGGCGCCGTCCAGTTCGCCGTTGAAAGCGAGGATGCCGCCGAAGGCGGACGTCGGGTCGGTGGCGAAAGCGGCTTGGTAGGCTTCGGCGCAACTGGCGGCCACCGCGGCGCCGCAGGGATTGGCGTGCTTGACGATGACGCAGGCCGGTTGCCGGAAGCTCTTCACGCATTCCCATGCCGCGTCGGCGTCGGCGATGTTGTTGTAGGACAGGTCCTTGCCCTGCAATTGGGTGAACCCGGCGATGCCCCCCGGCACCGGATCCAGGTCCCGGTAAAACGCGGCATTTTGGTGAGGATTTTCCCCGTAGCGCAGATCCTGGAGCTTCGCGAAAGACAGATTGAGGCGCTCCGGGAACAGGGATTGCTCGCCGGCGGGGCCGACCGAAGTCAAATAGTTGCTGATGGCCCCGTCATAGGCCGCGGTATGGGAGAACGCCTTGCGGGCCAACTGGAAGCGGGTCTCCAGGCTCAGGCTGCCGCCGGCGGAGCGCATCTCGGTGAGCACCAGGACATAATCCAAGGGATCGGTGACCACCGCCACATGGGCGTAGTTCTTGGCGGCGGCCCGCACCATGGCGGGCCCGCCGATGTCGATCTGCTCCACCGCCTCTTCCAAAGTGGCGTTCCGAGCCACGCTTTGGGAAAACGGATAGAGATTCACCACCACCAAATCGATGGGGGGGATGTCGGCCCGGGCCAGCGCCGCCATGTGCTCGGGTAAATCGCGCCGCGCCAGGATGCCGCCGTGGACGCGGGGGTGCAGGGTCTTGACCCGGCCGTCCAGCATTTCCGGAAAGCCGGTGTGCTCGCCGACCTCGGTGACTGGGATGCCGGTTTCCCGCAGCAGCGCCGCCGTGCCGCCGGTGGAGAGAATCGCCACCCCCAGGCTCGCCAGAGCCTGGGCGAATTCGGCCAGGCCGGTCTTGTCGGAAACGCTGATCAGCGCGCGCTTGACCAAGCTCAAGACGGATTGTCTCCCCGAGCAGCGGGATGCGCTTTACTTGATCCCATGGCTCTGCATTTTCTTGCGCAGCGTGTTGCGGGTCATGCCCAGCACGTCGGCGGCCTGGGTCTGGTTGCCCCGCAAGCGGAGCAGCACGGTTTCCAGCAGGGGTTTCTCCACGCAACCGATGACCATGTCGTATACGGCGGAGGGTTTTTGCCCGTCCAGATCCTTGAAATAGCCTTCCACCGCCTTGCGCACGCAACGCTCTAGTTCGCTCTCCCTGATTTTCATGCCGCCAACTCCTCCTCGTAGGTGAGGCGCCTGTCCCGATCAGCCAACCGCGCGAAAAATTCCTCCACCGCCGCCAGTTGCGCTTCGACGGTTTCCAGCCGATTCATGGCGTGGCGAAACGCCGCCGAGCCGGCCAGTCCCTTGGCGTACCAGGAAATGTGCTTGCGGGCCATTCGCACCCCGTTGTGCTCGCCGTAAAAAGCGTACAAATCCCGCAAATGGTCGGCCAACACCCGGCGGATTTCCTCGATTTCCGGGGCCGGCAAGCGTTGCCCGGTGAGCAGGTAGTGATGCATCTCGCGGAAAATCCAAGGCCGGCCCTGGGCGGCCCGGCCGATCATCAGGCCGTCGGCGCCGGTGTACTGCAGCACGGCCCGGGCTTGCTCGGGGGTTTTGATGTCGCCGTTGGCGATCACCGGAATTTTCAGCTCGGCTTTCACCTCGGCGATGGTGTCGTATTCGGCATGCCCGGCATAGCCGCAGGCCCGGGACCGGCCGTGGATCGCCAAGGCTTGTACCCCCGCGGCCTCCGCGAGTTTGCCCACTTGCAGCGCGTTGTTGTGGGCGATGTCCCAGCCGGTGCGAATTTTCAGGGTGACCGGAACCTTTGCCGCGCCCACCACCGCTTCCAAGATGCGGGCCACCAGCGGCGCGTCCTTGAGCAAGGCGGAGCCGGCCATGACGTTGCAGATTTTCTTGGCCGGACAGCCCATGTTGATGTCGATGATCTGGGCGCCTTGGTCCACGTTGTAACGGGCAGCCTCGGCCAGCATGACGGGATCGGCGCCGGCGAGCTGTACCGAAACCGGCTCGGTCTCGCCATCGTGGTTGGCGCGGCGGCGAGTTTTCTCCGAACCCCACAACAATGAATTGCTGGCCACCATTTCGGATACCGCCATTCCCGCGCCCAGCCTTTTGCAAAGCTGGCGGAACGGCCGGTCGGTGACCCCCGCCATGGGGGCGACCAGTAAATTGTTGCTGAGGACGTAAGGTCCTATGCGCATGGGAAGGGGGTCGAGAAACGTCGGAGAAAGGAGGGCATTTTAACTGGAAATCCCATCGCGGGGTCAACAGCTCGGGCAAGCCGCGGCAGGGCCGGGAAATCAGCCGGCGGCGCCGAACATCATGCGCCGCAACAGGAATTTCTTGGCGGAAGGCCAGGCGTCGAAAGTCGCGAGTCCTCCCCCCCGCAGCCAATTCAACGGGACCCGGTCGTTGGAGAACAGGCGCACCAGGCCATCGGTGAACAGCGAGCCCCCCAGCCGATCCAGCCGCCGGCCGCGGCGATAGCGCTGCAGCATGGCGGGGCTGCCCAACTGCCGGGGATCCCGGGCGATGGCCTCGGCCAGCTCGAAGGCATCCCGCAATCCCAAATTGAAGCCTTGGCCCGCCACCGGGTGCAAGGTCTGGGCGGCGTTGCCCAGGTAAACGACCCGTCGCCCCACCGGATTGGCGAAGGCGAACCTCAAGGGAAAGCGGGAGCGGGCCTCCAGCGCGGTGAAGGTTCCGGCGCGGTCGCCGAATTGCTCCTGCAAGCTCGCCAGGAAATCCGCATCGGCCAAGCCGCACAAACGCTCGGCTTGTTCTTGGCGGACCGTCCACACCAGGGCAAAACCGTCGTCGTGAGGCAGCAGCGCCATGGGGCCTTGCGGAGTGAAGCGTTCATAGGCGACTCCGCCATGGCCGGCATCGGCGCTCACGTCGGCGGTAACCGCCCACTGTTCGTAATCCCGCCGCCAACGGGGAACGGGCGCCAGGGCCGCGCCGCCATCGGCCACCGCCACCAATCGAGCGGTGATCCAATGTTCCGCCCCGTCGCTGCGGCAAGCCACTGCGCCGTAGCTCTGGGTGCCGGCCACCCGATGCACCGGGGTAGCGTAGCGGATCTCGGCATCGGCAGCCCTCAGGGCGTCGGCAAAGGCTCGGTGCAAATTTCCATAGCCCACCACGTAGCCCAGCGCCGGCACATCGGCTTGCTCGGCGCTGAGCCCAGCCCGGCCGGGGCCGCCTTGCTGGGAAATTTCGATGGAGGTGATGGGCGTCGGAGACGCTAGCCGTTCCCATGCGCCCAGCCGTTCCAGCAGCAGCCGGCTGCCGTAGGACAGGGCGAGGGTGCGCCGGTGGCCGGCCGCCTCGGGGGAGTTGGCCTCCAGCAACAGCACCGAAACATCTAAATCCTGCAATCCCAAGGCCAGGGCGGCCCCCACCGGGCCCGCTCCGACGATGACGATATCGGCGTGATTCGCGACGTGATTCATCGGGCCATCAAGGCTTCGATGTCGGCCGCGCTTTTGGGGACTTCGTGGGTCAGCACTTCACGGCCCTGGGGAGTGACCACGACGTCGTCCTCGATGCGTATCCCGATGTTCCAATAGCGTTCCGGCACGGTCTCGCCGGGGTGGATATAGCAACCCGGCTCCACGGTCAGCGCCATGCCCGGCTGCAGGGTGCGCCACTGGCCTTGGCGTTTGTATTCGCCGGCATCGTGTACATCCAGCCCCAGCCAATGACCGGTGCGGTGCATGTAATAGCGGGTATAGGCGGCGGACTCCAGGGCCTCTTCCAAGCCGCCTTGCAGCAACCCCAAATCCAGCAGGCCTTGGGTCAGCACCCGCACCGCGGCGTCGTGGGGCGCATTCCAAGCGGCTCCGGCCTTGATCTCGGCCATGGCGGCGGCCTGGGCCGCCAGCACCAGATCGTAGATGTCCCGCTGAGCGGAAGTGAATTTGCCGTTGACCGGGAAGGTGCGGGTGATGTCGGAGGCATAGCCGTCCAATTCGCAGCCGGCGTCGATCAGCACCAAATCGCCGTCTCGCAGCGGCCCGTCGTTTTCCACGTAATGCAGCACGCAGGCGTGGGGGCCGGCCGCCACGATGCAGGGATAGGCCGGACTCTGGGCGCCGTTGCGGCGGAATTCGTGGAGCAGCTCCGCCTCGAGGTGATATTCCGCGAGGCCGGGACGAGCGACCCCCATGGCCCGGCAATGGGCGGCGGCGGAAATGGAGGCGGCGCGGCGCATCACCGCCAGTTCCGACGCGTCTTTGATGACCCGCATCTCGTCCAGCAAAACCCGGATGTCGCGGATTTCTCCCGGCGCCGCCACCCCGGCCCGGGCCCGGGCACGGACCGCGTTGAGCCAGCCGATAATGCGGGCGTCCCATTTTTCGTCGCTGCCCAAATCGCAGAACAGCGCCGGCTGGTCGGCCAGCAGATCGGGCAGCCGGACTTCCAATTCGGCGATGCCGTGGGCCGCGTCGAAACCGAATTTTTCCAAGGCCCCCGCCGGGCCGTGGCGGGGGCCGTCCCACAGCTCCCGTTCCGGATCCTTGTCCCGGCAAAACAGCAAGCTGCGGGGCGTGTCTCCCGCTAACAGCACCAGCACCGCTTCCGGTTCGCGGAAGCCGGTCAAATAATAAAAATAGCTATCGAAGCGGTAAGGGTGGTAGGCGTCGCGACTGCGAACGCGCTCAGGAGCGGCACTCAGCACCGCGATGCCGCGCCCCATGTTCAGGGCCAGTCGTTCTCGGCGGTTACGGTAAGCGGCAACGTCGTTCATGGCGGGGTCAACGGATGGGGAACGCGACTATGCTAGCACGCGTCCGGGGCCAACTCGGCGTTCAGTCCCGCTAATTGTTCGGGGGTGCCCACATTCACCCAGCGCCCGAAAAATTTTTCGCCGCTGACCCGGCCGGCCAGGATCGCGGATCGCAACAATGGGCCCAGTTCGGCCTGGCGGTTCGCCGGCAGCCCCGCGAACAGGGCCGGCTGGTAGAGGCCGATATTACCGTAGTTGAGGCGGGCGCCGCCGGTCAGAAACAATTGTCCATCCCGCAGCGCGAAATCCCCCCGGGGGTGGTGTTGGGGGTTGTCCACCATGACCAGATGGGCCAGCCGTCCCCTGCCCTGGGCCCGCATAGCAGGCGCCGCCGCCAGCAGTTTTCGGTAATCGTAATCGCAATAGAGGTCGGCGCTCACCAACAGGAAAGGTTCCGGCCCCAACAGGGGCAGCGCCCGCGCCACGCCGCCGGCCGTGCCTAGGGCTTCGCCTTCCGGGGAATAGCGGATTTGCATGCCCCAGGCCGAGCCGCTGCCCAAGGCCGCCTCGATCAGGCCGCCCAAGTGGGCGTGATTGATGACCACTTCGACAACGCCGGCTTGTCGGAGCCGCTCCAATTGCCGGACGATGAGCGGCCGGCCGGCCACCGACAGCAGGGGCTTGGGCATCTCGTCGGACAGGGGGCGCATCCGCTCGCCGCGGCCGGCCGCCAGCAACATCGCTTTCACAATGGAGTCTCGACAGCGGGGATGGGGACGGGTAGTTCGTCCAACAAGCCGAGCAGCGGGTGCAGCTCCCCGTAACGAGCGCAAGCGGCTCGCAGGTAACCCAGCACCCGGGGCATGTCCCGCAAGTAGCCGGATTTGCCGTCCCGGTGCCACAGGCGGGCGAAGATGCCGAGGATCTTGAGGTGCCGCTGCACGCCCATCCAGTCGAAATCCCGCAGGAAGTCGGCGAAGGCCGGCGGCAGCGGCAGCCCCGCCTGCCGGGCCTGCTGCCAATAGCGCGCCGCCCAGTCCTCGACCCGCCGCTCGTCCCAGGCCACGTAAGCGTCCTTCAGCAGGGAAACCAGATCGTAGCTCGCCGGGCCGAATACCGCGTCCTGAAAATCCAGGATGCCCGGATTGGGGGCGGCGACCATGAGATTGCGGCAATGGTAGTCGCGGTGCACGAACACCGGGGCTTCCGCGAGATTGACCCGCAATATCTTGTCGAAGGCCTGTTCCAGCACCTGTCGCCGGGAGGGCGTCAGGCTCGCTCCCAGATGCCGGCCCACATACCATTCGGCAAACAGCATCAGTTCCCGGCGCAGCAGGGCTTCGTCGTAACGGGGCAGGGCATCGGGGCGGCTGGCCCGTTGGATTTGGATCAGGGCGGCAATGGCATCGCCGTAGAGGGCGTCCGCGGTTGGGTCCGACAAGGCTTCCAAATAAGTAACGTTTCCCAAATCGCTCAGCAGCAGGAAGCCTTGCTCCAAATCCTGTTCCAGCACCTCGGGCACGTGCACCCCCGCTGCCGCCAACAGTCGTGCCACATGGAGAAACGGCCGGCAGTCCTCCCGCTCGGGCGGGGCATCCATGACGATGAAGGTCCGATTCGGGTAAGTCGCCCGGAAATAGCGGCGGAAACTGGCATCCGCGGAAGCCGGCTGCAGGGCTTCCGGCGCGGCGCCGCAACGCGCCCGGAGCCAGGCTTTTATCAATCGAAAACGGTCCAACGGATTTGCCTTGGGGGGGGTTTTGTGCGATTTTACACGCTTGGGCCGCCTTGCATTTCCGCCATGCGCCGCAGGGCGGCGGAGCCCCCGAGCCCCTGTTCCATGTAAACCTGCCGAAACCGTCCTTTCTGCTCTTCATGCTTCGCTTCCTGATCCCGGCGCTGCTTGCCGCATGCTCGTGTCTTGCGGCCTGGCCTGGCGCCGCCCAGGAAGGATTGCGGCTGCGCTCCACGCCCGAGCTGCTTGCCGAGCCGGAGCACAACGAGGCATTGCCGGTGTTTTTCACTGCCGATGTTTTGCAAGGCACCGACGACCGGGAAGTGGAAGCTTCCGGGGATGTCCGCTTGCGGCGCCGCGGGCAAGCCTTGTCCGCCGATCAAGTCCGCTATCAACGGCAGACCGGGGAGCTCGAGGCTGCCGGCGGGGTGCGCCTGGAACAAGGTCCGGGCATCGCGGAAGGGGACCGCCTGCGCTACAACCTCAACACCCGCCAAGGCGTGTTGGACAACCCGCAATTCCGGCTCGAACCCAACCGGGCCCGGGCCGGCGCGGAACGGCTGTTGTTCGAGGGCAAGGATAAATACCGGGTGGAGGAGGGGTCGTTCACCACTTGCGCGGTGGGGAATGACGACTGGTATTTGCGGGCGAAGCGCTTGGATCTGGACGATACCCGGGGCATCGGCGTCGCTCGCAACGCCACTTTAGTCTTTCAGGGCGTACCCATCCTCTATACCCCGTGGGTGGATTTTTCCCTGGATCAGCGCCGCAAGACGGGTTTTCTCGCCCCCAGCATCGGCAGCACCGGCAAGGGGGGGTCGGAGTTCAGCATGCCTTTTTATTGGAACATCGCTCCCAATCGGGACGCCACCCTCACTCCCCGCTTCATCGCCAAGCGCGGGCTCATGGTCAGCAATGAATTCCGCTATTTGGCGCCGGGTTACCAAGGCGAGGCGCAGGTCGAGTTCTTGCGGGACGATCGGGTCACGCAAAGCAATCGGCTGGGCTTGCTGCTCAGGCATGCCCAGACATTCGACAACGGCTGGACAGGGGCCGTGAATCTGCAAAAAGTTTCCGACGACAACTATTTCCGGGACTTGAGCAACCGCATCGCTTTTACCTCCCAGAGCCACCTGCCCAGGGAGGCCTCGTTGGCGTATCAGGGCGGGGACTGGATTTTTGGGTCGCGGGTGCAGCGCTTTCAAACTTTGCAGGACCCTCTCGCGCCGCTGGTTCCCCCTTACCATCGGGCCCCCCAGTTGACCCTGAGCTCCCAGCCGCGGGAGTGGCTGGGAGCGGATTGGGCCTTCGCCGGAGAATACGTCGATTTCCGCCATGCCTCGCTGCCCAACGGCCGGCGGCTGATCGTCAACCCCGCCGTCAGCCTGCCGCTGCAGGCCCCTTTCGGCGCCCTGGTGCCCAAGGTCGGAGTGCATGTCACCCGCTATTCCCTGGATGCCGCCACCACCGCGCTGCCCGACCAGACCCGCAGCGTTCCGATGCTCAGCTTGGATGGCAGCCTGAATTTCGAGCGGGGCATGGAGTTTCGGGGGGAGCGCCTGGTCCAGACCCTGGAGCCGCGAATTTTTTATCTTTACGTCCCGTTTCGGGATCAACGCCTGGTACCGAATTTCGACAGCGCCCCGGCGGACGTCAACTTCAGCCAGATTTTTAGCGAAAACTCGTTTGTCGGCGGCGACCGCATCGCCGACGCCAATCAAATCACCTTGGGCGCGACTTCCCGCATCCTTTCCCCGGACAGCGGCGCCGAGCGCATCCGCTTCGCGGCGGCCCAGCGCTACCATTTCAAGTCCCAGGAAGTGAGCCTGCCGGGGTTTCCGGTACGCAACAGCACCAGTTCCGACCTGCTGGCCGCGGTGAGCGGCAACATGACTCAGCACTGGGCGGCGGAGGCCGGCTGGCAGTACAACACCGATTTTTCCCAGACCCAAAAACTCAGTACCGTATTCCGGTATCAACCCAAGGCGGGGCAGGTCCTCAATCTCGGATACCGTTATCGCCGCGATGCCTTGGAACAAGTGGATGTTTCCACCCAATGGCGCCTGGCGGGGCGCTGGACCGGGCTGGCCCGTTGGAACTATTCCTTGCGGGAAACCAAGGTTTTGGAAGGCTTGGCGGGGCTCGAGTATAATGCGGAGTGCTGGTCGCTACGCTTGGTGGCCCATCGTTTCGCCACCGCCACCCAGGATGCGGTCAATTCCGTTTTCCTGCAACTTGAGCTAGGCGGCCTGTCCAAGCTGGGCTCCAACCCCTTCGATGTGCTTAAGCAGAATATCTTCGGTTACGATCCCGCTTCGGGCCGGGAAGAAAGGGCTGTAAATCCGTGATCCAAAAAAAAACTCGGACTGTTGCCTGGGCCTTGATCGGCGTTGTTATGGCATTCCCTTGGGGATCGGGCAACGGCATTGCGGCGGCGGAGTCTCCCGCAACCCGGGGCATCATTCCCCTGGACCGGGTAGTGGCGGTGGTCAACGAGGAAGTCATCACCCTCCGGGAAATGGAGGAACGGATCAAGCTGGCCAGCCAGCGTCTTGCCAAGCAAAACACCCCGCTGCCGCCCCGCGATGCGCTGGAGCGGCAAATTCTGGATCGCCTCATCAACGACCGGGTGCAACTGCAATTCGCCAAGGATACCGGGGTACGGGTGGACGATACGCAGTTGGAGCGGGCCCTGGCCCGCGTCGCCGAGGACAACAACTTGTCGCTGACGGCTTTCCGGGAGGCCTTGGAGCGGGATGGCATTCCTTTCCCCAAATTTCGCGAGGAAATCCGCAACGAGATCATTCTGGCCCGCCTCAAGGATCGGGAAGTGGACAGCAAGATCCTGGTGACCGACGCCGAGATCGAGCAATTCCTGAAAAATCAGGAGGCCGAAGGCAGTCCACGGGAAGAGTTTCGCCTCGGCCATATCCTCGTCCAGTTGCCGGAGGCCGCCAGTCCCGAGCAGATCCAAGGCCTGCGCCGCCGGGCCGAAGAGGCCCTGACCCAAATCAAGCAGGGCGCCAGCTTCGCCCAGGTGGCGGCGGCCTTTTCCAACGCTCCCGATGCCCTGCAAGGGGGGGTAATGGATTGGCGGCCCGCCGACCGGCTGCCCGATATTTTTCTGGAAGCCTTGAAATCCATGAATCTGGGGGACGTCAGCGAGATCCTGCGCAGCCCCAATGGCTTTCATCTCATCAAGTTGCTGGAAAAACGCGGCCGCGACGCGCCTTTTCTGGTGCGGCAAACCCGGGCCCGGCATATCCTGATGAAGACCAACGACCTGCTCTCGGAAGCCGACGTGAAAACCCGGCTGCTGGGAATCAAGGAGCGGATCGAAAACGGCGAACCCTTCGCCGAGCTGGCGCGCCGCTATTCCGAGGATGCCAGCGCCCCCCAAGGCGGCGAGCTGGGTTGGCTGTCCCCCAACGATACCGTGCCGGAATTCGAGCAGGCCATGGAGGCCTTGGCCCCCGGAAAGCTCAGCGATCCGATCAAAACCCCCTTCGGCTGGCACCTGATTCAAGTCGAGGAGCGCCGCAATCAGGATCTGTCCAAGGAGCGGCGCCAGTTGACGGCGCGCCAGGCGATTCGCGCCCGTAAATCCGACGAGGCTTACCAGGAATGGGTGCGGCAGTTGCGGGACCGCTCCTTCGTCGAGATCCGCCTTGAGGAACGTTAACCCCGTGCTGTCGGCGCATCCCGCCCTGTCATGACATGACGCTGCTGGCCGTCACCTGCGGCGAACCCGCCGGGATCGGCCCCGATTTGTGCCTGCTGGTGGCCCGGCGGCGGCTGCCGGCCCGTTTGGTGCTGTTGGCGGATCGATCCTTGCTGGAAGCTCGGGCCCGGCAGTTGCATCTGAGCATCAAGCTGCCGGATTTTTCCGGCGATCCCCGGCGACCCGGCGGCCGGGTGACCCTCTGGCACCATCCCCTGGCCGTTCCGGCCCGCCCCGGCATCCTCGATCCGGCCAACAGCGCCGCGCTGCTCGCCACTCTCGACGCCGCCGCCCAAGGCTGCCGGCAAGGGATTTTCGACGGCATGGTGACGGCTCCGTTGCATAAAGGCGTCATCAATGATGCCGGCATCCCCTTCACCGGCCACACCGAATATCTGGCGGCCCGAACCGCCACCCCCCGAGTGGTGATGATGCTGGTGGGCGGCAGGCTGCGGGTGGCTCTGGCCACCACTCACCTGCCGCTGAAGGGCGTGGTCGCCGCCATTACCCGGGACAGCCTCGCCGCCACGCTGGAAATTCTGCTGCGGGAATTGCGGCTGCGCTTCGGCATCGCCGATCCCGGGGTGCTGGTGGCGGGCCTCAATCCCCATGCCGGAGAAGGCGGCCATCTGGGCCGGGAAGAAGAGGAAATCATCCGCCCCGTGGTGCAGGGCTTACAGCGGCAAGGCCACCGGCTGCGGGGACCCTTGCCCGCCGACACCCTGTTCCAGCCCGGCCTGTTGCGGGACTGGGACGCCGTGCTGGCCATGTATCACGATCAGGGCTTGCCGGTGCTGAAATACGCCAGCTTCGGCAAAGGGGTCAACGTGACCCTGGGCTTGCCCTTCGTCAGAACCTCGGTGGATCACGGGACGGCCCTGGATCTGGCCGGGACCGGACAGGCCGAAGCGGGCAGCCTGCTGGCCGCCATTCGCTTGGCCGCGCAGTTGGCTCGGCGGGCCTCGTCGTAATGCCCCCGGCGGCCCATGTTCCCCGCAAACGCTTCGGCCAGCATTTCCTGGCCGACCCCGGCGTGCTGCGCGCCCTGACCGCGGCCATCGATCCGCGACCCGAAGATCGAATGGTGGAAATCGGCCCGGGCTTGGGGGCCCTTACCGGCCCCTTGCTGGAGCACGTGGCGCATTTGCATGCCGTGGAACTGGATCGGGACCTGGCCCCTCGGTTGCGCGAAATCTTTCCCGCCGAGCGGCTCACGGTCCATCAGGCCGATGTCCTGGAATTCGATTTCGCCGCATTGGGGTCGGGCTTGCGGGTGGTGGGCAATCTGCCCTACAACATCTCCACCCCCATTCTGTTCCGGCTGGCGGCCGTGGCCGCGCTGCTCCGGGATGTTCACGTCATGCTGCAAAAGGAAGTGGCGGAGCGGCTTGCCGCGGCCCCCGGGACGCCGCAATACGGGCGGCTGTCGGTCATGGCGCGGCGGCGCTTCGATGTGGAAAAACTGCTCGCCGTGCCCCCGAGCGCTTTTCGTCCGCCTCCCAAGGTGGATTCCGCCGTGGTGCGGCTGACGCCCCGTCCGCCGACGCCGGAGCTTTCCCCGGCGGGGGAAGCCTGGTTCGCCGAATTGGTGCGGGCGGCTTTCGCCCAACGCCGCAAAACCCTGCGGAATGCCCTGGCGAGCCTGTTCCGCCCCGAGGACTTCACCGAGCTGGACCTCGACCCCGGTTGCCGCGGCGAGACGCTTGATCCCGAGACCTATGGACGCCTCGCCCTGCACCTGCAGCGCCGCTCGCCGGGCGGCGAGGGTTAGTGCGCTCGCTATGGTGATATGATCCTCTCCGGGCAATCGGGCTATCGACCGGCAAGGGGAAGTTGTCTTAAACTTTTTGTAAATCAGAAACGAGGAGATCACCGATGTCGCAAATTCGCTTCGACGGAAAAACCGCTATCGTCACCGGCGGGGGCGGGGGACTGGGCAGCGCCCATGCCAAGCTGCTGGCTTCCCGGGGGGCCAATGTAGTGGTGAATGACCTGGGCGGTGATGTCACCGGCCATGGCAAGGGCTCTTCCATGGCCGATAAGGTGGTGGCGGAAATTCGCGCGGCCGGAGGCCAAGCCGTCGCCAGCTACGATTCGGTGAGCGACATGGCCGGCGCCCAGGCCATCGTCGAGCAGGCCAAGCGGGCTTTCGGCGGGGTGCATATTCTCATCAACAATGCCGGCATCCTGCGCGACACGTCCTTCAAAAACCTCGGCGAGGACGATTGGGACGCGGTGTTCCGGGTCCACGTGAAGGGCGCTTTCTGCATGAGCAAAGCGGTGTGGGAGAATTTCCGGGAGCAGAATTTCGGCCGCATCGTCATGACTTCTTCCGCCGCCGGGCTCTACGGCAATTTCGGTCAGGCCAATTATTCGGCGGCGAAAATGGCGCTGGTGGGCTTTGGCCAGACCCTGGCCCTGGAAGGCGCCAAGAACAACGTCTTGACCAACGTCATCTGCCCGGTGGCGGCCTCCCGCATGACCGCCACTATTCTGCCCCCGGAACAGCTCGCCAAGCTGAATCCGGCCTCGGTGTCGGCCTTCGCGGCTTATCTATGCAGCGCGGAATCGAAAGAGAGCGGCGGCGTGTTCGAAGTGGGAGCGGGGCGCTATTTCCATCTCAAATGGGGCCGCAGCCCCGGCTACCGCTCGCCGGCTCCGGACGGTTGTCCCAGCGTCGAGGAGATCCGCGAGCATTTCGCCCAGATCAAGGATCTGTCCCAGCCGCAAATCATCCGGGGCATCGCCGAGTCCCTGGAGTCCTTCATGTCCTGAAGCGGGCCGCGCCCCGGGCGAAGACGATGCGTCCGTCCTGGGTTTCCGCTTGCAGCACGGCGTTGCCGGGGCCGGTCAGCCAAATGCGGATGATCAATTTTTCCCCCGGATAGACCACATCGCTGAAGCGCCCGGCCAGAGCCACCAACCGGGCCGGGTCGCCGCCGCACAACGCCGCCAACAGCGCCCGCCCGACGAATCCGTAGGTGGCCAGCCCGTGCAAGGTGGGTTGGGGATAGCCGGCCTGGGCGGCGAATTCCGGGTCGATGTGCAGGGGGCTGGCGCCGCCGGACAAACGATACAGCGCGGCCTGTTCCGGGCGGGTGTCCTCCTCCGCGACGAAGTCCGCGGGACGTTGCGGCGGAGCGGGCTCGGCGGTTTCCGTGGCCGGCCCGCGAGGTCCGCCGAAACCGCCGGCGCCGCGCACGAAAAAAGTCCCCTTGGTGTCGCACAAGGGCCCTGCCGCATCCGCCAGCCGGGCCTCCACGGCGATCACCGCGGCCTTGCCTTTATCCCACACCTCGCTCACCCGGCCCGCCACGGAAGCCAATCCCGCGGGCGGAAAAGGCCGATGCAGCAGCAGCGCTTGCTCGCCGTGAAGCAGCCCTTGCAGAGGCGCCTGGACGCGCTCCAGCAGTTGCTCCAGCAGCAGCATGGCGGGAATCACGCCATAGGTGGGCAATACCTTGGGGCCTCGCGCTTCGTACAGGAAATCCAAATCCCGGTCGGGTCGGGCTCCGACTCCCAAGGCGTATAGAATCGCCCGCCGGGCATCCCAACTCCAGGAAAGGGGCCCCAAGCTCAGCCCCTTCAAATCGGCGGCGATCCGCCGGCGTGTCGTTTCGCTCATCGCTCCCCCTCATGCAGCAGTGAATCTGGGATAATCCGAGCATGTTCCGCGCTCGCGTCATGCCTCGTTTCCCCTTGCTTATTTTTCTGACCATGGCGAGTTTATGCTCCGCCGCCGCTTTTGCCCAGGATTTCGCGGACCGTTCCGACGTGGCCGCCTTCGTGCGGGCAGTAAGCCGGCGCCACGATATGCCGGAGACGGCGGTATGGGACGTGTTGCTGCAAGCCCGCGCCCAGCCTCGCATTGTCGCGACCATGACGGGGGTCTCGGCCTCCCCCGTTCCTTGGCGGATATATCGTTCCCGTTTCGTCAACCCAGAGCGGATCGGCGCGGGACTGGCGTTTTGGAAGGCGAATGCCGCGACGCTGGCCGCGGCCCGGGAGCGTTATGGAGTTCCGGAGGAAATCATCGTCGCCACCCTGGGAGTGGAGACCCATTATGGCAAGCAGCAAGGCGGGCACCGGGCGCTCGATGCCTTGGCCACTCTGGCCTTTGACTATCCTCCCCGGGCAAGCTTCTTCCGCGACCAACTGGAAGAGTTCATCGTGTTGACGCGGGAATTGGCCCTGGATCCGGCAGCGGTGCGCGGCTCCTACGCGGGAGCCCTGGGCATCCCTCAATTCATGCCCGGCAGCTACCGGCATTTCGGCGTGGATTTCGACGGCGACGGCCGGATCGACCTATTCGCCAATGCCGCCGACGCCATTGGCAGCGTTGCCCGCTTCTACCAAGCCCACGGCTGGCAAACTGATGAGTCGGTGGCCGTGCCGGCCATGCTGGGCGGCGGCGATGCGGGCGGCCTGCTGGAGCCGGGCATTCAACCCACCTGGCCCCTGGAGCGGCTGCTGGCCGGCGGGGTGGCTCCGGCGGTCAGTCTGCCCCCTGGCATCCCCGCCATGCTGCTGGCCCTGGAGGGTACGGCGGGAACCGAATATTGGGTGGGACTGAGCAATTTTTATGTGATCACCCGCTACAACCGCAGCGTCAACTACGCCATGGCGGTGTTCCAGTTGGGCCGGGAGCTGCGGGCGCTGACGGACCTGGCGACCGGGCTCCGGGCCCAAGGAGAATGAGGATTCGCGGCCCTTCGAGACGCCTGTCCCGAGCGAGGATGATCTGCTGCCGGGGATGGAGAAAACTGGCTTCGGGGGTGGGTTATAATGCCGCGTCTTTCCTTTCTTCGGGTTTACTAGCGCGCCATGCGATGGGTCCGTCGGCCGATGGCCGAAAAGGCCTCCGCCGATCCGCTGCCTCCCAGACTGACCGCCTTGCTCCGGGAGTCCTGGTGGTTGCTGGCGGTGGGGGCGGCCGCCTACCTATGCCTGGTGCTGTTCACCTACGACAAGGGCGATCCCGGCTGGTCCCATAGCGTCAGCCGGGCGACGGTCCGCAACGGCGGCGGCGAGGCCGGCGCTTGGGTGGCCGACCTGCTGCTGGCCTTGTTCGGCGTTTCCGCTTATTGGTGGGTGGCGTTTTTCGCCTTTGCCGTGCTGTGGAGCTATCGTCGCATCGAAGCAGCCACCCTGCTCGCCGACCGTCGGCCTCTGGCGGTGGCGGGGATCGGCTTCATCATCCTGCTGCTGTCCAGCGCGGGGGTGGAGGCCCTACGGCTGCACAGCCTGAAAATTCCCTTGCCTTTTGCTCCCGGCGGCGTGGTCGGGGCGCTGATGGCCAAATCCCTATCCTCCTTTCTGGGTTTTATCGGCGCGACCTTGCTGTTGCTGGTGACGATGGCGGTGGGGCTGAGCCTATTCACCGGCTTGTCCTGGATCAAGCTTTCCGAGCGGCTGGGCGAGGCGCTGGAGCAAGCTTCCCGGAAGGCGCTGCAAGCCTGGCGGGACCGGCAGGATCGGAAAGTCGGCGCCCTGGCCCTGGTGCGGCGGGAAGAATCGGTGGAAGAGACCAAGAAGCACTGGGATGAACACGATCCGGTGCGCATCGAGCCGCCGGTGGCGGGGATTCCGAAGTCGGAGCGGGTGCAGCGGGAAAAGCAGGCCCCGTTGTTCGCCGAACTGCCGGATTCTCCCCTGCCGCCCTTGCGCCTGCTGGACCAGACCGACCAGCACGTGGAAGCGCTGGGCGCCGAAACCCTGGAATACACCTCCCGGCTTATCGAGAAGAAGCTGCTGGATTTCGGCGTGGAAGTCAGGGTGCTGGCCGCGTACCCCGGTCCGGTGATCACCCGCTACGAAATGGAGCCGGCGGTGGGGGTGAAAGGCAGCCAAATTATCAACCTGGTAAAAGATCTGGCCCGCGCCTTGTCGGTGGTGAGCATCCGCGTGGTGGAAACCATCCCCGGAAAAAGCTGCATGGGGCTGGAGATTCCCAACCCGAAGCGGGAAGTGGTGCGGCTGGCCGAGGTGTTGGGTTCGCGGGCCTACGGCGATGCCGCCAGTTCCGCCTTGACCATTGCGCTAGGCAAGGATATCGGCGGCCAGCCGGTGGTGGCCGATTTGGCCCGCATGCCCCATGTGCTCGTGGCGGGGACCACCGGGTCGGGCAAATCGGTGGCCATCAATGCCATGATCTTGAGCCTGCTCTACAAGGCATCCCCCGAGCAAGTCCGGCTGCTGCTGGTAGACCCGAAGATGCTGGAATTGTCGGTCTACGACGGCATTCCCCACCTGCTGACGCCGGTGGTCACCGACATGAAGCAGGCCAGTCAAGCCCTGGGCTGGTGCGTGGCGGAGATGGACCGGCGCTACAAGACCATGTCGGCCCTGGGAGTGCGGAATCTGGCGGGGCTCAATCACAAAATCGCGGAGGCCAAGAAGCACGGGCAGTTTCTTCCCCATCCCCTGAGCCTCCATCCGGAAGACCCCGAGCCTCTGGAGCCCATGCCCTACATCGTGGTGGTCATCGACGAGTTGGCGGACCTGATGATGGTGGTGGGCAAGAAGGTGGAGGAACTCATCGCCCGCCTGGCCCAGAAGGCCCGGGCCGCCGGGGTGCATCTGGTGTTGGCCACCCAGCGTCCCTCGGTGGACGTCATCACCGGCCTCATCAAGACCAATATCCCGTCCCGCATCGCTTTCCAAGTGCAGGCCAAAGTGGATTCCCGCATCATTCTCGATCAAATGGGGGCCGAAGCCCTGCTGGGTCAAGGAGACATGCTTTATCTGCCGCCGGGCACCGGTTATCCCCAGCGGGTCCACGGCGCCTTCGTGGCGGACCAGGAAGTGCATCGCGTCGTGGATTACCTTAAAGCCCAGGGCCAGCCCAGCTATGTTCCCGGAGTATTGGAGGGCGGCGACGAGGACAACGGGGAAGCCGCCGCGGCCGGGGACGGCGAGTCAGACCCGCTCTACGATCAAGCGGTGGCCATCGTGCTGCAATCCCGCCGCGCCTCCATTTCCCTAGTGCAACGGCATCTGCGGGTGGGCTACAACCGGGCGGCGCGGCTGCTGGAACAGATGGAACGCTCCGGGGTGGTGTCCGCCATGCAAGGCAACGGCAACCGGGAAGTGCTGGCGCCGCAAAGCGGGGAGCGCTGACCGATCCATGCCGAAGAAGATCAAATCCCTGCTAGTGGCCTTTCAGTGGCTACTGCTGACGCTGGCCATCGCGGGAGAAGCCTCGGCTTCCGGAGTGGATCGGCTCAAGGCTTTTCTGCGGGAAACCCACTCCGCCCGCGCCCGGTTTCAGCAAACGCTGCTGGACCGCAACCTCAAGCCGCGGGAAGAAGCGCGAGGGGTGCTGGAATTCTCCCGGCCCGGAAAATTCCGCTGGACCTACGAACAGCCCTATAAGCAGCTCATCGTCGGCGACAGCCGGAAAGTCTGGGTCTACGATCAGGATCTCCATCAGGTCACCGTGAAAAACCTGGACGAAACCTTGGGAGCCAGCCCTGCCGCCTTGCTGGCCACGGCGGAAGATATTGAAAAGCGTTTTTCCCTCGCGGCCCTGGAAAATCAAGGTGGGCTCGAGTGGGTGGAAGCGACGCCGAAAGAGCCGGAGGCCTCCTTCGAGCGGATGAGGCTGGGATTCGACGCCGCCGGCTTGCGGACCATGGAGCTCAAGGATCGCTTCGGACAACTGACGGTGATCCGTTTTTCCGATTTCCAGCGCAATCTTCGGCTGCCCGCCGAAATTTTTCGCTTCACTCCCCCCGCCGGGACGGACGTCATCGGCGCGCCGAGTGCGCGAAGCGAACCACAGCAATAGCTATCGCTATTGCGAGGATGAGCGACAAAGCCATCGGCGATGCGGGGCGGGGCGGGCAAACATGGCGAAACTTATAGGTCAAGGTACTGGGGTCCCCGGCTATGGCCGCGCCGCGGCGAGAAAGGCCTCCAGCAGGGGGGCGCAGTCGAGAAGCTCGCCTTCCGGCTGCTGGTGGAACTCGGGATGCCACTGCACTCCGCAGACGAAACTGCGGCCCTTCCAGCGTATGGCCTCGACCACGCCGTCCTCGGCGGTGGCTTCGACCAACGCATCGCGACCGAGGCGGTTTATGCCTTGATGGTGAATGGACACGACGCGTCCGCCGGCCAGACCGCCGAACCAACCGCTCAGTTGGCCGCCTTCGGCAAAGCGCACCGTATGGATATTCCGGTCGTAGTCGCCGCTCTCGTGGGCGATCGGTAGCGGCTGCTGGCTCGGCAAATCCTGGTACAGCGAACCGCCGAGCGCGACGTTGATCAACTGCATGCCCCGGCAGATGCCGAGCACGGGCTTGCGAGCCTCCATGAATTCGTGCAGCAGCTCCAGCTCATAAGCATCGCGCACCGGATCCCCCGACCATTCCGGACGCAGCGGTTCCTCGCCATACGCACGGGGGCTCACGTCCGCGCCGCCTTGCAGGATCAATCCATCGAGGTATTCGGCGTAATCGCGCAGACGGATGTTGCTTCGCATCAACATGCCGTCCTGAACTACCGACGGAACCATCAGCACGAGCACGTCGCGGGCCATGACCCATTGCGCGATGGATTGCTCCAGCACCTGCAGCGTCTTGGTCCGTATCCCGCGGCTGCCTTGCTCCGGATGGAATATCCTGGCCGAAAGGCCAATGCGAATGGGGCGACGGCGGCCGATCATATCGCGCCCTCCCGCCGGAACGCCCTTACCGCCGCATCCACCATCCCCTGTACGCCGCCCTCCTCGGCATATTGGCGCCGCAGGAAGCTCGCGTGGCTGCCTTCCGAGGCGACCGCTTGATGTAGCTCATTGAAAGCCGCCTGGCTACCGAGGGCGGCGGCGTGAGGCTCCAAGCCGCGCAAGGTGGCCAGGATGTCCTCGCGCAGCGAAAGACTCTTGTTGGTTTTCGGATGGATCAACGTGCCGTCCAGCCCGAACCGGCAAGCCTGGAAACGGTTGTAGTTGTAGACGAGGTAATCGTCTTCCGACGGCGGCGCTTCATTGCGTTCCAGCAGCATGCGGCACAATGCCTGCAAGTAGGCGGCCAGCGCGGCGGCCCGTTCGACGGTGAGGGGGGTATCGCAGACGCGCAACTCGATGGTGCCGTATTCCGGCTTGGGGCGGATGTCCCAATAAAAATCCTTCATGCTCTTGACTACGCCGGTCTTCTCCATCTTGGTGAAATAATCGTGTTCGAAGTCGGACCACTTGAGCAGGAAAGGCGCACGGCCGCTCAAGGGAAACGCGAACACGGAATTCAAGCGAGCCGAGTCGAACAGCGTATCGACCCCTTGGAAGAATGGCGAGGAAGCGGACAGGGCGATGAAATGGGGCAGGTAGCGGTTTAGCGCATGCAGCAAATAAAGTCCTTCGTCGGCGCTGGCGCAGCCGATGTGGACATGCTGGCCGAAGACCGTGAATTGCTTGGCAAGATAGCCGTAGAGATCCGAAAGCTTCCGGAAGCGCGGCTTGGCGAAAATACGCTGATCGAACCAGCGCTGGAACGGGTGGGTTCCACCGCCGCACAAAGCGACATTAAGCCGATCGCCGGCGGCGACCAGCGTGTCGCGGATGTGCAGCAACTGGGCCAGCAGATCGGCGTGGCGGGCATGCGGATCGGTCGATATTTCGATCATGCTTTCCGTCATCTCGGGCTTGACGTCGCCGGGAAATTTTCTGCGCTCCAGCAGATGCAGCATGTCGCTGGCCGAGGCCGAAAGGTCGAAATCGGTCGGATTCACGAGCTGCAACTCGAGCTCGACGCCCATGGTCAGGGGGTGGCTCGCCTTGAAAGGTTCCAGCGCCACGGTCAACGGCTCTCCGCGTGATGGGTTTCCCCCGCCCAAATCAAGGCGCGTTGCGTCGCGAGCGGCCCGATGACTTCCAGCAGCAGGACCATCGCGGCGATGCCGGCGACCTGATCGAGAGCGCCGAGCTGCAGATAACGGGTCTGCTCGAGCAGCAGAATCACGAACACCGACATCGGCGTCATCGCCAGCCCGGTCAGCGCCCCCTTGCGCCATGTAATGCCGCCGAGGCGGGCGAACAAGGTCGTGGCCGCCATCTTCACCGCCAGGCGGACGCCCATGACAGCCAGCGCCAGTTCGATGCCGGCCACCGCCTGTTTCCATTCAACAGAGGCGCCGACGAAGACAAACAGCAGCACCGTCAGCAGGTCGCCGAGAGCCCCGAAGTTGCGCTGCGCCTGTGACAGGATCACCCGCCGGTGCCGGGCCACGAGGCCGAATGCCAAGGCCGCCAGCAGGGGCGAGAATTTAAAGGCATGGGTTAGCGCGGTTAATAGCAGCACTCCGACGGCGAAGGCAACGGTTGCATTCCGATCGACGCCGCCGATGCTCCGCAACAGCCCGGGCACCGCAACGCCAAATAGCGTGCCGATGCCGGCCGATACCGCCACTACCACCAGGCTGTTCCATGTTGCCTGGAAGACGCTGCCGGCATTGGCCAGCACTCCGTATCCGATAATGGCCTTGAATACCACCACCGCCCAAACGCAGTTTAAGGCTGACAGATGCAGCAGGCGTTCGGTGACTTGACCGGAACTTTTGAGCTCGTTCGCCACCCGCAGCACGGCCGCCGGCGACGTGGACATCGCCAGCGCCGCCAGCAACAGCGACGGCACGAGCGGCACGGCAAAGGCCCGGGCCAGCATGAAGACCGCGGCGAAGACGCCAACGGCCTCGGCCGCGCTGGTGACGCCCAGCCACGGATTGATGCGTAGCCAGCGCAGATTGATGCGATAGCCGAGCTCGAACAGGATCAGCGCGAAGGCGAAGTCGGCCAGCAGCGCAACGGGCCCGCCAGAAAAGTCGGCGAGAAAGCCGCCCTGGGCCGCGGCCATGAAAAAGCCGGCGATGCCATAACCGCTGACGCGCGGCAGGGACAGCCAGCGGGACCCCGCTTCTCCGGCAATCCACGCCATGGCGATGGCGATCGGCCAAGCGATGCTGCCTGCTATTGTCTGGAGAGTTTCAGCCATAAAATGCCCTTATGGAACCGCATACCCGATGCGCTTCGTTGCTTGCTTTCCCACTGCTCGCATGTCGGGCTACTGGCGACGCTTGTTTGCAAGCGCTCAGCCCAGCAGCCGCTCCAGGATGCCACGGTAAATGTCGGTGAGGATCGCCAGATCGTCCACCGCTATCCACTCGTCTATTTTGTGGATGCTGCTGTTGATCGGCCCCAGCTCCACCACCTCGGGACACAGGGTGGCGATGAAGCGGCCGTCGGAAGTGCCGCCGGTGGTGGAGAGCTGCGGGGCGCGGCCGATGGCGGCGCGGACGGCGGCGGCGACCACTTCCACCAGCCTGCCCCGGGCCGTGATAAAAGGCTGGGCCGACAGCGACCATTGAATATCGCAGTCCAGCTTGTGGCGGGCCAGCACGGCTTCCAGCCGCTGTTGCAGCGATTCCACGGTGCTGGCGGTGGAATAGCGGAAGTTGAAATCCAGCTCGACCGCGCCGGGGATCACGTTGCCAGCCCCGGCGCCGCCGTGGATGTTGGAGATCTGGAAGGTGGTCGGCGGAAAGTGCTCATTACCCTCGTCCCACACCGCGCCGGCCAATTCGGCGACGGCGGGGGCCGCCAGGTGGATGGGGTTGCGGGCCAGGTGGGGATAGGCAACGTGGCCTTGCGCTCCCTTCACCACCAGATGTCCGGAGAGGGAGCCGCGCCGGCCGTTCTTGACGGTGTCGCCGAGCCGCTCCACCGAGGTGGGCTCTCCCACCACGCAATAGTCGATGGCCTGGCCGCGACTCTTGAGCCGCTCCACCACCCGGACCGTGCCGTCCAATGCCGGGCCTTCCTCGTCGGAAGTCAGCAGCAAGGCAATGGAGCCGCGATGCCGGGGGTGGGCGGCGACGAAGCTTTCGATGGCCACGATGAAGGCCGCCAGGGAGCTTTTCATGTCCGCCGCGCCGCGGCCGTAGAGGCGGCCGTCCCGTAGCGTCGGGACGAAAGGGTCGCTGCTCCACTGCGGCAAAGGCCCCGTCGGCACCACGTCGGTATGGCCGGCGAAGCAGACCAGCGGAGCGGCGTCGCCGCGCCGCGCCCACAGATTGTCCACCTCGCCGCAACGCAGCGGTTCGAGGCGGAAGCCGGCGGCGGCCAGCCGGGCTCCCAGCAGTTGCTGGCAGCCGGCGTCAAGAGGGGTGATGGAAGGACGGGCGATCAGCTCGCTTGCCAGGGCAAGAGTGGGGTGGCTCATGGGAGAGTCGAAAAACGGCGGGACGGGTCAGGGCCGGGGCATCGGTCCGCCGACCCTTCGCGTTGCCGTGCGTTTATAAGCATTCACATCTGAGCGAAAAGCCGGGAATAAGTTTCGGGATCGAAGCCCACCACGATGCCTTGGCCGGTTTCCAGTACCGGCCGCTTGATGAGGCTGGGCTTTTGCTGCATCAGCCGCAGCGCGGCATCGGCGGTGGTGACCCTGGCCGGCTCTGCTTCGGAAAGCTTGCGCCAAGTGGTGCCTTTGCGGTTGAGCCGGATTTCCCAGCCGACTTGGGCCGCCCAATTCCGCAGCCGTTGGGGATCGACGCCCTGCTTGGCATAGTCATGAAAAGGCGCCTCCCGGCCCCGATCGGCCAGCCAGGCCCGGCATTGCTTGACGGTGGAGCAATGGGCGATGCCGTAGAGCTTCATTCTTCCAGGCGATCCAGGTTGAGGGTCAGGGTGGGGGCTTCCGGCTCCGGCGCTTTCGGCGCGGCTCCTCCCTTTTCCGCCGCCTTGGCGTTGTTGATGAGCCAGGACAGGTTGGTGGGGGAGTCGGAATTGGCCAAGGCTTCTTCCAGGGTGATCTCGCCGCTGGCGTAAAGCCGGTAGAGATCTTGCTCGAAGCTCTGGGAGCCCGGAGAAAGGCTTTGCTCCATGGCTTCCTTGATCTGGTCGGTCTCGCCGTTCTTGATGAGCTCGGCGATGTGGACGGTGTTGAGCAGCACCTCCACCGCCGGCACCAGCTTGCCGTCCACGCCCTTGATCAGGCGCTGGGAGATGACGCAGCGCAGGCTGACCGACAAATCCATCAGCAAGCTTTCCCGGGCTTCGTGGGGAAAGAAATTGATGATGCGGTTCAGCGCGTGGTAGCTGTTGTTGGCGTGCAGCGTGGCCAGGCACAGGTGTCCCGTCTGGGCGTAGATCAGGGCGTGTTGCAGGGTTTCGCGGTCGCGGATTTCGCCGATCATCAGCATGTCCGGCGCCTCGCGCATGGCATTGGTCAGCGCCTGGGCATAGGAGTGGGTGTCGATGCCGATTTCCCGCTGGCTGACGATGCTCTTGTCGTGCCGGAACACGTATTCGATGGGGTCCTCGACGGTGAGGATGTGGCCGGTTCGAGTGGCGTTGCGGTACTGAACCATGGACGCCAGGGAAGTGGATTTCCCCGAGCTGGTGGCGCCCACCACCAGCACCAGGCCGCGCTTTTCCATCACCAGGTCCTTGAAAACCGGCGGCAGTTTCAACTCCTCGATGGAAGGAATGACTCCGGCCAAGTAGCGGATGACCAAAGAGATATGGCCCCGCTGGCGAAACACGTTGACCCGAAAGCTGCCGATGCCCTCCCTGGCGAAGGCGAAATTCATCTCCCAGTTTTCCTCGAAGCTTTTCGCTTGTTCCGGGGAGAGAAGCTCGTAGGCGATGCGGCGGGTGGCTTCCGCATCCAACACTTGGTTGTTCACCGGCATCACCACCCCCTGGATCTTGATGTGGATGGGGGCGCCGGGGGAGAAAAACAGGTCGGACGCCCGCTTTTCCGCCATCAGTTTGAGCAGGGGATCAAGAACCATGGCCATCCTTGGAGGAAAACAGCGATTTCGCCTGGGAGCGCTTGGCCGCCTCGGCTTGTTTCTTGAGGTCGTCCAACAGGCCCATGGTCGCAGCGCTCCCCCGCGAAGGCTAAATGCCCCGCAGCAACTCGTTGACGCTGGTCTTGGCGCGGGTCTGGGCGTCCACCTGCTTGACGATGACGGCGCACCCCAGGCTATATTTGCCATCCGGCGCCGGCAGGCTGCCGGGCACCACCACCGACCCGGCCGGCACCCGGCCGTAGAGGGTTTCCCCGGTGACGCGGTTGTAGATGCGGGTGCTTTGACCGATGAATACCCCCATGGAAATCACCGCGCCCTCCTCCACGATCACCCCTTCGACGATTTCGGAGCGGGCGCCGATGAAGCAGTTGTCCTCGATGATGGTGGGGTTGGCCTGCACCGGCTCCAACACGCCGCCGATGCCGACGCCGCCGGAAAGATGCACGTTCTTGCCAATCTGCGCGCAGGAACCGACGGTGGCCCAGGTATCCACCATGGTGCCTTCGTCCACGTAGGCGCCGATATTGACGTAACTGGGCATCAGCACCACGTTGCGGCCGATGAAGGAGCCGTGCCGCGCCACCGCCGGCGGCACCACCCGAAACCCGCCGGCGCGGAAAGCGTCGGCGTCGTATTTCGCGAATTTGAGCGGGACTTTGTCGAAATAGCGCGTGGCGTCGCCCTTGACCAGACCGTTGTCCTCGAGGCGGAAGGACAGCAGCACGGCTCTCTTGAGCCACTGGTGGGTGATCCACCGGCCGCCGACTTTCTCCGCCACCCGCAGCCGGCCCTCGTCCAGGCCCTCCAGCGCTTGCCGGACGGCGTCCTTGACGGAGGTCTCGACGTTGTCGGGCGTGATGGAAGCGCGCCGCTCGAAGGCGTCGTCGATGATCTGCTGTAATTTATTCATGATCGATGGGTTCCTATCGGGGAAGCGCGGCGGCGAATTCCGCCATCCGCCGGGCCGCTGCCGCGCAGGCTTCGGGCGAAGCCACCAGGGCGATGCGCACGAAATCGCGGCCGGGGTTGATGCCGCGGACTTCGCGGGCCAGATAGCTGCCGGGCAGCACCGTCACATTATAGCGGCGGACCAATTCCCGGGCGAAATCGGTATCGGGGATCGGGGTGCGGGCCCACAGATAGAATCCCGCCGCCGGCCGTTGCACCGGCAGCGCCGGCAGCAGCAGTTCGACGGCCTGAGCGAATTTCTGCCGGTATAGCCGGCGATTCTCCGCCACGTGGGCCTCGTCCCGCCAAGCCCGCTCGCTGGCGGCCTGCACCGCCGGACCCATGGCGCAGCCGTGGTAGGTGCGATAGAGCAGGAAGCGCTCCAGAATCGCGGCGTCGCCGGCCACGAAGCCGGAGCGCAAGCCCGGAACGTTGGAGCGCTTGGACAGACTGGAGAAGACCACCAGCCGGCGGAAATCCCCGCGGCCCAAGGCGTGAGCGGCTTCAAGGGCGCCTAGCGGAGGATGGGTTTCGTCGAAATAGATTTCCGAATAGCATTCGTCGGCGGCGATGACGAAGCCGTGCCGGTCGGACAACTCGAACAACTCCCGCCACTGTTCCAGGGTCATCACCGCTCCGGTGGGATTGCCGGGAGAACAGACGTAGACGAGCTGGGCGCGGCGCCAGACGGCTTCGGGCAACTGGCCGAAATCCGGAGCGAAGTCCTGTTCCGGCAGCATGTTCAGAAATTGCGGCGTGGCTCCCGCCAGCCAGGCCGCCCCTTCGTAAATCTGGTAAAAGGGGTTGGGACAGACCACCACCGGGCCGGGCCGGGAGGCATCCACCACCGCCTGGGCAAAGGCGAACAGCGCCTCCCGGCTGCCGTTTACCGGCAGCACCTGGGTGTCCGCGGAAATTTCCGGGAGCCGGTAGCGGGTCTTGAGCCAGGCCGCGATGCTGTTCCGCAGCCCGGGGCCGCCCTGAGTGGCGGGATAAGCCGACAGTCCGTCCAGATTGTCGGCCAGGGCGTGCTTGATGAACTCGGGGGTCGGATGCTTGGGTTCGCCGATGGAAAGATTGATGGCCGGCAGCCCCGCCGGCGGCTCCACGCCCCGCAGCAGCGCCGCCAGCTTCTGGAAGGGATACGGCTGCAGCCGGTCGAGATGGGGATTCATGGAAAAATTATCCTGGAAACCTCTGTTGGACGCGCCCGAGTGCGCGGCTGACAAGCCGGCTGGCTAGGCGCGAGGAGGGCGCATGATCATTCCCTGCGACGACGAGCAACAATGCTAGGCGGTTTGTCAGCCGTGCGATCGGGCGCGTAGCGTACTCACCCGGTCGGTGAAGCTGATCGAAAGCCCGGCGGCAAGTATCCTTGCGGCATGGCGGAGTGTGCGATAAGCAATCAATAGAGGTTTCTAGGATTATACGGATGGGCATGGGGTTCTCCAAAGAAAAAGCGGTTCCGGTGCTGGCCCTGCTGGCCGGAGCCAGCGTCTGGGGGGTGATCTGGTATCCCTACCGGCGGCTGGAACAGGCCGGACTGTCGGGGGAGTTGGCGGCTTTGTGCACCTACGGCATCGCATTGCTGGCCGCCGTCTTGTTCCTCGCCCCGGCCCTGCGGGGACCGCTGCGGCAGCCCAGGCTGCTGATAGCCATCGGCGTCACGGCGGGAGGCGCCAACGTGGCCTATGTGCTGGCGATCCTGCAAGGGGAGGTGATGCGGGTCATGCTGCTGTTTTACGCCGCGCCCTTGTGGACGGTGCTGTTTTCCCGGCTGCTGCTGGGAGAGCGGCTGGCCCGCGCCGGTTGGGAGGTGATGCTGCTGGCCTTGAGCGGAGCCTTCGTCATGCTGTGGGAGCCGGCCTCGGGCATGCCGGCCCTGACGGGCCCCGCCGACTGGCTGGGGCTGGCTGCCGGCTGGCTGTTCGCGCTGTCCAATGTGCTGGTCCGCAAAGCCGATGGCGTGGGGGTGGCGGGGAAATCCTTGGCGGCCTTGGCCGGGGTGGCGGCGGTGGCCGGGGCGGTAGGCGGGCTGCGCGGCAGCCTGGCGCTGCCCGATGCGGCGCCCGCCGGGGCGTGGGGGCTGGCGGCGCTGGTGGGCCTGGCGCTGGTAGCCTTGACTTGGACGGTGCAGTACGGCCTGAGCCGGGTCACCGCCAATCGCGCCATCGTCATCCTGCTGTTCGAACTGGTGGTGGCGGCGCTGGCCTCCTATGCGCTGGCGGGAGAACGGATGGAGCCGCGGGAATGGCTCGGCGGCGCCTTGATCGTGGCCGCCAGCCTGTTGTCGGGCAAATTGGCCGGCCCAGCCGGCTCCTCCCGCGGTAGCGCTCCTACCCCTTGATGAAAATCCGGTCCGGCGGTAGCGCGATGCCGTAGCGCGTGAATGAGCGCCGGCCTTGGCTACACACCTTGTAAGGCCCGGCGGCCAGCGATAGCGAAGCGGCCAGCCGGCGATTGATTTTCGAGCGGTTCTGCTCGAATTGGCTGGGTTCCAGGCCATTTTTTACGGCCCGGCGCGCCTTTTCCAGACTTGGATGATTTCGGCCGACCACCGTCTGGTAGATCGCCAGGTAACGGTCGGGGGATTGCTCGGTATATCGCAAAAAACCATCTTCGCCGCAACGAGCCACGCGGCATTCCGCCATCCAGGCATACCAGGCGAACAGGGCAGGGGGTAGCTTGACTGGCTGGGTGCCGCACCAGACTTGCCTTTTTGGAATATCGAAGCGCAGCGTTGGCGGGTCAATGGCCATTTGGGCGGTGGAAACCAGCGATGCAAAGGGCGCTCCGCGAGCCAGCGCCTCACGGGGTAATCCCTCGCGCAGGCGCACGAAGGGAATCTCGGCCAGCATGACCTGGGCGTCGGCCGTATGGATCGGGCGGCCGTTGGGAGTATGCAGCACGCACGGCGCGGCGGGAGGGTAATAAAAGTCTCGCAACGCCTCAAATGGCGCATTGACGAGCACATGGGACAATCGGTCCTGGGGCCGGCCGAACAGCGAGAGCGCGTAGCCGAGAAAGAACCCCATCGTCTTGCGGCCGCCGGCGAGCGACACGTGCAGGGCGCACGAGTCGTCGGCGCACAGATCGCGGACCTCCGCCAGCAGGGTATCGGCGGCGAGGGTATTGTCTTCCGGGGTGCGGATATCCGGGAGCGGCGCGCCGGAAGCGTCGCGGATGGCCACGATGTTTTCCGGCGGAAAGGCTATCTGGCCGCTTAGGCCGTAATCGCGGCAAAGCGCATGGAACTGCCCCTCCTTCGGATCAAGCAGCGACAACCGGGCCCGTTCGGCCCCCTCAGCGGTGGTGATTAGCCGTATTTCGGTTGGAATCCACGGAGAAGTCGGGGCAACCGCCAGCGCGTAGAGCGTCTCGGTGACGATCTGCGGCGTCAGTCCGGTGACGGCGAGAAGGACGCGGCGGGAAAAATCAGGCGAATTCATGCTGACTTGATCCATTGCGAGATTTCACTCTTCAGCGTCCTGATGGCGCAACCGGACACGATGCGGATATTAGTCGCCTTGGCCCGGGCGAGATTTGCCTCAACCCGATTCCTGTCGCCTTTACCGTCCGAGATCGAGAGCCGGCCTCGATAGTCGATCAGCATCCCACGGGTGCGCAGGCCACCCAGCTTAAGCAGGGTTTCAAGCTTGTAGATCGACTCCGTTCCCTTGTCGTCGCCGGTGCTTCCCTTGTTGGCCAGATTGGCGGCCTTGCATTCGATGAGATGAAGGGTGTTTCGATGCAAAAATGCGCAATCGATTTCGTTCAAGGTAGCGCCGTTCGGCGCCAAGACCTTCATGTTCATACCGTAATCGGCGAAGTAATGCGTGCCCGCCAAATCGGACATCGCCTTGAAAGCATGCTGCTCCAGCCAGCCGCCGCCGACAAAACTGCGTGCATCCTCGGATACAAAGCGAAGCGTGTCTCCCGAGCGCCGGACGTGGCCACGCTCTACAAATAGCTCGATAACCTCGTTGAGATTGATCGAGTCCATTTGGCGCTCGTCCAACTTGCCAATCAGCGAACCCTTGGCTTGCGCGGCGATATGGTTCAACTCGCCGAGCGATGGGCCGAATTTCTCGACGCCATCGACGATCCGAAGGGTCAGGTCGGATTGCTCTCGGGTAATGTTTGGCTTGGCCGGCCGTGCTTGATTGGCGAACGTGTAACCGTGCGCCTCCAGAAAATCGGGTAGCTTTATCTTGACGGACAGCGAGGCGCTGCGCGCACGGTCGCCAAGCACCAGAACCTCGTCGGTCTCCGCGTTGACGTAGAACACCGGCTTCCTTGCGTCACGAAAAGTCTCTTGGGCCGCCATCGCCATGATTTTGGTGCCCCCGGTAACGTTCAGGGCGATTTCGACTGTCTCTCGCTCGATAAAGTTGAAGAACGTGTCATAGACCTCGAAATAGTCGTAGGCGTCCCTGATGGGAAGCCGCTCGGTCACAATTCCGCGTCGCCCGAGAATACGCTCCAGGTACCCCGCGCGGTCGGCCATGTCAGGGGTGGTCGCAAGCACCACGCGGCGCGGCCGCCATAGCTCGTCAAGGGCCGGCAACAAGTTCGGGATGGCCTGCGCGGAAATTAAGCAGACCTGAGTGTCATGGTTCATGCAACCTCCAACGAGAAATCGTCCACTATCCGCTCAATGTGATGCGGCTCAATGCGCGCGGCGAGGGCCAACAGTTCATTTGCCGAAAGCTCGCGCCCGCGCCATTCCGCCGGCACTACAAGCGACAGGTGGAAATAGCGCGCCCCGCGGCGGCAAACCGTGGCGGCCAGATTCACCGGCAGCGAGCCGATAACAGTATCGCCGGCGGCGACTTCGGCCGGGTCGAGATGCCGGACCCAGCAGTCGATGGCGAATCGCTTCCGCTTCGCCCATTCGATCGCGCCGGGGTGGCGGGAGACAAACCAGGTGATTCCGGACCCTGGCGGCCGATGCTGTTTTTGGGCCAGCGAAATGGGCTTTTGCATATTCATGCCGGCATGGTATCCGTGGCCGGTTGGCAATTCCAGCATGGAAAGCTTGCCACCGTCCGGCATTCACGCAATATCCGCCGGCAATCCCGTCCATTGGATACCGAGGGGCAGGCTAGCCCGCCCGATTCGGCCCTGGAAGCCCCGCACGGGCAGCGGGTAACAGCGCACGTCGTCCTCGTTGTTCTTGATCCGGCCGGCCATTCTCGCCAGGCAGAGGTCTTTCGCCCGGCGATCTCCGACCAGCAGGAAAACGCTGTATTCCAGCGGAGTGGCATGCTTGCACATCTCCCGGTGTACGCGCTGCAAGCGGCGCGGGTTGGCGATGTCGTAGCCGACGACGAACGCGCGTTCGCTCATATTCAGAACGCCTCTTCGGCATTGATGGCGTTTTCCGGATCGGGCGTCGGCATATTTACCCCGCCGATTTGCTCCACCGCCGCCGCCATATCGGAGATGGCCTCCTCCAGCCGCTTGCGCAGGCGCTCGGCCAACGGCTCCCATTCACCATAAAAGCGAGCGCGCCCCGCCTTACCCAGCAGGCAGCCGCCATCCATGCTGGAGAAATCTTCCGGGCGGAGTTTCTCGCCGCGAAAAAGCTTCAGCACATGCCGGTCCACTTCCGCTCGCAGCGGCTCGACCATGTCGCAGGCCAGCGACTCGCGGCCGAAATCCAGCGCGTGATAGAAGCCGATGAAGGGATCGAACCCGGCGCCGTAGAGGGCCAGCACCGCCTCGGCATGCAGCAGCGTATAGCCGAGCGAAAGAGCGGCGTTGGCGGGGTCTTTCGGCGGCCGCCGGTTGCGCCGCTGGAACTTGAGGCGTTCCGGCAACAACTCCCCATAGCCATCGAAATAGGCCGCGGCGCCGGTTCCTTCCAGCCCGCGCAGAGAGGCGACGGACACCTGTTGATCGACTGCGGCAATGGCATTGTCCAGTCGGCGCAGCGAAAGCGTCAGCAGGTAGCGCGAACGTAGATCCACATCGCGCCGCTCGACCAGAAACTCCGCCTGCGAACGTAGCTTGGCGCCAACGATGGCCCGTGCAAAGCGCAGGCAGAACCCGGCATCCTGGGAAAGCCGGTATTGCGCCACTCGCCGTGCCGCGTCGTTGTGGGGTTGGCCGAGCAGCATCATCGGCTCCGCCTTGCGGCCCGAGAGCACCACGACCCCGATGCCACGCCCGCCCAGCTTGCCGAGCAGAGACGAGGATAGCGTCACATCACCCCGCAGGAAGACACGGGAAAGCGGTCCCAGCGGCACAGTGCCGATGCGCTCACCGTTCTCGTAGAACACCAGCGCCTCGCCATCCGCTTTCAGGGTCACCCCGCGCCGATCCACGTACAGGCTTGTCATTCCACTGCCCTCGGTCAAACGATCATGAATGCGTCGGTTGGCGGGTGCGTCGCCAACCCCAGCCCCTCGATTTTCATGCGCGGGTCAAGCTGGAAGATATGCGCCCGGTCTTGCGTCGGATCGATCAGATCCTCGAGCGTCTGGCGAATCTGGCGCAGTTCCGCCGGTGTCAGCCAGCACTCGTAAAGCGACTTCTGGCCACCGACCTTGTAGCCGAGTAAATATCTATGCACCCGATAAAGGCGTTTCGGGTTACCGATGTCGTAACACACTAGAAACAAGGTTCGCGCCGCGTCGTTCATGGAAAGAAGATAAGCTGGCCCTGGCGCCAATGCCAGTGCGACAAGCTTGCCGTGGGACGACGGGCAAAGGAGGGAAACGGAACTATTCGAGCGCTTCAGCCCACCGGTCAGCAGCGCCCATGCCGGGCGGTAAGACGGGCGGCGCGGGATGCGGGGCCAGGAAGACCGCCAGACGCGGAGCGGGCCGCTTATCGCCTCGCGGCGATTTTGTAGACTGCGTTGCGCTTCCGCTTGCCAATGGCGACGACCACAACAACGAGATCGGTGTCGCGGACTTCATAGACCAGGCGATAGCCAACATTTCTAAGCTTTATTTTGAACCTGTCCTTCTGGCCGGACAGCTTTCCTGCTGACCCCAGCCCCGTGGCAAGGCCAAGCTGTGGGACGGTCTCAATCCCTTTGTTTTCAGGGCTTCCTGCTGACCCACGTCTCTACTCCAGGCAATCACGCAAGCCGCGTCTCAATCCCTTTGTTTTCAGGGCTTCCTGCTGACGCGCTGGAGTTGGTGCGCCGCGACAACGAGGCGCGCGTCTCAATCCCTTTGTTTTCAGGGCTTCCTGCTGACGCATTTTGAGGATTTCAGGGCCTGGAATGAGTGCGTCTCAATCCCTTTGTTTTCAGGGCTTCCTGCTGACGCACTATCACGCCTACACCGAGGCGTGCCCGGAGGTCTCAATCCCTTTGTTTTCAGGGCTTCCTGCTGACACAACATTCGGCCCCGTGTTCCCAGACGTGTTCGGGTCTCAATCCCTTTGTTTTCAGGGCTTCCTGCTGACTCACGATGCCGTGCTACGTGTGCGGAGAGCCAGGGTCTCAATCCCTTTGTTTTCAGGGCTTCCTGCTGACCCCCGCCGCCGAAGACAGGCGGCACAGATGCAAGGTCTCAATCCCTTTGTTTTCAGGGCTTCCTGCTGACTCACAGGGATTCAGGCGTCGGCGACCACTCACACGTCTCAATCCCTTTGTTTTCAGGGCTTCCTCTGACGCCATCTGATCGCGCAGCAACGCATACACCGGTCTCAATCCCTTTGTTTTCAGGGCTTCCTGCTGACACACGCAATTCGACAATATTGTGCTCCAAGCGGGTCTCAATCCCTTTGTTTTCAGGGCTTCCTGCTGACCCAACAAATCAAACGACTGCATCGTATCCGGCTCGTCTCAATCCCTTTGTTTTCAGGGCTTCCTGCTGACGCAGCCGCGCAGACCTAGAGCGAGTGCGCAGCCGTCTCAATCCCTTTGTTTTCAGGGCTTCCT
>JAHFQX010000046.1 GCA_023259135.1 Betaproteobacteria bacterium | reverse complement strand
GGTCTGGCGCTGATCGGGCGCAAGCTCGAGAAGCTGGAAAAAGTTCGTGACGAGATCGGCGAAGCCTATCCCGAGGCGCGGGTGAGCTGCCATCCCTGCGACATTCGGGACGAGGAGCGAGTCAAGGCCGCCGTTGCCGAGGTGCTCGCCGCCCACGGCCGTATTGACGGGCTGGTGAACAACGCCGGAGGGCAGTTCCCCGCTCCGGTGGAGACCATTTCCTTGCGAGGCTGGGAGGCCGTGGTGAAGAACAATCTCACCGGCGGTTTTCTAATGTCCCGCGAATGCTACAATCAATGGATGAAAGACCACGGCGGGGCCATCGTCAACATCATTGCCGACATGTTCATGGGAATGCCTGGCATGGCCCATTCCGGCGCGGCCCGAGCCGGAATGCTGAATTTCACTGAAACGGCCGCCTGCGAGTGGGCTTGCGCCGGGGTGCGGGTCAACGCGGTGGCGCCGGGCTGGGTCGCTTCCAGCGGCTTCGAGACCTATGGCGACGATTTCAAGAACAAGCTCAAGGTCATGTCCAAAAAAGCGCCTTTGCAGCGCTATGGCACCGAATCCGAAGTTTCTGCCGCGATCGTCTTCCTGCTTTCCGAGGCGGCTTCGTACATCACCGGCTCTTGCATCCGGGTGGACGGCGGTGTTCCCAATGCGCGGCAAGGCTGGGACCTCGCCACTCACAGCCGCTCCAGGCCTTACAACGGTTTCCCGCTCTACACGCTGCCGTCGTTTCTGGGCAGCGAATAGCCCCTCGGAGCCGCTCGTCAGGAATAGACCGACAATTGCTCCGCCGATAGCCCATCCGTTATCATGGAGACAACCCCATGATCCATCCGGCGCGAACGGTGTTGCCCGATCGCGCTCTTTGAGGAGAATTCCATGAGCCAGCAACCCGTCACCCCCCGCCCAGCGGCAACCCTTATCCTGGCCCGGGACAGCGATCGAGGAATCGAGATATTCATGATGCAGCGCAGCCTCAATTCCGACTTTGTCGGCGGAGCTTACGTTTTTCCCGGCGGCGGCCTGGACAAGCACGATAGCAGTCCGGAAGCCGCTGGGCTGTGCGTAGGCCTGACGGACGCGGAAGCCAGCCGGCAGTTGAAGGTAGCAAACGGCGGGCTGGCCTATTGGGTGGCGGTGGTTCGGGAGTGCTTCGAGGAGGCGGGGCTGTTCATGGCCTATGACCGCAACGGACAATTGCTCTCTCTCGCCGACCCGCAAACGGCGGAGCGCTTCGATAGCTATCGCAAGACGCTCCATGGGGGGGAACATAACCTGGCGGAGCTTTGTCTCAAGGAGGGATTGCGGCTAGCCACCGATCGGGTGGCCTACTTCGCCCACTGGATTACCCCGGCCGCTTCTCCGCGACGCTTCGACACCCGCTTCTTCGTCGCCGCCGCTCCGGAAAACCAAGTCGGTTTCCACGACGAAAAGGAAACCGTGGATCACGCCTGGCTGCGCCCCCAGGAGGCTATCGATCGGGCCAAGAGCGGGCAATACAACATCATCTTCCCCACTTTGAGCAACATCAAGGCCTTGCTGCCATTTTCCACCACCGCCGAGCTCATGGCCTATGCCCGTACCGAGCGGGACATCCCGGCCATTCTGCCCCGGCGGGCCAAATTTCCCGACGGCACGGTACGGCCGGTACTGCCTGGCCAGCCGGGTTACGACGACCTGCCGGGACCCGACCCAGTACCGGCATGAGCGGAATCACCCCTGGCGTCGTCACCCGGTTGAGCGACCGGGTACGGCGCATCACCGCTCCCAATCCCGGCCCCATGACTGGCCCGGGAACCAATACTTATTTGATCGGGACTCGCCAAATCGCCGTCGTCGACCCCGGTCCGCTGAGCGAATCCCATCTCGACGCCATTCTTCTAGCCGGAGAGGGGCGTATCCGCTGGATTCTCTGCACCCATACCCATCCGGACCATTCTCCCGGCGCCGGACCCCTTTATGCGGCCACCGGCGCCGATGTTTGGGGCTACCCCGCCCCGCGCCACGGCCACCAGGATCACAACTTCGCTCCCAATCGGGTACTCCGGGGCGGCGAACGGCTGGAAACCGAAGAATTTACGCTCCGGGCCTTGCATACCCCAGGCCATGCCTCCAACCACATCTGTTATCTGCTGGAAGAAGAGTGCATGCTGTTTACCGGAGATCACGTGATGCAAGGCTCCACGGTGGTTATCGGACCGCCAGACGGAAACATGTCGGCCTATATGCGCTCCCTGCATGCCTTGCTGGAAGAAAACCTGGCCAGCTTGGCGCCGGGCCACGGAGAGCTGGTGACCGAGCCTCACGATATGGTCCGGCGCCTCATCGCCCACCGCCTGGGTCGGGAGCAAAAAGTGGTGGACGCCTTGACGGCGGCCTCCCCCGCCACTTTGGAGGAACTGCTGCCGGTGGTCTACGCGGATACGCCGCTTTCCCTGCATCCGGTGGCCCAGCGCTCCCTGCTCGCCCATTTGCTCAAATTAGCTGAAGACAGCCGGGCGACGGAACAAGGCGGCCACTGGTATTCCCGATAACAAGCGGCGGCGGCCATGACCGAAATTCCGTCCTCCGCCCCCGTTCCCCAGCACCAGAAATTGCTGGGCTCCGTCGAATATCGCAACGCCGTCATTCAAGTGCTGGAGCAGGCCCAACGCCGTATCAAGATATTCGAATCCATCCTCGGCGAGCCTTACAACACCCTGCAATGCGAAGCGACACTGCGCCGTTTTTTGCTGGCCAACCCTCAAAACTGCTTGCATATCGTGGTTCACGATGCCCAAGCCCTGACTCGGGATTGCCCGCGGATCTTGCGGTTGCTGCAGGGGTTTTCTCATAACATGGCGATCCACGCTACCCGCTCCCACGCCAAAACAATCTACGATCCCTTCGTGTTGGCGGATGACAGCCACTATGTCCATCGCTTCCACTTCGACGATACCCGCGGCCTACTGGCTTTCGACGACCCGCAAAGCGCCCGCGCCTTGGTGGAGCGCTTCGATGCCCTGTGGGAAGCTTCCGACCCGGCGGCCTCCGCCACGACTCTGGGGCTATAGCTGCTCCTTTCGCTTCCGCTCCTTGGGTTACAATGCGCTCTTTGCCGGCAGGAACCCCGCGAGGGGCAGGGTCGATGAATTCCCATATTCAAGTTGGCATCGTGATGGGTAGCCAGAGCGACTGGGAGGTGATGCAGCACGCCGCCCATCGGTTGCGGGATTTCCAGGTCTCCTTCGAGAGCCGAGTGGTGTCGGCCCACCGCACTCCCGATGCCATGTTTGAATACGCCGAGCAAGCCGGAGCGCGGGGCTTGCGCTGCATCATCGCCGGCGCAGGGGGCGCGGCCCACCTGCCGGGGATGCTGGCCGCCAAGACCACCGTGCCGGTACTGGGGGTGCCGGTGCCCAGTCGCCATCTGCAGGGCTTGGATTCCTTGCTGTCCATCGTGCAAATGCCCAAGGGCATTCCGGTGGCGACTTTCGCCATCGGCGAGGCCGGCGCGGCCAATGCCGGACTGTTTGCCGTGGCCATCCTGGCAATCCAGGATGCCGCCCTCAGCGCCCGCCTGGATGCCTTCCGCGCCGCTCAAGCGCAAGCCGTCAAGGACACAATTCTCCCTCCTGTTAAATGATCCCTCCCGGAAGCTGGTTGGGCCTGCTGGGCGGCGGGCAACTGGGGCGAATGTTCGCCATGGCCGCCCAAAGCCTGGGCTATCGGGTGATGGTGCTGGACCCCGGGACCGACAGTCCCGCCGGCAGTGTTGCCGACGCTCACATCCAGGCCGATTATTTGGATGAAGCCGGGCTGGGGCGGCTGGCGGAGGGCTGCCTGGCGATCACCACTGAATTCGAGAATGTTCCAGCGGCAAGCTTGGCGGCCCTCGCTTCCCGGCGTCCAGTACGCCCCGGAGCGGACAGTGTAGCGGTGGCTCAGGATCGCATCCGGGAAAAGGTTTTCCTTTCCGGCATCGGCATCGCCGTGGCTCCCTACGCGGTGATCCGCTCCGCGGGAGATATCAAAGCCACCGATCCCGCGCTGTTCCCGGGCATCCTGAAGCGCAGCTGGCTAGGCTACGACGGCAAGGGACAGGCCCGGGTGAGCACCCCCGACAAGGCGCTTCGGATCTTTCGGGAATGGGCCGAGGAACCCTGCGTGCTGGAGCAGGCATTGGCCATTGGCCGGGAACTCTCCATCATCGTCTGCCGAGGGGGCGATGGCGCAACCGTCACCTACCCGGTGGTGGAGAACAGCCATATAGGCGGGATTCTGGATATCACCATAGCCCCCGCCCGGATCACCCCGGAATTGCATCGCCGCGCTGTCGATTGGAGCCTGAGAATTGCCGATGAGTTGGGCTACTGCGGAGTCCTGTGCGTCGAATTCTTCGTGCTGGAGGAGGGGACCCTGCTGGTCAACGAAATCGCTCCTCGTCCCCATAATAGCGGACACTACACCCTGGATGCCTGCGTCACCTCCCAATTCGAGCAGCAGGCTCGGATTCTGGCCGACCTGCCCTTGGGGAATTGCAGCTTGCACTGCCCGGCGGTCATGGTCAATTTGCTGGGCGATCTGTGGGCCGCGGGGGAACCCCGATGGGAAAAAGTATTGCGCCATTCTCGGGCTAAGCTCCATCTCTACGGCAAGCGAGAAGCCCGGCCCGGAAGGAAAATGGGACATTTCACGGTGTTGGGGGAAGACTCCCAAACCGCCCTGGAACTGGCTCAATCCATTCAACAAGAACTCGTGGCCGACAGTCTCGCCGGGCGCGCTAACCAATCATGAATCCGGAAAAAGGGCCCTGATGAACCCATCCAAGCCGCTGCTGGAATCGCGCCTCACCAGTTTGCCCTTAATGCATCGAGGCAAGGTGCGGGATATCTACGCTGTCGGCGAAGACCGATTGCTGGTGATCCAAACCGACCGACTTTCCGCCTTCGACGTGGTGCTGTCGACACCGGTGCCCGACAAGGGGCGGATTCTCACCGCCCTGTCGGACTTTTGGTTCCGGTACTTGCAGGACGTCATCCCCAACCATCTGACCGGCACCCCCCCGGAATCGGTGGTGATTCCCGAGGAGCGATCCCAAGTGGCGGAACGGGCCTTTGTGGTGCGCAAACTCCAGCCCTTGCCGGTGGAAGCCATCGTGCGAGGCTATCTGGCGGGTTCCGGATGGGGCGAATACCAGCGGAGCGGAACGGTTTGCGGCATCCCCCTGCCTCCCGGCTTGAAGCAGGCAGCCCGGCTCCCCGAGCCACTGTTCACCCCTTCTACCAAGGCTGCGGCCGGAGCCCACGATCAGAACATCCCCTACGCGGAAATGGACGCCCTGTTGGGCCGCGAACGCGCGGCCGAAATCAAAAGCGCGGCTCTTGCGCTGTACCGCAAGGCGGCGAAGTACGCGCTGGAGCGGGGAATCATCATCGCCGATACCAAGTTCGAATTCGGAGTGGACGCGGCGGGCAAGTTGTTTCTCATCGACGAAGCCCTCACCCCCGACTCCTCCCGCTTTTGGCCTTTGGATCAATACCGCGCCGGTATCAGCCCCCCCAGTTTCGACAAGCAGTTCGTTCGCGACTGGCTGGAAACGCAACATTGGGACAAGCGCCCGCCGGCCCCCGCGCTACCCCCCGACGTGTTGGCCAAGACCACCGAGAAATACCGCGAAGCCTTGCGCCTGCTGATCGGTTGACCGTGGCGGACGCCCTCCTCACCCGCGCCGTGGAGCTGCTGCAGGCCGGCCGGCTGGTGGCTTTTCCTACCGAAACGGTCTACGGGCTCGGAGCCGATGCCGCCAACCCCGTCGCGGTGGGCCGGATTTTCCAAGCGAAGGGGCGGCCACCCCGCCATCCCGTCATCGTCCATCTGGGTTCCGCGGCGCAACTGCCGCAATGGGCCCAGCGGATTCCGCCCGCAGCCCGACAACTTGCCGAGGCGTTCTGGCCAGGCCCGCTGACTTTGATTTTACCGCGGGCCCCCGGCGTTCCCGATGCCGTCACCGGCGGGCAAGAGACGGTCGGGCTGCGGGTGCCGGCCCACCCCGTGGCCCTAGCCTTGCTGCAAACCTTCGGCGGAGGCATTGCCGCGCCTTCGGCCAATCGCTTTGGACGCATCAGCCCCACCACGGCCGATGCGGTTCGCGCCGAATTGGGGGATGCGGTGGACCTGGTATTGGATGGCGGCCCCTGCTCGGTGGGCATCGAGTCCACCATCGTCGATTGCTCCGGGGAAATCCCGGCCTTGCTGCGCCCCGGCCATATTCGCCAGGAGCAACTGGAAGAGAGATTGGGAATACCCATAGCCTCCCCCTCAGGCAGCTCCCCACGGGCCTCCGGAACTCTGGCCACCCATTACGCCCCGCTGACGCCGTTGCTCCTGGTGGACCGGAACACCTTGTTGCAACGGATCAAATTCACTGCCGGACGGGATTGCGGAATATTGGCCTTTGCCCCCCCTCCCCCGGAATTCACCGAAGCTTTGTGGATCATCGCTCCCGATGCTCCGGCGGACTACGCCCGGCAGCTCTACGGCAATTTGCGGCGCCTGGATGGGTCCGGCTGCCGGCTCATCCTGGTGGAAATCCCCCCCAGCGCTCCGCCCTGGACCGCGGTAGCAGATCGGCTGGCCCGAGCCGCGGCAGGAACCGGCCCGGAAGCCCCTTAACGCCGGCGAACCTCGCAATGATTGAGCGCGGCCACCCGGAAATCCACGGCGCTATACCCAGGCAACCCACAGCATCTTGATCCCAAAGGCGTATAACAACAGAGCAAAAATCCGCCGCAGCCAAGGGCCGTTGGCCCGGTGGGCGATCCTCGCCCCCAGCGGGGCCGTCACCACACTGGCCGCCACCACCCCCAGCAGCGCCGGGAGGTAGACGAAGCCCAGGCTGAAGGCGGGAAGTCCTTTGATCGCCAGCCCATTGATCATGTATCCGATGGTTCCCCCCGCCGCGATGGGGAAACCGATGGCGGCGGAGGTCCCGATGGTGTCCCGCAAGGTCACGTTGCACCACAACAGAAAAGGCACCGATAGCACTCCTCCGCCGATGCCCCCTGCGCTGGAAACGGCGCCGATAAAGCCGCCCACCCCGATCATTCCCACCTTGCCCGGCAATTGACGGTGCGTGCGGGGCTTCAAGTCCAACAGCATCTGAGTGCCTACCAGAAACTCCAAACCGCCGAAAAACAGCTTGAGATACATGCCCGGAATCTGCGCGACCACCGTGGAGCCGAGGACCACACCCGCCAGAATGCCGGGCGCGATGTGCTTGACGATATCCCAGCGAACCGCGCCGTGCCGGTGATGCGCCCAAAAACTGGCGGTGGAGCTAAACAGAATGCAGGCGAAGGCTGTCCCCAGGGCCAGGTGAACCACGTATTGAGGAGCGAATTGCTGAACGGTGAAGATGGCGGTGAGCACCGGCACGATCACCAGCCCGCCACCGATGCCCAACAGGCCGGCGAGAAATCCCGAGAAAACCCCTAGCGCCAGATAGGCAAGCCCAATGCCCATCTATCCCTGCCAGATACCTTTTAGCTTACCGGACATCATGAGAGTTTAGGCGGCTCTGGATAAACGCCCATTCCCTGGGGTCCACGGGGGTAATGGACAGCCGATTGCCCCGCTGCAAAACGCGCATGCCGGCTAGTTGCGGGTAGCTGCGTAATTCAGCCAGCGAAATGAGCCGAGTTTTTTTCACTAGATGCACATCCACATTGAACCAGCGCGGCGCTTCCCGGCTGGCCTTGGGGTCGTAATATTTCCCGTCGGGATCGAACTGGGTTTCGTCCGCGTAAGCCGGCCGGCAAATGCTAACGATCCCGGCGATTCCCGGCTCGGGACAACTGGAGTGATAGAAAAACGCCAGATCTCCCAGCGACATCTGGCGCCACATGAAATTCCTAGCTTGGTAGTTGCGCACTCCGAACCAAGGAACGATTTGGTGTTTGGCATGAGCCAAGTCGTCGATGGAGAATTCCGACGGTTCGGATTTCATCAACCAATGTCGCATGGGATTTCCGAAAAAAAAACATAGAGTTTTGGGCTACCAAAACTCTATGCATCCATGCCCCGAAAAGGGCCTCGCATCCCGGAAAATTCCTTCCGGTTCCGAAATGTTATAGGATGCCCCCCGCCTGTGCCGTCAGGCCTGCATCTTGAACCAAAGGTTCAAGATGGTCGCTTTCCGGGCGCATCAGGCGCTTCCGAATAGGAAGCGCACAACAGCACCGCTTGAGTCCACGACCAAATAGCAAATATTGGCTCAAAGAATTTAAGACCTTAACGAACACCGCAGGGGACAATCGGCGGAGACCGCAAATCAGATCAGAACAACTCGTCTTGCCTGCTAAGGGCCTGATCGATGGCGATTTCCATGGCGGCGATTCTACGCCGATACACTTCTATGTCAAAGCCACCCGAGCCCTGCAGAGCCAAGAGTTCGTAAGTGATATTCAAGGCAACCATCACCGCGATGCGCTCGACCCCCACCACTTTTCCGCTGTCGCGGATTTCCCGCATCTTGCGGTCCAGGTAATCGACCGCCCGGAGGAGTTCCGCTTCCTGGCCCGGCGGGCAGGCGATCCGAAATTGCCGGCCCATGATGGCAACATCCAGCCCTCTCGAATCTCGGCTCATACCTTCCCTTCCGGTATTTGGCTCACCAACTGCTCCAGGCGAGTACGGGCGACGGCCACCTTGTGGGACAACTCCTTGCTGCGGGCCAAGCAAGCCGCTAATTCTTGGCGCAATTGAGTATTATCGGCTCGTAAGTGCTGGCAAAGCGCCAACAGATGAGCGGTTTTTTCTTCCAGGGAGCGAAGTTCGGCATCCATAAGAAATATTTTACTGAAAAAAATCTATATAAGTCAAAAAATAACGTGATATTTTGAATGTATTTTTGAGATTGGGATTGCATGTGTGGGGGCGAGGCTCTCTTGGTGCGAAGGGTTCTGCCAATGAAATATCAGGTTCCGGTATAATTTAAAATTATTCTTATGAATATTCAGTATCATTTTGATAAATAAAAATTTTAACTAAGGTAAAAAGGCGCCCTCGCTCCCGTGAGCCGGGCATGGAGCTTCCCAGCCCATTTTCCAAGCACCCGCTCTATGGATAGTCGCCGACTCTATTTCCGGCTGCTGGAATACTTAGCCCCCTACTGGAAGGCGTTTCTGGTTTCCGTGCTGGCCATGGCGGTGGCGGCCGCCACCGAACCGGCCTTGCCCGCCCTGCTCCAGCCGATGCTGGACGGAACCTTCGTCAAGCGCGATCCGGCCTGGCTCGAACTGATGCCCTTTCTCATCGTCGGATTGTTCGTGATCCGGGGCATCGCCACTTATGTGGCGACCTATGCCAGCAATTGGGTGGGTAACAAAGTGGTGCTGGACTTGCGAGCCGCCATGTTTCAGAAGCTGGTGGCACTGCCCGCCGGCTATTTTGGCGACCAGAGCAGCGGGGTGCTGATTTCTCGGGTCACCTTCGATGCCGCCCAGGTTACCCAGGCCGCCAGCGGCGTAGTGACGGTATTGTTCAAGGATTGCCTGACCATCTTGGGGTTGCTGGGATGGCTGTTTTACCTGGACTGGAAGCTGACCCTCATCGCGCTGTTGATGGCCCCCCCCATCATGCTCATCATCCGTTCCGTCAGCCGGCGTTTGCGGAGCACCAGCCGGGATGCGCAGGAGGCCATGGGAGAAATGACCCAGGTATTGCAAGAAGCCATCGAAGGACACAAGGTCGTTAAGGTATTCGGCGGCCAGGATTACGAAATTCAGCGTTTCACCGAAACCGCCAATCGGGCGCGGCGCCATGTGATGAAACAAGTCGCCGCCGCCGCCGCCAACGTGCCCTTCGTGCAACTCGTCGCCGCCCTGGCCCTGGCCTTCATCGTCGCCTTGGCGACCCGTCAGGGAGCCTCCGACCAGACTACCGTGGGCGGATTCGTATCTTTCATCGTGGCGATGCTGATGCTGACCGCCCCTCTGAAACGACTCACGGGGATCAACGAGTATCTGCAAAAAGGCTTGGCCGCCGCCGAGAGCGTATTCTCGCTGCTGGACCAGCAAGCCGAAGCCGACGATGGCACCGCGGAACTCGGCCCAACACGAGGGGAAGTCCGCTTTGAAGGCGTAACTTTCCACTATCCCCAAACCGCCCGGCCGGCTTTGCTGGGTGTCGATCTGACGGTGGCGAGCGGACAGACCGTCGCTCTGGTGGGGCCCTCCGGCAGCGGCAAAACCACTTTGGTGAATTTGCTGCCGGCCTTTTATCGGCCCACCCAGGGCCGTGTGCTATTGGATGGCCGGGATATCCGTTCTATCCGCCTCGCCGACCTGCGCTCCCGCATCGCCCTGGTCAGCCAGGAAGTGGTGCTGTTCAACGATACGGTAGCCGCCAACATTGCCTACGGCGCAGCCCGGGGGGCTTCCGAGGCCGACATCATTGCCGCCGCCCAGGCCGCCCATGCCTGGGAATTTATCAGCCGCATGCCCGAAGGACTGAACACCCGGGTAGGGGAACATGGAGTCAAACTCTCCGGCGGCCAGCGACAACGCATCGCCATCGCCCGAACTCTGTTAAAAAATGCTCCCGTGGTGATTCTGGACGAAGCCACCTCGGCGCTGGATTCGGAATCCGAGCGGCACATCCAAGCCGCCTTGGAAACCCTTATGAAAGGCCGCACCACCTTGGTCATCGCCCATCGCCTGTCCACCGTGGAGCGAGCCGATCGCATCGTGGTGTTGGATCAAGGGCGGATCGCGGAAAGCGGCAGCCACTCGGAATTGCTCGCCTTGAACGGCCTTTACGCCCACCTTTACCGGATTCAGTTCCGCGACGGATCCACGGCTGCCGGCTCTTCCGGCTGACGGCTGCGGGCTCGGACATCGGCCCACCACAACACGCTGCCGGGCAGGCTGGCCACCGTCAGTACCACCCCGAACAGCACCGATACCGTGAAAGCCGTTTCCGGGGGAATGTGGATAAAACCAAAGGCCACCACCATCGCCCCCTCCCGTACTCCCCATCCGGCGATGGACAGCGGCACCGCCGTCACCAGAATGACGGGAGGCAGCAACAGCCAGCAATCCGCCCAGGCCAGATCCACTCCCAGAGCCCGAAATAATATTCGAACGATCAGAACAAACGCTCCGATTCCCAGCACCGATAGTCCCAGCGTCTGCGCCATCGCAACCGGCTGCCGCCACAACCGGCGGGCAAGGACGGAGAATGCCGCGATAGGCCGGAGGCCGGGCCAATTCAGCCAGGCCCGCGGAAGTTGCCCCAAAGCCAGCAATCCCACCCAGCCCCCCAGGCCGGCGCCAATCAGCAAAGTCAAAGCCAGCCGAGACAAGGGATCGGGAAGCAGCGGCAACAGCCAAGGCAGCCCGACGGCAGACACCAGCACCAAGGCCAGCAAGGTAACAATGCGGTCCAGCACCACGCTACCGACTGCGGCCCCGAAAGGCATGCCCCTGCGATAACTGCCCCAGATTCGAAAAGCGTCGCCCCCAACGGTGGAGGGTAAGGTCTGGTTAAAGAAATAGCCGATGAACACCAGCCGAACGGTGGCAGGAAAATCCAATTCCTGTTCCGCGGCCTGGATCACCCGTCGCCAGCGGACGGCGTGGACCAAGGACAAAACCAAAGCTACCGCAATGCTCAAACCCACCGCGCTCCAATCTGCCCCGGCGAGCCGCAACCCCACCCCACGACTATCCAGGGACCGCAGCATCACCGCGATCAGCCCGGCGGATAGGGCTACCTTGCAAGCCAGCAGCAACCCTCGCTTCAGCCGATGCGGCGCAGGCTCTCGTGACATCGAATTAAAGCCGCTCCGCCAGGATATCCCGGATGCGTTGCGCCGCCCGGCCGTCCCCGTAGGGAGAGCCGCCCCGGGCCATGGCTTGATAATGGGCCGAGTCCTCCAGCAATCGAGCCGCCTCGGCGACGATGGTCTCCGGGTCGGTCCCCACCAGCTTGGCCACCCCCAATTCCATGGCCTCCGGACGCTCGGTCACCTCTCTCAACACCAGGACCGGCTTGCCCAAGGCTGGCGCCTCCTCTTGAATGCCTCCGGAATCGGTCAGGATGAAGTAGCTGTCCCGCATCGCGGCCACTAATTCAGGATAGCCCAAGGGCTCTACCAGCCGTATCCGGGGATGCCCCGCCAACAGCCGGCTGACGGGCCGTTTGACCTGAGGATTGGGATGGACCGGGTAGAGCACGGACAAATCGGAAAAAATCCGACATAGCCGCAACAGCGCCGCACACACTCGCTCCAGCGGCGCACCGAAGCTCTCCCGGCGGTGCATGGTCAGCAAAATTTGACGCTTCCCTTGCCGCGAGCTTGAGGGGGGCAATCGGGAAACCGTGTCGTGCAAGGCATCGATGACGGTGTTGCCGGTTACGAACACCGTAGCCGCGTCTACCCCCTCTTTGGCCAGGTTTTCCGCGGCCCTACGGGTAGGGCAAAAGTGAAAACGGGCCAGCTTGCCCGCCAGGGCGCGATTGAACTCCTCGGGAAACGGATTGCGCAAGTCGAAAGTCCGCAACCCCGCCTCCACGTGAGCGAAGGGAATGTTCCGGTAAAAGCAGCACAAGGCGGCGCACATGACGGTAGTCGTGTCTCCCTGCGCCACCACCAGATCGGGCCGGGTTTCAGCAAGGCAGGCATCTAATGCCGTCATGAGCCGGGCCGTCAGCCCCGCCAGGGATTGGCCCTCGATCATCACCCCCAGATCCCGCTGAATCCGTATCCCGAACCAATCCAGCAAGGGCTCCAACAGGTCCCGGTGCTGACCCGAGCCCAGCACCGTCATGCGAAAATCGGGGGTCTGCCGCAGCACCCGAATCACTGGAGCCATTTTAATGGCCTCGGGCCGGGTGCCGACAATGCACAGAACGTGCTTGGGTGTGTTCAAAGCGCTATGCGATCCGGATCAAGCCATGCCCCGCAAGCGCCAGCCCCACATTTTTCGCAATAGGCGCAGAGTGTTTCCTCCCACATCCATCTTGCTGGGGCCCTGCTTGAGATCGTAACGCAAGTCGATGGGGATTTCGGCAAAACGGGCTTGCACCCGTCCCAACTTGAGGAGCAACTCCACCATGCAGGAAAAACCCCGTTCCTTCACCAGCCCGTCGCCGTAGCGTTCCGCAGCGCGGCGCAGCAAAGACAGACGATAGGCGCGAAAGCCGCAGGTATAGTCCAGCACCCCGCGCAGGGGATGGAGCAGCTTGAACAGCACGGTCGCCCCAAGGCTTAAGGTCTGGCGAAATAAGGAGACCCCGGCGATTTGGCTGCCACGGCGATAGCGGGAGGCGATGGCCACGTCGGCTCCGTCCCGCAGCGCCTGGATCAGCGCGGCGAATTGGCGGGGGTGGTGGGTATCGTCGCAATCCATGAGAATCAGCGCATCGTCGGGGCCGCCGTGGGCCACAGCATGCTCGACCAGCCGCCGTACCCCCTCCCCCAGCCCCCGGTTCTCCGGCCGGCCAATAATCTCCACGGACAATATGCCCTCCCATTTGCGGGCCTCCGCCACCGTCCCATCGGTGCAACCGTCATTGTAGAGCACCACCCGGTAATGCATGGGTTGCTCTTTCAGCGCCTCCCGGAAACGGGAAAACAAGCTCGGAATGGAGCTTTCCTCGTTATAGGCAGGCAGGCCGATCCAAAGCGTGCGGGGAAAATCGGTGGCAGTCATGGGCGACCGAAAGCAAAGCTGGACGAAAGACTGCGTGGAGCGATACGTGAGGGATAGGGACAAGGCACTTGAATGCCGGATCTGCGCTTCGTCATGCCACCATTTTAGGAGAGACGGCCGGCGGGAGCAAAACCCATCGCCTATTATTTCGGGCGATGGGCAATATCCGTCAGTTGGCTTTGGGAATATTGGCTTCCTTGATGACCCGCGCCCACTTAACGACGTCCCGATTGATCATGTCCCCCAATTCTTGAGGGGTGCTGGTGATGACTTCGATCCCGATCTGCTGAATCTGCTCCTTAATTTCTGGAATTTGCACTATCCGGACGATCTGGTCGTGCAAAGTGGCAATAATTTCTTTCGGAGTGCCCGTGGGAGCAAAGGCCGCCACCAGGGTATCGGATTCGAATCCCGGATAGCCGGATTCGGCGATCGTGGGGATTTCCGGCATCAGCACCGAGCGTCTTGCGGAGGTTACCGCGATGGCTTTCATCCGGCCGGCTTTGATCTGGGGACGGGACGATATAACGGTCTCCAGCATGGCATCCAATTGGCCAGTATTTAAATCCGTATAGGCCGCGGCGCTGGTTTTATACGGGACGAAAAGCAGATTGATACCGGCGATTATTCTGAACAACTCTCCCGTCATCTGAGGAGTGCTGGTTGTATAGCCCAAGGAATATTTTCCGGGATTGGCCTTGGCCAAGGAAACAAACTCCTTGAGAGAATTGGCGGACACATGATTGCCCAATACCAGGAAATAGGGGGTGCTACCTATCTTGGTGATGGGGATAAAATCCTTGATCGGATCATAGGGGAGCTTGGAATAGAGGTTGGGGTTGATGGTCTGGGTGTTGGTGGTGGTAAAAATGATGGTATGGCCATCCGGCGGAGATTTCGCCGCGATGTCCGTGCCGACGATACCGTTGGCGCCAGGGCGCGGGTCCACCACCACCGGCTGCTTCAGAGCTTCGGAAAGCTTCTGGGCAATGATGCGCGACATCGCGTCGCCCCCCGTTCCCGCCGAGAAAGGGAACACGATCCGGATGGGCTTGCTCGGATAGGATTGAGCAAAGGCATGGAGCGACAACATCCCCCCGAAGACCAGCGACCCCATAATTACTTTAATCAAATTCATAATCCCCCCTTGATGAGTGTTAAGCGTAGCTAAACCCGGAAGTGCGGCAATAGTAATGCATTCCCGAATCCTGGGCGATGAGGAACCGGGTCAACTTACTGCCTTTATTATGATGGGAATGAACTTGTCCCGGAGGAGTGATCACCGCGGCTAAGTCCAGCCAGTCGTAACGCTTTCCGTTAATCATGCTGTAGCAGTTCTCCGATTCCAGCACCAGGGTCAGCGCCACGGCGTTATGCAGGTGAGGGCGCTGGTCGTTGCCGGGAACCAGGGAATTCAGCGCCAGCATGAGGGTTGGAAAAGGTAGCCGGCGCTTTTCCATGAAGGATTCGCTGGAAAAGATAAACGCTCCATTGCCATTGCTCGCCGCCCCTTTCCGGGCCTCCACTTCCTGGGTGTGGACCAGGTTGAGGTGAATCTCTTCCGCCAAATAGTGCACCGGCAGAATGGGACCGGCTCCCGGCCGGGGCGGTTCGACGTTCTCGAAAGACAGCAGAGGCTCGTTGGTGAGCACCCAAAGCAAGCAGTCTTCATTCCCCGCCCGGTGCACGCTTTCTTCCCCACCGGGAAAACAGAATACATCCCCCATCTTCCAGTGAATCGTGTCGGCGCCGTTGCAGGTTTGCCCGGAACCTCGAATAACGTAGTAGATTTCTCCGCTGGCCTTGAATCTCGAGGCCAGGTTTTCTCCGGCCCGAATCTTGGCGTAACGCGCCAGGATCAGCGGCGTGGTGGCTGGGTAATCGGAGCCGATCCGTTCCCGGTAGTCCAGCACGATGAATCCCGTGGGGCCGGCAGGATCAAGAGCTTGGGTCCGCTCCGCCATGAATACATGGGCCGGGATTTCATCCTGGGCTCCGACATAGTAATTGTCTCGCGGCAAAAAAGACGCCCGGCGAGTATATGGGGTACCCGCCGAGGAATCGCTGGGACGAGCGATGGCATTTGAGCGTTGCATGGAATCCCCTCTCTCATAATGATTTGTTTTGTGGTCATCGAGTCCCCAAAGGGACAGGAAACCACTCCATTATTGAGAGGGAGCAGTCCGGTGTCAAACGTCCGGATGAATCGGATCAGCCACTCTGCGGCGTAGCCCCGAGTAGCCGACCCAGGTGATTTGCCTAGAGAGCGATGCCCCCGCTGACTTCGATGACGGCGCCGTTGATATAGCTGGCCTCGTCGGAAGCAAGGAAAGCGAAAGTATTGGCAATCTCCTCCGGCTTGCCCAGCCGCCCCAGGGGGACTTTCTCCTCCAGAGCTGCCAACACCCGGTCGGGAATGGATCCCAGAATGGGTGTGTGAATAAACCCGGGACAAACGGAATTGCTGCGAATGCCCTTGCGGCCCAATTCTCGCGCCCAGGTGTTGGACATGCCGATCACGCCAGCCTTGCTGGCGGCGTAATTGGTCTGGCCAAAATTTCCGTAAAGCCCCACCACCGAAGAGGCGTTGAGAATCACCCCAAACTGTTGCCGGAGCATCACATCCACCACGGCCTTGGCACAGTTGTAGACGCCCTTCAGGTTCACCTCGATCACTCGGTCGAACTGGGCGCCGGTCATGTTCTTGAGTTGGCTGTCCGCCACGATGCCAGCATTGTTCACCAGGCAATCGATGTGGCCGTAAGCCTGTACCACCTCGGCCACCATTTTTTCCAGGGCCACCAGATCCCGCACGTCTACCACGAAACCCAGGGACTCACCCCCCTTTTCCCGAATCGTTTCCACGGTTTCTTCAATCCATTCGGGGCTTAGGTCACACACCACCACTTTGGCGCCTTCCCGGGCAAACTTGTAGGCCGTGGCTTGGCCGATGCCCCGGCCCGCGCCGGTGATGATGGCTACCTTGTCTTTGAGTCGCATGGCTATCCCCATTCTCTAAAAAACGATAGGGATCAATGTAACGCAATATGGTGCGCTGCACAATACTGCGGTTAAGCTTCTTTCATACTACATTGATTCTTTTTATAAAAACTAAAAAGGAATGTTTGCTGCACCCCCGCAACCAAGAGCCAGAAAGGAATCCTCGGAGACCTCCAGAATTTCCACCGGGGCACCCACGGGAACCCGGTCGAACAATTCCACCACATCCCGATTGCTCATGCGGATGCAGCCATGGGAACCCGGCTGACCCAGGGTGGCATCGTCGGGAGAGCCGTGGATATAAATATAGCGCCGAAAGGTATCCACCGAACCCAGCCGGTTAAATCCCTTTTCGCATCCCGAAAGCCACAGGATGCGAGTGAGAATCCAATCCCGCTCGGGATATCGGACGCCTAATTCAGGGGTATAGACCTCCCCCGTGGGACGGCGGCCGACAAAAACCGTGTTGACGGGGCACCGGCCCCGATTTTGGCCCGCACCCTATGCCAGCCCCGGGGCGTGCAGAAACTC
>JAHFQX010000086.1 GCA_023259135.1 Betaproteobacteria bacterium | reverse complement strand
ACAAGCCTCTTGAGTCGCATCTCAAGGCGCCCGCGTTCAATCGTCACCTCCATAAGATCGCCTTCCTGAAGCTTTAGCGCCTCAAAGACGTCTTTAGGAATTACCACTTGGCGGCGCTGTCCAATCCGGCTTACCGTCGCCGATCGGGACATGTGCTGAACCTCTGGTCTCCATACTTTCAGCATATCTGATTGGTGGAAACTGTCAAGGGCAGCGGAACCCGAGCAAAGGTAACGGAAAGCAAGAGGAAGGAAGACCGGACTGAAGTCCGGCGCGCGCCCAGGAAGGCAGCCGTTTCGGAACTCAGATAACGAGGGGGGACAGGCACCCCTAAAATAGACCGTTTTCGCCTCCAGGAAGAGGGCCCGGAGGAGGTCCTATTTTCGCATTTAAAACATTTGTTTGTGATTGTGTTTTTCTTATGGTATACTTACAATCAGATGATGGTACCCTGAAGAGCGATGTTCCCCGAACCCCAAGGCCCCCGCGCTGCTCGCCTGCGCCAGCGTAAGTTCCAACTCCTCCGGCGCTTTGCGATCCCCCCGGATTTGCTCCCCGGCTCTCTCTCGCTCAGCCATCTGCGCTGTGGCAAACCCACTTGTCACTGCGCCCAGTCCCAGGACCCCGGCCATCCGGTTTGGTCCCTCACCTTTATGGTGAAGGGGAAGAAACGGGTCCAGCATATCCCCAAGGAGTGGGCCGCAGAGGTCCAACAGCGGGTCCGGGCCGGCCGTGAATTTCAAGATGCGGTCCGCGAAGTGCTGGCGGCCAACGCGCAGTTGTTCGCGCTGGCTCGCCAACAGAGACGAAAGCGGTGAAAGGCCCCACGCCCCGTCGAGTGTGGAAATACGTAACGCGGCGTCTGGGCTTGAAGGGCTACTTGCAATCGCCGGGCGACGGCCGGTCGCGCCCGCAAATCCCCGCTCGGGTCCTGCTGTGGTCGATCCTGATCGGCCAACTCCTACGGGAGTGCAGCTTCCATGCAGTGGAAGCGTTGGTGGCTTCATCGGCCCGTGCCGCGCTGGGCCTGGGGGCTTCGTTTGGCGACGATGCGCTCAGCTACTTTACCGAGCGACTACAAGCGGCCCCTACCCGGACCGCGCTGGCTACGGTGATTCGCCGTGCCAAGCGCAACAAGGCCTTCGACCACAGCCTGTTTATCGGCTTGGCGATCGACGGAACCACGGTGGGACGATGCCGCCAGTCCGGCTGCTCTCTGTGTCGTCCCTTTCGCAATCAGTCTCACCAGATCGTGGGCTACCGGCACCATATCGCCATGATCAGCGTGGTGGGCACCGGATTGTCGCTTCCTTTGGATGTGGAACCCTACGGACCGGGGGACAGTGAGTATGCGGCGGGACAGCGTTTGCTGCGGCGGGCGGTGGCCCACCTGGGGGTCCGGTTTGCCGACTACGTGGTGGTCGATAGCGAGTACGCCACCGCGCCCTTCCTGCACGTAGTGGGGGAACTGGGCTTACAGGTTGTGGCACGACTGAAGGCCAATCTGCCGGAACTATTCCAGGCGGCGCAAGACCGCTTTCGCTGCCAGCCTCCCACCGCCCGCTTCCAGGAAGGCCCCGACTCGGTCGAAGTTTGGGAGGCCGACGACTTTACCGCCTGGGAAACCCTGCACTGGAAATCCGTCCGGGTGGTCCTCTATCGCCAGCGCAAGCCCCAGGGCCAGGTAATCGAGGCCTTCTGGCTAACGGATTTCCGCACTTCCCGAGTGAGCAGTCGCTCCCTGTATCGCATGGCGAAAAGTCGCTGGGAGATCGAAAATCAAGGGTTCAACGAAGCCAAGAATCGCCACGGGCTGGAGCACATCTGTCACCATCACAGCAACAGCCTGGTGATCGGTTGGCTGCTGACCCTGCTGGCCCTGACCGTGGAGCGCCTCTACCGCCTCCGCTATCTGCATCGCGGAACTCATCCTGTGCGCACCGCCATCGACCTGGTTCAGCTTCTGTGGCTGAGTCTGTCGCGGCCACCCGTGATAGACACCAGCTGACCCCTGAAGTTCGTTCCACTTCTCTACTGGCTGCCTCCTGCTTTCTCGGCTCCAAGTGTCCTTCGCCCGCCTCCCCCACGCGATTTTCTCGCTCGAAAATAGACCTTCTGACCGAACCGTCCTCCCACCCCCTGCTTTCCTGCGCCCAGCCTCCATCCCAGCCTGCCGATGCAGTGGAAGTTCCGAAACGGCTGTGGCGATGTAGGGCGGCAGCCGCAAGCTCTTCGGATATGCGAAACTCAGATGCTCCATGTCCCGAACGATACGGAAAGCGGCGGTGCTGGGCGCCGGCACGATGGGGGCGCGGATCGCGGCGCACTTGGCCAATGCCGGGATCGATGTGCGGCTGCTCGATATCGCGCCGGAGCCGCTGACCGAACCGGACAGCCGGCAGGCGCGCAACCGCATCGTCAACCAACTGTTTGAGGCGATGCAAAAGTCGCGGCCGCCGGCCCTCTACACCCCGGGGCACGCGCAACGGATCCGCACCGGGAATTTCTCAACCGACCTTGCCAAGATCGCTGACGCCGACTGGATCATCGAGGCGGTGGTCGAAAATTTCGAGGCCAAGCGGGCGCTGCTCACCCAGGTGGACCGCTACCGGAAGCCAGGGACCGTAGTCAGCTCGAACACCTCCGGCCTGCCGATCGCGTCGCTCGCGGAGGGGCTGTCGCAGGATTTTCGGGAGCACTGGCTGGGGGCCCACTTTTTCAATCCGCCGCGGCAGATGCGCCTGGTGGAGCTGATCCCGACGCCGGAGACGAAGCCCGAGGTGGTCGAGTTCGCGCGGGAGTTCTGCGACCGCCGCCTGGGCAAAGTGGTGGTGTTTGCCAAGGACCGGCCCAATTTCATCGCCAACCGCCTGTTCCTGTTTCTGCTCATGGATCTGCTCAAGACCATGCAAGTCCACGAGCTGACCATCGAGGAGGTGGAGGCGCTGACCGGGCCGCTGATCGGACGGCCGAACACGGCCACCTTCCGGCTGGCCGACTTCGTGGGGGTCGATGTTTGCGTGTTCGTCAGCGAGAATCTCTACCGGCTGGCGCCGGAGGATGAGAAGCGCGACGTATTCGTTCCGCCGGCGTTCCTGAAGCAGATGCTGGCGAAGAAGCTGGTCGGGGACAAGGGGGGCCAGGGATTCTTCAAGAAGGCCAAAGACGGCCGGCTGGTGCTCAACCTGGAGACCTTCGAGTACGGGCCGCCGCGGCCGGTGAACCTGCCGGCGCTGGAGACGGCGAAGAAGATTCCCGACCTGGGGAGGCGGCTGCGGTACCTGCTCTCCCGCGACGACCGGGCCGGGCGTTTTTTGTGGTCGACGTGGAGCGAGCTGCTGCTTTACGGCGCGGCGCGGATCCCGGAGATCACGGATACCATCGCCGGCGTCGATGCCACCATGAAGCACGGTTTCGCCTGGGAGCGCGGGCTGTTCGAGATCTGGGACGCGATCGGGGTGGTGGAAGCGGCCGGGCGGATGGAGGCCGAGGGCAAGGCGCTGCCGCCGCTGGTCCAGAAGCTGCTGAGCTCCGGGGCGACCTCGTTTTACAGGCAGGAGCGGGAGCAGCGATCCTACTTCGATATCACGAGCGGGGCGCACCAGCCGGTCGCCGGGCAGCCGGGTGTAATCCGCCTGGGGGCGCTGCGGGAGCGCGAGCGCGTGCTGCTGTCGAACCCCGCGGCGAGCCTGCTCGATATGGGCGAGGGGATCCTGTGCCTGGAGTTCCACTCCAAGGCGAACTCGATCGATCCCGCGGTGCTGGCCATGCTGCGGGGGGCGCTGGAGGAGACCGAGGCGCACTACGAAGGGCTGGTCATCGGGAACGAGGGCGCCAACTTCTGCGTGGGCGCCAATTTGCAGTACCTGTTGGCGGTGAGCCGAGCCGGCCGCTGGGAGAAGCTGCGGCGCGCGGTCCAGGAGGCGCAGCAGGCGTTCCTGGCGGTGCGAAGCTGCCGCAAGCCGGTGGTGGCGGCCGTGTTTCACCAGACCCTGGCCGGCGGCTGTGAGCTGGCGCTGCACGCGGCGCGCGTGCAGGCCCTCGCCGAAACCCAAATGGGCTTGAGCGAGGCCGCGGTGGGCCTTGTGCCAGCGGCGGGAGGCACGAAGGAGATGCTGGCGCGCGCAATGGCCGCGGTCCCGGACGGGGCCGATCCCGTTCCCTATCTCAAGCAGGCCTTCGAGACGATCGCCATGGCCCGGGTTTCCCAGAGCGCGGCCGAGGCGGCCGAATGGCGCTATCTGCGGCCGGATGATCCGGTGACCATGAATCG
>JAHFQX010000009.1 GCA_023259135.1 Betaproteobacteria bacterium | reverse complement strand
TGGGAAGCCCGGTGGCTTCGATCTTGAGCACCGCCACGTCGGTGCGCTTGTCGCTACCGATGACCTTGGCCTTGAATTCCCGCTTGTCGGTGAGACGGACGGTGATTTCGTCGGCGGCTTCCACCACGTGAGCATTGGTCAAGATATAACCATCGGCGCTGACGATGAAGCCCGACCCGAGGGAGCGGGACTCGAATTCACGGGGCGCGCCGCTGCCAGGGGGGAAAAAACGGCGCAAAAACTCGTGCAGCGGATCGTCCTCGGGGATTTGGGGAAGGCCCGGCGCTGCCCGAACGGTTTGGGTGGTGCTGATGTTCACCACGGCGGCCCCCTGCTTTTCCACCAGCTCGGTGAAATCCGGCAACTGGGCTAGCGCAGCGACAGGGCCCAGCAGCAACAACGCCACAAACCAGCTTTTCATCACTTGATTCCCTCGAAATAAATAGCAATAAATAGCAGCGGATACCCCGCAAACAGCCGCCTACCGTCCTTTGAAGCCAACCGAATCCGCCATCCGCATCACCATCGCCGGAGGCGTCTCCCCCACCACCGTGATCAGGCGATCGCCATATTGTTTTTTATAGATATGCATGGATCCTCGCTGAGAAAGTCCGAGCACCGGCTTGTCTCCGGCGGGAAAACGCTCGATGAACACCGAGACGGCCGCCAGTCCATCGCTGAATACAAGATGCTCGACAGGTTCCGGCTTGCCCGGCATGGAGCGCCGCATGTCCACCATTTTCTTGAATCCGGCCGGAATGTTGCGGACGGTCCAGCGGTTTTCCGCCTCCCCCCCTGGCGTCGGTAGCGGTTGATCGAACCGCCAATCGGGAGCCGTGGGATTGTATTTGGACTTAAGCATTTCCTTGTCTATCGAGCCGCCAATGCTCAGTTGGGTGAAGGCGATCTGTTCCACCGACTCCCCGTGCCCATTGAGCACCCGGGCCTTGATCAATAAACCACTCCGCAACTCGGCGCACAACTGATGGCCGTAGCGCATATCGTCCTTGGGTTCCAGGAGCAGTCCTTGGCATTCGTATCCCGCGGCTCGGCTGCGCTTGGTCTTTCTCACCTGATAGCTCTCGGCAATCCCGGTCAGATCGGGAGGCAGCAAGCCCGGGAAATTCCTCCACCAGCGCCGGCGCTCCATTTTCACGATTCTGGATTCCGGGAAAAAACTCATGACTTCGCCATTGCTGCGGATGATCTCCCGTGGCGGACCATCTAAGGTTTCGAGCTTTTCCTGCTCCCGGTCGCCATCCGCCTGATGGATCACCCGGGAGGTCTCCATGCGGTCGCCCTGGTCGTAGACGAAAGTGCCCACATAGTTCAATTGCCGGGCCGCCGCGGAAATCTTTTTCAGCCAAGCCAGCGCTTCCTTATCCTCCGCGGCATCCGCCCATGCGATTCCCTGGGAGCCCAGCAGGAATACCGGCAACCACAGCCATCGCCCCATACCCTGCCTCAATTCGCCAGTAAAAGCGGGAAACAACAGGAATTCAACGATCCGCCGCAACCTATGCACCTCGGAAACTCGGGGGAAAACGGCCAGGAAATACACCGTCGGAGTCACGGCCGAGGAAAGGAGCGGGAATCCTCCGGCCCACTGGAAACGGCGCGAATATACGGCTCCACGCCCTGTGTGGCGATGGCGGGAGAGAATTCCCGGTGGGCCGCCAGATACTCCAAGGCCGCGGGGCCTTCCGCGATGCCACTGCCCGGACTGCGGACCACGAAAGCTTCCCGGACCCTATTCGCTTCCAAGGGGTCGGGCCGATCGGCGGCAAACATCGGCCAGCCCACCGCCGCCACCGCGGCCATGCCCGCCGCGGCGGACAGCGAAACTAGTTGGAGCTTGCCGGCCAGGGAGGGACGCGGCGCCAAAACGGTGGGCTCCTCCGCCAGCCGGCGGGCGAAACGCTCGCAAAAATCCACCGCGGATACCGACTCCCGCCGCAGGACATCGCCGATCAAATGCAGGGTGAGCCATTCCGAGCGCAATTCTTCCCGGGCCTTCATTCGCTCCAGGATATCTTTCGCTTCTCCGGCATCCAATTCGCCGTCCATCAATGCGGATAACTGCTCCACCTCACCACCTCCTGTCTTTACCCGTTTGCAGCAGCGGCCGAAGTTTTTCCGCGATGGCCTCTCGAGCCCGGAAAATCCTCGAACGCACCGTACCGATGGGACAATTCATGATTTGGGCGATTTCCTCGTAGCTCAGTCCTTCGATCTCCCGGAGCGTAATCGCGGTTCGCAACTCCTCCGGAAGCTGGCCCAGGGTGTTGTTCACCGTCTGGGCAATCTCCTTGCTCATCAACTCCGCTTCGGGGGTATTGACATCCCCAACCTGGGCCAGGGAATCCTCGCCGCCCCCCTCCAGGGCTTCCAGTTCCCCGCCGATGGCCGGTCGCCGGCCCGCCGCCACCAAATGGTTCTTGGCGGTATTGATCCCAATGCGATAGAGCCAAGTGTAGAAAGCGCTGTCGCCCCGAAACGAGGGCAACGCCCGATAGGCTTTTATGAATGCCTCTTGGCTGACATCATCCACTTCCGCCGGATCCCGAATGAATCGCGACAACAACCGGCCCAGCTTGCGCTGATACTTGGCCACCAACAACTCGAAGGCGCGCTTGTCTCCGGCTTGGGCGCGCTCCACCAGTTGCTGATCTATCTCACGATCCCCCACCGGCATCATCCCTGAGCTTGTCGTTATCGCCACCGCAATACCCTGCGGCGGGCAACGAAGTATACCGGGCAAAGGGATTCCGGGAAACGCAAGCAATCCGCCGGATAAGCCAATGACCGCCGCTTGGGGCATTAGTTCACTCGGCAATGGGGTCATTCGCATAGCGGCGATTGGGCTGCCCTTATGGTTTATCATTGGGCTTTACCCCCAAGAGATGTGGGATTCCGCCAAAACTGCCATGGACCGCTTTGACGTCATCGTAATCGGCAGCGGCCTCGCTGGGCTGACGGTGGCGCTGCGCCTCGCCGGCAAGCGCAGCGTCGCCCTGATCACCAAAGGAGCCTTGCTAGAAGGGGCATCGGATTGGGCCCAAGGAGGCATTGCCGCGGTGCTTTCCCAGGACGACTCCCTGGAGGCCCATGTCCGAGACACCCAGCAAGCCGGCGCCGGGCTGTGCGACGAGGGCGTGACCCGCTACGTGGTGGAACACAGCCAGGAAGCGGTCCAATGGCTCATCGACCAAGGAGTGCCTTTCACCCGGGACGACAATGGAGAGGGGGAATACCACCTCGCCCAGGAAGGCGGTCACAGCCACCGGCGCATCATCCATGCCGCCGACGCCACCGGCCACGCCGTCCAAACCACCCTGGTGGAGAAACTCCATGCCCAGTCCAGCATCACCGTGCTGGAGCACCACGTGGCGGTGGATTTGATCACTTCCGCCAAGTTGGGCCGGGAGGGCAATCGCTGCCTGGGGGCCTACGCGCTGGACCGCAGCACCGGCCGGGTGCGGACTCTTTCGGCGCCCCATACCGTGCTGGCCACCGGCGGCGCCGGCAAGGTCTACCTCTACACCACCAATCCCGACACGGCCACCGGCGACGGCATCGCCATGGGCTGGCGGGCGGGGTGCCGAGTGGCCAACATGGAGTTCATCCAGTTTCATCCCACCTGCCTCTACCATCCCCACGCCAAGAGCTTCCTGATTTCCGAGGCGGTGCGGGGAGAGGGTGGGATGCTGCGGCTCCCCGACGGCACCGCCTTCATGGCGGCCCACGATCCCCGGGCCGAACTGGCGCCCCGCGACGTGGTGGCCCGGGCCATCGACTTCGAGATGAAAAAGCGCGGCCTGGACTGCGTTTACCTAGATATCTCCCATAAGCCGGCGGATTTTATCCGGCGCCATTTCCCCACCATCCACTCCCGCTGCCTGGAATTCGGCATCGACATGACCCGCCAACCCATCCCGGTGGTGCCCGCCGCCCACTACACCTGCGGCGGCATCATGACCGACCGGCAGGGCCAAACCGACCTGGCCGGCCTTTACGCCGTGGGAGAAACCACTCACACCGGGCTGCACGGCGCCAATCGGCTGGCCAGCAATTCCTTGCTGGAATGCCTGGTGTTCGGCCGGGCGGCGGCGGAACACATCCTGGCCCAAGACAAGGGGGAACCCTTGCAATTGCCGGGATGGGACGAAAGCCGGGTCACCGACGCCGACGAGGAGATCGTCATCTCCCACAACTGGGACGAACTCAGGAGATTCATGTGGGACTACGTGGGGATCGTCCGCACCGACAAGCGGCTGGAACGGGCCCGACATCGCATCCGGCTGCTCCAGGAGGAAATCGGCGAGTATTACTCCCACTTCCGGGTGGTCGGAGACCTGTTGGATTTGCGCAATCTGGTGGCCACCGCCGACCTCATCGTGCAAAGCGCCACGCTACGCCACGAAAGCCGGGGACTGCACTTCAGCCGCGATTATCCCCACACCCTGCCAGTGGCCAGCAACACCGTGCTGCACAGGCCGCCCCGCCGCCATTCCGGGACTTGACAGCGGCACCGTCAAAACGCCGGCCCATCTCACGCGCCCGGCTTCCAGCGTAGCCATACCCGCAATCGGCGGAACGCTTCCGGGTCCAGCGCATCGGGCAAAATCACCACATAGCGCCGCAGCAGCCGCCCTTCCTGGGCTAAGCTCAGCACCGTCAGCCACGGCGCCACGAAGCTTTCGCCGCGGATGCGACAAGATTGCCACGACCCCTGCCGCAATTTAACGGCGCAACTGCCGTCGGCCCACAATCGCAGCTCGGTCACCGACCCCGGCAGCCGCCGCCACCCGTCCCGCAACAGCGCATAGAGGAGACTTCCGGCCAAGGCCACCGCCAACGCTCCCCGGATCCAGACCGGCAAATCCAGGGCCGGCAGCACTCCCCAACCCACGGCATGGGCCGTCAGCAGCAGCCCACCCAAGCGTCGTGACGAACCCAGGGGAATGCTCAGGTCGGCGGGGAAGCCAGCAGGATTTTCCGGTTGCATGTCAGACCGGTGATCACCCAATCCAAGTTTAATTGAACGGACAAAGGGGTGCCGCTATAATGCCTTAAACCGTGGCCGCACGGGGAGCCCCGCCCAGCAACGGGGGGTTTGGCAAGCGGCACCCATCAACAATCTCCATACACCTTCAGGAGGGGTCACCATGTCCAGCAAGACCAAGGCCACCATCCGGGGCAAAGCCGCCGTCATCGGCGTCGGCCTGTCCCCGGTGGGCCAGGTGCCAGGCAAAAGCCCGTTATGGCTCGCCGCCGATGCCGCCAAGAAAGCCCTTGCCGACGCCGGAATCGGCAAGGATCAAGTGGACGGGGTATTGGCCGGCCATGCCTTCGCCGCGCCGTTTCACCGGTTTAGCGTCGCCTTCAGCGAATACTTCGGCATCCAGCCCACGTTCTCCAACACCCTGCAGGTATCGGGAGCCACCGCCGCGACCATGTTCAATATCGCCGCCGCGGCGGTCGCCGGCGGCCTGGCGGAAACCGTGCTGGTATTGGGGGGCGACAGCCTGCTCACCGGGCTGACCCCCGACCTAGCGCTGCGCTCCATGACCGAGAGTCGGGATCAGCAGTACGAGATGCCCTTCGGCATCCCCGTGTCCAACACCTTCGCCATGACCGCCCACCGGCACATGAAGGACTACGGCACCACTCCGGAACAGTTGGCCCAAGTGGCCGTGATCCAGCGGGAGCACGCCCTGCGCACCCCGGGGGCCCAGATGACCAAGCCCATCACGGTGGACGACGTGCTCAATTCCGGCCTGGTCACCTCTCCCTACCACAAGCTGGACTGCTCGCTGATCTCCGACGGCGGCGCGGCTTTCCTCATCACCTCGGCGGAGCGGGCCAAATCCCTGGGCATCAAGAAACCCGTCTACATCCTCGGCGGTGGCGAGTGCTATACCCATGAGCACATTTTCCTTATGCCCTCGGTCACCACCACCGGCGCCGTGCAGTCCAGCAAGAAAGCCTACGAAATGGCGGGTTATGGGCCGAAGGATATGGACGTGGCCGGGGTCTACGACTGTTTCACCGGCACCGTGATCATGGTTCTGGAGGATTTGGGATTCTGTCCCAAGGGCGAAGGCGGCCGTTTCGTGGAAGACCGCCAGATGACCTACGGCGGCACGATTCCCTGCAACACCCACGGCGGTCTCTTGTCCTATGCCCATCCGGGGATTCCCGGCGCCCTGCTGCACTTCTGGGAGGTCATCCGCCAATTGCGGGGCGAATGCGGCGATCGGCAAGTCGCCGATGCCAACCTGGGCCTGGTCCACAATCTCGGGGCGGGATTCGCTACCGCCGCCACCACCATTCTCGGCACGGAGGCCGCGCTATGATCACCATGGAAGAAGCCCTGAAAAAACCTCTGCCAACCCCGGACGGAGATACCTTCGCCTTTTGGGATGGCCTAAAGAAAGGTCAGTTGTTGCTCCAGCACTGCCTGGACTGCGGCCATGTCCAGTATTACCAGAAAAGCATGTGCCACAAATGCAATTCGGAACGCCTGGAACATCGCCCTGCCTCGGGACGCGGCAAGGTGCATTCCTTCAGCGTGGTCTACCGGGCCCCGGGACCGGCCTTCAAGAAAGACACGCCCTATGCCGTGCTGCTGGTGGAGTTGGAGGAAGGTCCCCGCATGATCAGCTCCCTGATCGAGGGGGATGCCGAAAAAGTCGTCTTCGACATGCCGGTGCGGTTGGTTTGCCAGAAAATCACCGACGACATCACCCTGCCCCGCTTCAAGCTGGCCTAAAGTTGTTTCGTCCGGGGAGTCGTCCCCGGGCAAACCCGGCCATTGCTGACTCCGGAGAGCTGGGCTAGCAGTTTGTTGAAAAACGCCCGAAATGCCCCCTTCGAGCAACTCAGGACAGGCCCTTCGACGGGGCTCAGGACAGGCTTCGATACGCGCTTCGCGCTACTCAGGGCGAACGGTAATGTACTGATTCCGTTCGTGCTGAGTAGACGGCGCGGCCGCCGTATCGAACCGCCGTGGGCGTTTTTCAACAAACTGCTTAGGCCGCCCGCTGGCCCTCAATACTCCTTAAGAGCATGCCCGGTCACCGGCCCCACCACCGAAGTCCGCAACATGGTGCGGAACTGGGCCGGGTCGAAATCCGCCAAGGCCAAATGCATCGCACAACGGTTATCCCACATCACCACGTCATCCACTCGCCAATGGTGGCGGTAGGTGAACTCCGGTTTCACGGAGTGCCGGAACAAGTATTCCAGCAAGGGCCGGCTTTCCTTCTCGGTCATGCCGAGAATGGCGGTCGTCACCGCTTCGCTGACGTAAAGCGCCTTCTTGCCCGTCACTTCATGGACCCGCACCACCGGTTGAGCGGTAGGGGGGTCCATCAGGCGCTTACGGGCCAGTTCCTCCGGGCTCAGTGCCTTCACCAGGCTGTCCTGGCGGCCCAGGACATCATGTACCGCCCACAAGCCATCCAAAACACCCTTGAGTCCCTCGGACAACGTATCGTAGGCCCTGTACTGGTTGGAAAACAGGGTGTCGCCGCCCACTTCGGGAATTTCCCGGCAATACAAAAAAGTCCCGATGGGCGCCTGGGGAACGAAGGAGCGATCGGCATGCCATTTCCTGCCCACGGCGCGGGTCCGGGAGGGCTCGTTGCGAATATTGCGGTTGGTAACGGTCATCAACCCCCGGCAATCGGGGTCCATATATTCATCCAGCCCCTGGTAGCTTCCCAGTATTTCCAGATCCCCGAAGCGCTCGCTGAAAGCCGCGAACCGCAGTCCGGTCAATCGCTGCTCGGGGAACACCAAAACCAGGTGCTCCATCCATGCGGCATGGATCGCATCGAAAGCAGCCGTGTCGAGGTTGGATAGATCCGCCCCCCGAACTTCGGCACCCAAGCCATGGGCCAAACGCCGTATTTGCAATTTCATGGTCTCCTCCTCCTTAAAAGCTTGAATGGACTTGAATGGATATGGGCCGTAATCGGCCTTTGCAATACAGGTTGACCGGACAAATATCCCGCCAATCGAGAGCGTTGTCAATTTCCCTGGGGACAACCAAAAAGTCTGCTAAGATTTGAAGCCCAAGCCAACGGCAGCCGCCCTTTGCCCATGGCCGGGCGGCAACCCTCGCTTGGAACCTAAAATATTCTGTCGGAGGATAACTTTCATGATAAAAAAATCGTTGCATCGCCAGCTTTTCGTTCTTGGCTTTTCCGGGCTTTTTGTTTTCGGCGCGGGCTTGGCCGCGGCCCAGTCCTATCCCAGCAAACCCATCCGCTGGATCGTCCCGTTTCAGCCGGGAGGAACCACCGACATCATCGCCCGTCTGGTGGGCCAGAAACTCTCGGAAGCTTGGGGCCAGCAGGTCGTAATAGACAACCGGCCGGGGGCCAGTGCCATGATCGGCACCGAATTGGGCGCCAAGGCCGCGCCCGACGGCTATACCCTGATGTTCGCCTATAACGGCAACATGACCATGAATCCGAATTTATTCCGCAAGCTTCCCTACGACCCGATCAAGGATTTTACCCCGGTCAGCCTCATCGCCGGAACGCCGATGGTCCTGGTGGTTCACCCTGCGGTCCCGGCCAAGACCCTGCAAGAGTTCATTGCGCAAGCCAAGGCCCAGCCGGGCAAGATTAACCTGGCGGTGGGTGGCGGCGTCGGTCAGCTTTCCGGGGAATTGTTCAAATCCATGGCTAAAGTCGATCTTTTCAACGTCCCTTACAAAGGAAACGCCCCCTCCCTGGCCGCGGTACTGGCCGGCGAGGCTTCGGTGATGTTCGAAACCACCAACGCCGCCCTGCCCCACATCAAAGCCGGCAAGCTGCGAGCCCTGGCGGTTACCAGCGCCAAGCGTTCCAGTGTATTGGCGGACATTCCGTCCATAGGCGAAGTAGTGCCGGGCTACGATGTCTCGGTCTGGTTCGGGGTGTCGGTTCCCACCGGAACCCCCAAGGACATCATCAACAAGATCAGCGCCGAGATCGCCCGCATCGTGAAAGCCCCCGACGTCAAGGAGCGCCTTGCCGCCCAAGGGCTGGAAGTCGTCGGCTCGACTCCGGAGCAATTAGCCGCCATCATCAAGCCCGAGTTGGACACCTGGGCGCGCGTCGTCAAGGAAGCCAATATTCCGGTCGAATAGCGTCCCGGGGATATCAGTCCAAGGGCTGCGGGACGATGCGTACGCGCCGTCCCGCCACCACCCCGTTAAGCAGCTTGGCGCAGGCATAAACCGCCTCCACGTGGGGGGCCGGCGTGTCGGTCAGCCCGGCGAGTTCCACTACCGCCCCGACCAAGGCATCCACTTCCAACGGCCGACCGGCTTCCGTGTCTTGCAGCATGGATGGCCGGGTTGGTCCGATTTCGTGAATTCGCTGTATGCGATCCTCCGGCGTACCCCGGAACCGGATCCCCAGTTTTTCCGCGATGGCTTGGGCCTCTCGCATCATGATCAGGCTCAGCCGACTGGCTTCCGGAGATTGATAAACTTCTAACGCATGGGCATGGGTTAGGGCGCAGATAGGGTTCCAGGCCAGGTTGCCCCACAGCTTGAACCATTTCTCCGGCCGAATATCGGGAATCACCGGGGCACGCACTCCCGCCCCTTCCAAGGCTTCGGAAATAGCCCGGATGCGGGGAGTCTCCGAACCGTCCAACTCCCCTAGCGGAAACTTGTCGCCGGCGGTTTTAGTGTGCCGGATCACGCCCGGCTCGATCACTTCCGCTCCCTTATAGACCACGCAGCCAAGAATGCGGGCCGGCTCCAACTGGGCCCCGATGAGGCCGCCAGGATCCACCGATTCCAATCGGGTTCCCGCCAGAGGACCGCCATGGCGATGGAAATACCACCAGGGAATGCCATTTTGCAGCGTCACCACCGGCGTGGCCGGGCCGTAAAGTGCTCGCAAATCAGCCGCCACCGCCGCAATCTGATGCGCCTTCAGAGCCAGCAGTATGCAATCCTGAGGGCCCAAGTCCGCCATCCGGTCGCTGGCCAGGATATTCTGAACACGGAGCTCCGCCCGGCTATCCCGATTGACCAGCCTCAGGCCCTTCTGTCGGATGGCGGCCAAATGATTGCCGCGAGCCACCACCGACACTTTGTGACCGGCTAAAGCCAACTTGACCGCAAGATAACCGCCGATGGCGCCGGCTCCCACCACGCAGATTTTCATATCGCGTCCTCTTTAACCGAAAATGTAAAAGGGCGGCTCCTAGGGGCCGCCCGAATTGACTCCGCCAATAGCTTCAGTGCTTATAGTCCGAACCCTGCCGATCCAGCCTGCGCAACAAAGCCTTCCACTCTTTCTCTCCCTCGGGAGACAATCCCCCCTTGGAATAGAGCATCTGCCCGGTCTTGATGCTCTTGTCGATCACCGACTGGGGCAGTGGGTTAAGCTCCTGTCCGCCCGATTGGGCGGCGATCTGCATCCGGCAGGCCCGCTCGATCCGGTACATCAGCACGAACGCTTCCGCCACCGTGCGCCCCGCCGTCAGCGTGCCGTGGTTGCGCAGAATCATGATGCGCTTGTTTCCCAAGTCCGCCACCAGCCGCTTTTGCTCGTCGAAATCCAGTGCCGGGCCTTCGAAATCGTGGTAGGTGACTTGGTCGTAGATCACCAGAGCGTGCTGGGTGATGGGCAACAGTCCGCACTTCTGGGTGGCCACGGCATTGCCGTCCCGGGTGTGCAGGTGCATGACGCAGTCGACATCGTGGCGGGCAACGTGGATGCAACTGTGAATCACGAACCCGGCGGGGTTGACGATGTAGTCGGTGTCGCTGAGGATGTTGCCGTCCTGGTCCACCTTGATCAGGCTGGAGGCGGTGATTTCCTCGAACAGCATGCCGTAAGGATTGATGAGGAAGTGGTCGTCGGTGCCGGGCACGCGGGCGGAGAGGTGGGTGCCCAGCAAATCGGTCCAGCCGAAATCGGCCACCAGCCGGTAGGCGGCGGCCAGGTTGCAGCGCATTTGCCACTCTTCTTCGGACATGCCGCGGGGCGCTTTGGAGGCTTTCACGGATTTTAGTTGAGCTGCTTTCATGAGTTACTCCTTAACAGGGGGGGTTAATCAATCTTGGGGATACCGGCCTTGCGAACAACCTCAATCCAGCGGGCTGCCTCCATTCTCACCATTTCCCCCAACTGCTCAGGAGAAGTGGTACGAACCTCCAATCCTTGGCCTCGCAACTGTTCCTTGACCATGGGGTTTTGCAGTACGTGAAAGCATGAATGCCCCACGGTTCCGCAACCCACCCAGCTCCAAACTCCTTGCGCCAAAGGCGCGCCATCACCCTTCCTAGGCGGCCGCCTTTTGCGGGGCAGCTTCTTGATAAACCCTACCGCTCGGCGTCCCCAGAATCGTGATGCGGTGCATCAGCCGGGGCTCACCCGGCGTGTAATCCGCCGGAGCCATGTGCATGGCGCACCGGTTGTCCCACATCAGCAGATCACCTACTTTCCATTGGTGCCGATAGGTGAATTCCGGGCGAACCGAGTGCTCCCAGAGGAACTCCATGAGCCCTCGGCTTTCTTCCTCGGTCATGCCCACGAATCGGAAGGTCAAGGCCTCGCTGACGTACAGCGCCTTTCTGCCAGTCTCGGCGTGAATTCTGACAACGGGCTGAGCAACGGGCGGATTGATCCGATGCATCTCGGCCACCTGCTCCGGATTTCGCTTCCGGAATGGCGCATAGGTGGTGATGTCGTGAATTGCCTCCAGCTTATCCAGAATGCCCTTCAGCGTGTCCGACAGGGTATCGTAGGCCATGTACATGTTGGTGAATACGGTGTCGCCCCCGACGGAGGGGATTTCCCGGCAATAAAGGGCGCTGGCCATGGTCGGACGAGTGGTAAAGGAGTGATCCGAATGCCAAAGACGCCCTGTGTCCTTGGTCTCCGAGGGCTTCCCGTTCACTTCTTTGTTGGTAATCAGGAAAATCTCGGGGTGCTCCTGAAGCCGATAAAACGGCAGGCTTTTGTGATCGTCCAGCGGACCGAAATGGCGTCCAAAATCAACCTGCTGAGCCGGCGTGATCTCCTGGCCTCGGATAACGATCACCAGATTTTCCAGCCAAATTTTGCGGATTTCCGCGGCCGTCGCGTCATCCATGGGTTTTCTCAAATCGAGTCCCATGATTTCCGCGCCCAGCGCATAAGATAATTTCCTGACGCCTAATGCCATGGCTAGCTCCTCGCAAGTTGTATCAATTTATTCAGGGGCGCGCAATTAGCCTTGATCCTTGGTTTTCTTAAAGGCGCTCAAGTCACCGCTTTGACGCCCTGTTTTTTCTTGACCCACCTCGCAGCCCACAGAGGTACTCGAATCTCATCCGGCCTCCTCGTAAGCCCTCCCGCAAGGAGTACCCAACACGGTCAATCGGTGCATGTGACGGGGGTGCTCGTGGGTGTAATCCGCGGGAGCCATGTGCAAAACGCAGCGGTTGTCCCACATCAGCAGATCGTTCACGTTCCAGGCATGGCGATAAGTAAACTCTGGCCGCACTGAATGACCGAACAGGAACTGTAGCAGTCCGCGGCTTTCCTCCGGAGTCATGCCGACAAAATGAGAGGTCATCATCTCGCTGACGTACAAAGCCTTGCGCCCGGTCTCGGGATGGACCCGGACGACCGGTTGGGCCACTGGCGGACTCGCCTTGCGCATCTGGGCAATCTGCTCGGGATTGCGGTCCTGCAGGTGACCGGCGGTGTAATAAGCAATGCTATGGACCGCTTCGAGCTTCTCCAGAACTCCTTTCAAGGTGTCGGACAGGGTGTCGTAGGCCATATACGTGTTGGCGAACATGGTGTTGCCCCCTACCGGCGGAATCTCCCGGCAGTACAGCATGGTCGCCATCGTCGGCCGCGTCGTGAAGGAATGGTCCGAGTGCCAAAGACGCCCCGTGTCCTTGGTCTCCGAGGACTTGCCCCCGATCTTGTGATTGGTGATGAGGTAAATCTCGGGATATTCGGGATGACGGTAAAACGGCACCGCCTTGTGATCGTCCAGCGGACCGAAGCGCTTGCCGAAGGCAATCTGCTGCTCCGGAGTCAGATCCTGGCCCGGAAATACCAACACCAAGTGTTCCAGCCAAGCTTTGTGGACCTCGGCCATGGTGGCGTCGTCCAGGGGTCGGGTCAGATCCACCCCCGTCACCGAGGCCCCCAGCGCATAGGACAGCCGACGCACTTTTATAGACATCTCCTCCTCCTTAAAAACTAATAAAAATAACGGATTGCCTTTCTTGTCGGTATACCGCTCCAAACTGCCTGGGGCGGGGATTACCCCTCAATCAAGCCTCGGCCATCAGTTGATTTATATCACTCTATTGTTTTACATATATCATGGCGCAAATTGGCATGTCAACCGAACAAAGTCAGGCCAAAAAAGCTCGGCGAGCTTCCGCCGCTGTTCAGCACCCGACGAATACTCTACGATTGCTCTTCCCTCACAGTCCTCTCCCGGACAGCTTCGCCATACCTGATCCCGCCATGAAAGATACCGGTATTCTGCTGATCAATTGTCCCGACCAAAAAGGCCTGGTAGCGGCCATAGCCGACTTCCTGTTCCGGCACAATGGCAACATCCTCCACGCCGACCAACACCAGGACGGCACCCTGAATTTGTTCCTGACCCGAGTCGAATGGGACCTGCGGGATTTCGATCTTTCCTTGGAAAATTTCGATGCTGCGTTTTCCCCCATTGCCCAGCGTTTTTCCATGGAGTGGCGCTTAACCTGCTCTGGGCCTCGGCCTCGAATCGCTGTTTTCGTCTCCCGCCACGACCATTGCCTGGCAGACTTGCTCTACCGTCAAAAAAGCGGGGAGTTGCACGGCGAAATCGTGCTGATCATCAGCAACCACCCGGATACCCGGTGGCTCGCCGAGTTTTACCAAATCCCATTCCACCACTTCCCCATCGCCCCGGACACCAAGGCCCTGACAGAAAAGGCCCAATTGGGGTTATTGAAAAGCCATGGAGTGGATTTGGTGGTTTTGGCGCGCTACATGCAGATTCTCTCGGGGGATTTCATCCGGGAATATCCCCGCCGGATCATCAACATCCACCACTCCTTCCTGCCAGCTTTCCATGGCGCCAAACCCTACCACCGCGCCTTCGAACGAGGAGTGAAGCTAATCGGCGCCACCAGCCACTACGTGACCGAAACGCTGGATGACGGCCCCATCATCGAACAGGACGTCATTCGCATCTCCCACCGTGACAACCTGGAGGATTTGGTTCAGAAAGGAGCGGACCTGGAGAAAATGGTGCTTTCAAGAGCCGTCAAGTGGCACATCCAAAATCGCGTCCTGGTATATGCCAACAAAACGGTGGTGTTCGATTGAAGCCTCCATGGGCTCACGCAAGCCGCATCAAATCTTGCCAGAGCGACCGCTAACTTTCGATGTCCGCTCGATACCGCTCCCAATCGAAACAAGAACCGGGGTCGGTTTTGCGTCCGGGGGCAATATCGGAATGGCCCACCACGTCCCGCACCGGATAGGCCTGTTTTAGCAGCTTGCTCAGTTCGGCCAGCTTCCGGTACTGGGCCTCTTCGAATGCCGCCGTGTCGGTTCCTTCCAACTCGATCCCCACGGAAAAGTCGTTACACCGTTCCCGTCCGCGCCAATTGGACACTCCCGCATGCCAAGCCCGCTTGGCGGAAGGCACGAACTGGACAATTTCCCCCCCTCGGCGAATTAAAAAATGCGCGGAGACTCGCAGCCCATTCAACTCCCGATAGGCGGCGTGTCCATCGGGGTCCAGCCGATTCATAAAAAGATCCACAATCCCACGCCCACCGAATTCTCCCGGCGGCAAACTGATGCTATGGATGACCAGCAACTCGACGGCCATTCCCGGAGGGCGTTCATCCGCATTGGGGGACGGCACATACTGCGCTCCCGAAAGCCGGCCATCCGCAAACAGGCGCATCGCCATTCCCGTCAATGGATTCCCAACCGCTCCATGCGGTAACGCAACGCCCGAAAACTGATCCCCAGCAGTTTCGCGGCCGCGGTCTTGTTATGGCGCGCCCGCTCCAGGGCTGCAAGAATCTTTTGCTTTTCCACTTGCTCAAGATATTCCTGCAAGGGCAACTCGCCGCCGGGAAGAGCGGCGGCTTCCGGTTGGGCGGCGAGTTGCAAATCCTCCACGCGAATCACCGAGTCGGAAGTCAAGGCCATGGCTCGCTCCAGAATGTTTTCCAGTTCCCGCACATTCCCGGGAAAAGCATATCCGCCCAACGCTTGCAACGCCTCCGGAGATATACGCGGCGGCTCTGCGGAAAGCGTAGCGGCATGGCGCCCCAAGGCCGCCGCGGCCAATACCGGAATATCCTCGGGCATCTCTCGCAAAGGGGGCATTTTGAGTTCGATGACGTTCAGTCGGTAATAAAGATCCTGCCGGAACCGGCCGTTTTTTACCGCCTCCCCGAGATTGATGTGGGTGGCGCTGATGATTCGCACATCGACCCCTTCTTCGGCAGTGCTGCCGACCTTCCGGACTTTCTTCTCCTGGATGGCTCGCAGCAGCTTCACCTGCATCGAGACCGGCAGTTCCGCCACCTCGTCCAGAAACAGAGTGCCACCCTGGGCTGCCTGAAAAAAACCGTCCCGGTCTCGGTCGGCTCCGGTAAAGGCGCCTTTGCGGTAGCCGAAAAATTCGCTCTCCATCAGGTTTTCCGGAATCGCTCCGCAATTCACCGGAACGAAAGGATAATCACCGCGGGCGCTTTGCAGGTGAATGAGTTGGGCAGCCAATTCCTTGCCGCTGCCCGACTCGCCGCTGATATAAATCGGAGCTTGGCTGCGGGCTAGCTTGCCGATCAAATCCCGGACCTGCCGGATGGGAACGGAATTTCCCAGCAGCGCCAGAGCCCCGCCGGCCGACTCCGGATCTTCCGCCTTGCGACCGGCTCCCTGACGGGGCAGCTTTAGGGCAGCTTTGACCAGATTTCGCAGTTGACCCAAGGAAACCGGTTTGGATAAATAGTCGAAGGCCCCGGCTTTAAGGGCCGCCACGGCATTCTCGGTGCTACCATAGGCCGTGATAACCGCCACGGGAGTGCTGGGATGGAGCTTGGATATATGGGCCAGTAAGCGCAATCCGTCTCCGTCAGGCAGTCTCATGTCGGAAAGACACAAGTCATAACTCCGCTCCCGGAGCAAGTCTACGGCCTCGGCCTGGGTGCTGGCCGCATCGGTATTCAGCCCCATTTTGGTCAGGGCCATTCCCAGCAGCTCCCGAATATCGGCTTCGTCATCAACAATCAATACGCGAGCCGCATCCATCTATTCTCTCCTGCAAGTGATAGTGAACTGTGTGCCCGTGAGGGTTTCCACATAATCCAACGCGGCTCCATTGGCCGAGCAAAGTTCCCGGGAGATATAAAGACCCAAGCCCGTGCCGCTGGCGACGGTGGTGAAGAATGGCTCGAATAACTGCCCACGATGGTCTTCAGGTATGCCCTCGCCATCGTCCACCACATCCAACTGAGCGCCGTTCGGCATGCTCCGGGAGGCAATGCGAATACTGCCTTCCCGCTTATGGCAATGCCGCAGAGCGTTCCGGCACAAATTCCACATAACTTGATTAAGGTGACTCTGGTCGAAGGATATCCGAATATCAGGGGTCACTCGCAGCAATATGGTGTCCCGGGGTATCGCTTCGATCTCGGCAAACTGCTCGACAAAAGTCCGGAGATACTGTTCCAAACCAAAGGATTCCCGGTGGGCCCGATCTTGACGGTTGAGCTTCATCACATCCTGAATAATCTGCTCCAAACGCTCGGCATTGTCACGAATGATCTGAAGCAGACGGGGAGTTTCCGCCAACGCGGGCTCTTCTTGCAAGAGTTCCGTGGCATGCGTAATGGCGCTCAAGGGATTGCGAACCTCATGGGCAATATTGGCGGTCAGGCGCCCGAGCGCCGCCAGCTTCATTTGCTGCGCCTGGGACTGTACCCGCGTCAGGTCTTCCAGAAAAATCACTGCTCCCCGCTCCCGGGTCTGGCCCACCGGGACAAACCGCGCTTGCAACAGCCGGCCGGGATTTGCTCCCCGTAACGGCTCGCCGGAAACTCTATCCTGTCGCCGCCACTCCTCGAAACGCCGAGCCAGGGCCGGAGCATAGCTCCGCAACAGCATCTCCTGCTCTTGGGCAGGTAACCCCCCTAGCAACACCTCGGCCTGAGCATTATGCTGCCGCACCACCCCACCTCCGTCCACCACCAACACCCCGTCCTGCATATCTTGGATGACCAACTCGCTGACTTCGGCCATATTCGCCAAATCGATTTCCCGCTGAGCCGCCAATTCCTCGCTGGCGGCGGCATATTGGGCCAGCGCGTAAGCCAGCCAAGCGGTCGCGAAGTAACCAACGCTCAACAAACCCGCCTGGATATGCTGAGTGATTCCCACGTCCTGCCGGAGGACCTGATAAGTCTGTTCCAATAGCACGGCAATGCTTGCCAGAGCCGCGTGAAACAGCGCCAACCGGCCGCGGGTAATCAGGCTGGAAATAACCAGGGATGGCATCAATAACAGCCCCAGGCCACTGTCGATCCCGCCGCTGGCGTACATCAGGATCGCCACGAAACCGACATCCATGGCAACCCCGAAGGTTAGCTGCACGTCGAAGATCGGCCGATGAATGCTGATCGGCACGAACAACAGCGCCGCGGCGGCGAGATACCCGGAACTCACATAGACAAATAGGGGTAGGCTGTAGGAGCCAAAGGACGAGGAAGTGCCAAAAGCCAGCGCGGCGCCCAGCAAGATACCCGCCACCAGGACCCGGTAAACATTGAAGTACAGCAGAGAGCGCCAATAGCTGTCGAACGACAACAGGCCAAGGACGGAAAACGGGCGAGCCGAATTCATCGGAAAACACGAAGACGACAGATGGCAGGCAATCCAGGGTCTGACAACCGAGAATAGGTCCACCGGATTCTCATCAGAACTCCAGGCGACGGGGTGGATCCTGCGCCCTTGGATTCGATTGGTCGGGGTGAGAGGATTCGAACCTCCGACTCCTGCGTCCCGAACGCAGTACTCTACCAGGCTGAGCTACACCCCGTCGTTTCCGTATCGCACCGATCTCCCCGCCAGCCATCGACATACGGCGGGAAACCCGCCCGCGCGGCGGATCCCGTTTATTAATAGCTACGGGTTGCGGCAAAGGTTGCCAATTCTAGCAGACAATCCTTGTAAAGAGTATGCGGCAATGCCGCGACGGCGGCGGATGCCGCGACAGATGCCGTGCGAGCTTTATCCAGCGCATAATCCAACGCACCGGTACTCCGGATGGCTTGGAGCACGGGTTCGAATTCCTCCGCCCCTCCTTCCCGAATCGCTCGCCGGATAACGTCGGCCTCGGCGGGCGTCCCGTTGCGTAGAGCATGAATCAAGGGCAAGGTAACCTTGCCCTCCGCCAAATCGTCTCCCAGGTTCTTGCCAATGGTCGGCGCATCCCCGGAATAGTCCAGCACATCATCAGCCAGTTGGTAGGCGGTTCCAAGAGCCATGCCATAGTCCCCCAAGCGCTGCTCCATCATTTTCCCGGCCCCCGACAGAATGGCGCCGATGCGTCCTGCCGCATCGAACAGCTTGGCGGTTTTGCAGCGAATGACTTGGAAATAGCCGGCCTCTTCGACATCCGGATTGCGGCAGTTCAGAAGCTGCAACACTTCGCCCTCGGCAATAGTGTTAGTGGCATCGGCCAGGACTTCCAAGACCTTCATGTTGCCCACCGCCACCATCATCTGGAATGCCCGGGAATAGAGAAAATCCCCCACCAACACACTGGCGGCATTGCCGAATAGGGAGTGGGCGGCAGCCTGGCCGCGGCGCATTCCCGAACCATCGACGACATCGTCGTGGAGCAGGGTGGCGGTATGGATAAATTCCACCGCTGCGGCCATTTCGTACACGGCCCGGCCACCGTAGCCGAAAGCCCCGGCGGACAACACCACCAACCCCGGCCTCAGCCGCTTGCCACCGCTGGAAATAATGTATTCGCTGACTTGACGAATCAGCGCCACATCGGAATGCAGATGGCTGCGGATCACCTCATCCACCGCCCGCATTTCCCGGCCCAGCACGGCCATGAAGGACAAGGCATCGCCGGTAAGCTGGGAAATGGGGGCAGAGGACATGGCGGGAATGGGAAGCGGGGGTCGAAACCAAGCGCGGCTGGCTTTTTAAGGATACCAGAAATCCCCCGGGGAAGAGCCCATACGGACATAACGTTGAGGAATCCGCGCCGGCGGGCTAGACTGCAAACGCTTCAGGTGTCCCGACGGCATTCGCCCGAGGGATGAAATGGGAAGCCGGTGCGTGCCTCCGAGCAGGAGAACGTAAACCCGGCGCTGCCCCCGCAACGGTAGGCGAGTTGCGGCGGATCACAAAGCCACTGCATTTTCAGTGTGGGAAGGCGATCCGCCCGGTTGAATCATCAACCGCTCGCGAGTCCGCGAGACCGACCTGAAGCCATTGTGAAGGCATTGCGGAGGGCAATGTTGCGGCATACAGGCTTTTTCCTGTTTCCGTTCGTATCTTCCTCCGCTGCCTTCGCGCCAGCTATGGTTTTTGCGCGGGTGCACGCGAGGGAGAAAACAGTGAAACGAGCCGCAATTGCGTCGGCGGCCGGCATTCTGGCTATGGGCTGCGTACATGCCGCCCACCCGCTGATCACCGAAGACAGCGGAACCCAGGGCCGGGGCAAGTTCCAGCTCGAACTGACTTACGATGACCATCACGACCGCGCCCAGGGAATCAAGACTCGATCCGGAGTGGCCGCATCGATCCTGACCTATGGCGTCACCGACGACATCGATTTCGCCCTGGGGCTTGCCCATCTCAGGAACGAGACCACCGGCGGCGGAACCAGCAGCCTCGAAAGCGGCAGGGGCGACGGCCAACTGTTTGTGAAGTGGCGGTTCCATGAGAATGAAAGCGTGAGCTTTGCGCTCAAACCGTCCCTTAACTTTCCCGACGGCGACTCGGCGCGGGGGCTGGGATCGGGACGCCGGACCTATGGCCTGGATTTCGTGGCGAGCCTGAATGAGGAACGCTGGACCTATCATTTCCACACTGGCTATCTCAAGAACCGCAACAAGGTGGATGAGCGGGAAGACATCATTCACTTGTCCGCCGCGGCGGTATACCAGGCCACCGGCAAGCTGAAGCTCATCGCCGACGCGGGGATGGACACCAACCGGGACAAATCCTCAAGCTCGTGGCCGGCGCTGCTCGTCACCGCCGTGATTTATTCTCCCCGCGAGTGGCTCGATCTCGATGCCGGTGTGCACTTCGGCCTGAATCGGGCCGCCACCGATTACGCGCTGCTCGCCGGGATCACTCTTCGCTGGTAGACAAGCCCATCTATTGCGGAATCCGCGCCGGCGGGCTAGACTGCAAACGCTTCAGGTGTCCCGACGGCATTCGCCCGAGGGATGAAATGGGAAGCCGGTGCGCGTCTCCGAGCAGGAGAACGCAAACCCGGCGCTGCCCCCGCAACGGTAGGCGAGTTGCGGCGGATCACAAAGCCACTGCATTTTCAGTGTGGGAAGGCGATCCGCCCGGAAGAATCCCTATGCCTCGCAGTTGAAGAAGCAGATCACTATACGTCTGGACGAGGAGTCTATTCGCTATTTCAAGTCCATTTCCGAACAGGTTGGGATTCTTTACCAAAGTCTCATCAACCTGTATTTGCGCGAATGTGCCGCTTCGCATCGCAAGCTAAATCTCAGTTGGAAGTAACCGCGCTTCTGCCCATGTGCGCTACCCCCGGAATTTTCCCGGAATTCCATTTTTCCGTTCAAACCGACGCCACGTTTTGCCGCTCGAAATTCCTTGTCACATATGGCTTTCAGCGATTCGCTCTCTCGGTAAAATGAAATGGTAGGGGCCGACGTTTTGACTTGCCGGCAAGATCGCTATACAATCCGCTCCCTTTCCACGAGGCAGGTTACGGGACCGACCATGTATGCGGTAATCAAAACCGGCGGCAAGCAATATCGGGTATCCGCCGGGGACAAACTGAAGATCGAGCTGCTTCCGCAGCCGGTGGGAACCGAGGTGGTGCTCGACCAAGTGCTGGCGGTGGCGGAGGGCGAAAAAATCTCCCTGGGAGCTCCGATGCTGGCGGGAGCCAGCGTCAAAGCCACCGTGCTGAGTCACGGCAAAGGCGACAAGGTGCGGATTTTCAAGATGCGGCGCCGCAAGCACTACCGCAAAACCCAAGGGCATCGGCAAAGCTACACCGAGATCCGCATCGACGGTATCGTCGGTTAAGCGTAGCGAGGGGTTCAAATATGGCACATAAAAAAGCCGGCGGCAGCTCGAGAAACGGCCGCGACTCTCACTCGAAACGTCTCGGCGTCAAGCGCTTCGGCGGGCAGGTTGTTTCCGCCGGCAGCATCCTGGTACGGCAGCGGGGTACCCAAATGCATCCGGGCAGCAATGTGGGCCTCGGTCGGGACCACACCCTGTTTGCCATGGCGGATGGCAAGGTAGAGTTTTCGGTAAAAGGCCCAGAGCGGCACAAGACCGTCAGCGTCATTCCGGCGTAGCGTTCGCCCCGGTGCCGCCGGGCAACAGCCCTACCCGGATGGGTGGGGCTGTTTTCGTTTTGGCGCCCCCTCAATGTTAATTGGAAAACCAAGCCCATGAAGTTCGTCGATGAGGTAATCATCGAAGTAAGCGCCGGGTCAGGCGGCAACGGAGCGGTAAGCTTCCGCAGGGAGAAATTCATCCCTCGGGGCGGGCCCGACGGTGGCGACGGGGGCCGGGGGGGCAGCGTCTTCGTGGTGGCCGACCGCAATCTGAATACCTTGCTCGAATATCGCTACCAGCGGATCTTCCGGGCGAAAAACGGAGAAGCGGGGCGCGGCGCCGATTGCCACGGCGCCGCGGCTCAGGACATAGTGCTGCGGGTTCCGGTGGGCACCGTGATTACCGACCTGGACGATAGCAGCATGCTGGCCGATCTCGCCCAGGATGGCCAACGGGCGCTGTTGGCCCAAGGAGGCGCCGGAGGGCTGGGCAACAGTCGCTTCAAGTCCAGCGTGAACCGGGCGCCGCGGCAAAGCACCCCCGGCAAGCCCGGCGTAGCCCGCCACCTCAAAATGGAACTTAAAGTGCTCGCCGACGTGGGGTTGTTGGGACTGCCCAATGCCGGCAAGTCCACTCTGATCCGCGCCATTTCCGCAGCCCGGCCGAAAGTGGCCGATTACCCCTTCACCACGCTGCATCCTCATCTGGGGGTGGTACGGGTAGATGCATCCCGGAGCTTCGTAGTCTCCGACATCCCCGGCCTGATCGAAGGCGCCGCGGAAGGCGCCGGTCTGGGAGACCACTTTCTCAAACACTTGTCCCGCACCCGGCTGCTGCTTCATGTGCTGGACATGGCGCCCCCGGATCCGGACGCCGACCCGGCTGCCGATGCCCGAACCTTGCTGGCCGAGCTGCGCAAGCACAGCGATGCGCTATATGGCAAACCCCGCTGGCTGGTATTGAATAAAGCCGATCTGCTTCCCGAAGAGATGCGGGGTGCCCGGCGTCAAGCCCTGATCTCGTCTCTGGGTGTCGATCCCCAGACTACATTCCTCATCTCGGCCCTCACCGGCGCCGGTTGCGACCGGCTCGTGCGGGCCATCATGGCCTACTTGGAGCGCCATCCCCTCTCCTCTCAGCCGCCGGCCGACTTGCCCGCGACCTTGGAGTCCGAGACATGAAAACACTGTTGGCCCAGGCGCAACGCCTGGTCGTGAAAGTGGGCAGCAGTCTCGTGACCAATCAGGGTCGAGGCCTGGATCATGAAGCGCTGGCTCGCTGGGCTCAGCAAGTATCGCAGATTCGGGGCCAAGGCCGGGAAGTGGTGCTGGTGTCCAGCGGCGCCATCGCCGAAGGAATGCAGCGCCTCGGCTGGAAGCGCCGACCCCATGCCCTCCATGAGCTGCAAGCGGCCGCGGCGGTGGGGCAAATGGGCCTGGTGCAGGGCTATGAATCCTGCTTCAGGACCCATGGTCTGCACACCGCTCAAGTGCTCCTGACCCACGAAGACATGGCGGACCGTACCCGCTACCTCAACGCTCGTTCCAGCTTGCGGACCCTGTTGACCCTGGGGGTGATCCCCATCGTCAACGAAAACGATACCGTGGTGACCGATGAAATCCGCTTTGGCGACAACGACACTCTAGGCGCCCTGGTGACCAATCTGCTGGAAGCCGATGCCCTGATCATTCTCACCGACCAGGAGGGACTCTATACCAACGATCCCCGCCGGGACCCGCAAGCCACTTTGGTAAGCGATGCTGTCGCCGGCGATCCTCGGTTGGAACAAATGTCCGGCGATGCGGGCAGCTCCATCGCCCGGGGCGGCATGCTCACCAAGGTGCTGGCCGCCAAGCGGGCCGCTCGCAGCGGCGCCCATACCGCCATTGCCAGCGGCCGTATCCCCGACGTATTGGTTCGGCTGGCGGCGGGAGAACCCGTCGGCACCCTGCTGCGGGCCGAAACCATGCCCCTGACCGCCCGCAAGCAATGGCTGGCGGATCAACTGCAAGTCCGCGGCCGGCTGTTGCTGGATAAGGGAGCGGCCCAGGCCCTGCAGGAGGAAGGGAAGAGCCTGCTGCCTATCGGGGTGCATAGCGTCGAGGGAAATTTCGAACGGGGCGAAGCGGTGGCCTGTATCGCACCCAATGGCCGCGAAGTGGCTCGCGGTTTAGCGAACTACAGCGCCCAGGAAACCCAGCGGATCCTCCACACTCCAAGTCAGGATATCGAGAGCAAGCTGGGCTATGTGGACGAGCCCGAGCTCATCCACCGGGACAACCTGGTGCTGCTCTGAGGGTCAGCCGGTCAAGACGGGTTACCTGGAATCCGCACGAGGGTGGCCCCCCTGACGCAGGGCTGCCACCGCCTCATCGGCGCTGCGGACCGGAGCCCGATCCGGGCAGAAAAAATCCAGATAAAGGGTGGCGTGCTGCCGGGCCGGTTCGTTCCTGGGAATGGGAATCCATTTCGGATTTCTCGCCGGCGACCAGCCGCCGTCCTTGCGCCCAAAGGCGTAAACCTTGAGCTCGGCAGTGCTGCAACGCATGCCCTCGTAGCTGACGTTAGCAGCCCCCGCCGGGGATTGCACCACCAAAACGTAACGCACCACCCCGTCGCCGTCCACCCGGATGGAAGTCCTATCCACGAAGAAACGGTTGTCGGTGGGAGCGGCCGGGACGAAGGGACCGAGATTCTCGGGCTTCGGCGCCGCGGGGAATTCCGCCTGCTGCTCGGCCCACGCAGGCCCTTCCGCCTCATCCCGCTGGGCCGTTGCCAGCCCCGGTAGCAGCAAAAAAGCCAGGAGGGCCAAACCCGGCCTCACGCCAAATCCACCAGCAAGGATTCCCGCACCCTGGAAGCAACCATCGTCTCGGCTTGATAGGCGGGGTGATCCACGCCCATGGCCAGCCCGGCTCCGGAGCGCAGCTCCTGAATCATGGCGGGGGACAATTCGAAACGCAGGAAGTGCACCGAGGACGTCTTTTCGGCATTATCCCGCGCCAGGTCTTCGTCGGCGCTGGCAAACACCGGCGGATGTCCTGCCACCCGCACCCATACCCGATCCTCCACGCCGATCAGCCGGCCCAGCATGGCTTTGCGCTCGGCCTCGTCCGGGTATTCCAGCATCATCGTGGCCTTCCAATTGCCGCCGTCGGGAATCAGCGGATTATAGGTGTCCAATTCATCCTGGATGCCCTGCTCTTCGAAAATCCGTTCGGCGCGCAGCATCTCCTGAATCTGATAGCGGATGGTCATCTCATCTTCGAAGAACAGAGTAAGGTGCTCTCCCAGTGCTACGCTCCGATCCTGTTTGTGAGCCATCACGCGGCGGCGGAAATCGGGCCTGGCTTTGGCATAAGCCTCCAGAGTCAGCAGTTGATCGCGGGTAATCGTGCTCATAGGATGTTCGGCAACGCTCACAAGCCGTAAGCCCGCGCCAGCAGCGACAAAGGGTGTTGCTTAGCCGGGGCATCCGGCCCCATGCCCTGCCGAATGTGGCGGGCGGCAATAGGGCAGTCGGAACTCACCCAATCGGGGTCCCCCTCTCCCATTTGCTTGAACACCGGCCGGCCGATGCGCATGGATTCCTCGAAGAATTCGGATTTCACTCCCCAGGTCCCGTCGTGCCCTGAGCAGCGCTCCACGGTTTTGACTTCAGTCCCGGGAATCAAGGACAGCAGCTCCCGGGTCTTAAGCCCCATGTTCTGCACCCGCAAGTGACAAGGCACATGGTAGGACACTTTACCCAAAGGAATCTTGAAATCGGTCCTCAGCAGACCGTCCCGGTGACGCAGCAGCAGATACTCGAAAGGATCGAACATGGCGGCAGCCACCGCTTGCACCGCCGGATCCTCGGGAAACAACAGCGGAAGTTCCTGCTTAAACATCAAGGTACAGGACGGCACCGGCGTCAGGATGGCATAGCCTTGGCGAGCCAGCTCCAGCAAAGGCGGAATGTTGGCATCCTTAAGCCGGGCGACCGACTCCAGGTCCCCCAACTCCAATTTAGGCATGCCGCAGCAAGCCTCCGACTCTGCCAGCGTTGCCGGAATCTCGTTATGGCGCAGAACCTTCAAGAGGTCGTGGCCGATGCCGGGCTCGTTGTAATTCACATAGCAGGTCGAGAAGATAGCCACCTTGCCTGGCGTCCGGGAACCATCCCGCACCGGGAAGCTCTCTTCGAGACGGGCGGTGCTGCGAAACTTTGCGCTGTCATACTCGGGAAGCTCCCGGTCCCGATGCACCCCCAGCGCCTTGTCCATCAACTTGCGGGCCACGGGAGTCTTATTGGCCTTGTTCACCATTCGCACCACCACCGGGATGGTGGCAAGCTTGCCCATCGCGTCGGTGCTGGTCAGCAGCCGATCGCGGAAGCTCGTCCCGCCCCGCTTGAACTTGACCGCCTTGGCCCGCAGCATGAGATGGGGGAAATCCACGTTCAGAGGATGGGGCGGCACATAGGGGCATTTGGTCATGAAGCACATGTCGCAGAGGTAGCACTGGTCCACCACGTCCCAATATTTTTCCTTGGGCACGGCATCCAACTCGCCGCTGGAGCTCTCATCCACCAAATCGAACAAGGTCGGGAAAGCATTGCACAGGTTAAAACAGCGCCGGCAACCGTGGCATACGTCGTAGACTCGCTGCAATTCCCCCAACAGGGAAGCCTCGTCGTAAAACTCCGCCTCCCGCCAGCGGACGGGACGGCGCTGGGGCGGCTCCAAGTTGCCTTCACGCTGTGTCATTATGGCGCCCCGGAGCCCGCGCCGCGCTTCGCTGGATAGTTAATCCGCCAAGCTGTCCAGGGCCTTCTGGAAACGATTGGCGTGGGAGCGCTCGGCCTTGGCCAAGGTCTCGAACCAATCGGCGATCTCGTCGAATCCCTCTTGCCGGGCGGCCTTGGCCATGCCCGGATACATATCGGTATATTCATGAGTCTCCCCGGCAATAGCGGCCTTGAGATTGTCCCGGGTCGGGCCGATAGGCAGGTCCGTGGCCGGATCTCCGCAAGACTCCAAGTATTCCAAGTGGCCGTGGGCATGACCAGTTTCCCCCTCGGCCGTCGAACGGAAAACCACCGCCACATCGTTTTGTCCTTCCACGTCGGCCTTGGCGGCAAAATAAAGGTAGCGGCGATTGGCTTGGGATTCCCCGGCAAACGCGGCTTTCAAATTTTCCTGGGTTTTCGATCCTTTGAGTTGCATGGTCTCTCCTTTTTGGAAAAAACGATTAACAGGAGCCGGATAGCGCATCCAGCCCCCAGATTTAGACTAAATCTAAACCTGGTTCAAGAATAGGGCCAGCCACCGCCATTGTCAACCGAAAAACACCCCAGGATGACCGCCTGAGAATCGATGCCGAGTTAAATTACCCCCGGCAAAGCCGGAGGCTGACCTCACTGAGCTAACGGGGCTCCAATAGCCGCCGCAGCCTGCGGTAGATCTCCAGCCGCTCAGGGCGGACTTGGCCCCGCTCGGCCGCCATCGCTATCCCGCAGCCCTGTTCTCCCAAGTGGGCGCAGTCGCGAAACCGGCAGTTGCCGAAGAAGGGACAGAACTCCCGGAAGCCCGCTTCCAATTGCCCCGCCGATAGATGGGCCAGCCCGAATTCCTGAAACCCGGGGGAATCGATAACATGGGTTTGGGCATCCAAGGAGAATAGCCGGGTCGCGGTGGTGGTCTGACGGCCCATCGATCCCCGGACCGAAATCTCCGAGACCGCTGCCCGGGCCTCCGGCACCAGCCGATTGATGAGGGTGGACTTGCCCACTCCCGACTGCCCCACCAGCACGCTGGTTTGCCCCCTCAGGTGGGGCAGCAGCGGCCCCACGTCTCGCTTGGCGCACAGCGTGACCAACGGATAACCCAACTCGACATAGGGGCGGAGCAGATGCAGCGCATCCTCTGCCTCGGGCAAATCCACCTTGTTGAGCAGGATGACGGCGCCGATGTTTTGGGATTCCGCCACGGCCAGGCAACGACTCAGCAGTTCTTCGTTGGGTTTGGGCAAGGCGGCCAGCACCGCCACCACCAAGCTCACGTTGGCCGCGATGAGCTTCTCCCGGCGCCCGTCGGAGCGAAACAGCAAAGATCCCCGGGGATCGGCGCGGATGATGACTCCCTCGCCGGGGGCGGTCTCCCGCACCCAGACGCGGTCTCCGCACGCCACTTCGCGGGACCGCCCCTTGAGGATGCAGCGCAGCTCCTGGTCCCCCGCCCGCACCCCGAAATGCCGACGATGGCAGGACACTACCCGCCCACAGCGCTCACCCCCGGCCGGCTCGGGAAGGATCACAGAGCAAACAAGGCGTCCACCTTGGCCGCGCAGATGAAATCGTTCTCGGTCAAACCCTGCGCCGCGTGGGTGATGTAGAAAACGCGGCATTGGTTATAGCCCACCGTCAGATCGGGATGATGATCCTCCCGATGGGAAACCCACGCCACCGCGTTGACGAAAGCCAACGTCTGATAATGATCCTTGAACGGGAAAAGCTTTTCGATTCCTTGCCCGGATCGGGCCCAGCCCTGGAGCTGACTCAACAGCCGGGCGGCCTCGGTTTCGGCAAGAGGGGGGGTGCCTCCTTCGCAAGGCTTGCACTTTTTCCGGGTCAAATCCGCAACGTCGCTCACGGTCGCCTCCGCATATCAGGAAGCCCCCGCGGCCGGGGAGGTCAAACGACCGACCCGCCGGATCGCCGGGGGATGGGAATCGTAAAAAGCCGAATGGATGGGATCGGGGGTCAAGGTCGCGCCGTTGTCTTGATAAAGCTTGCGCAAGGCTTGGCACAACGGATCAAAACCCGCTTGACGGGACGCATAGGCATCGGCCTCGAACTCATGGCGACGGGAATACCAACTGAGCAAGGGTTGCACCGGAAACAGCAGCAAAGGCGCCGCCAAGAAGAATGCCGCCAGCACGGCACCGTCCGAGACGGGAATCGGCAGGGCCAGACTTTCCAGCAAGCGCGGATATTCCCGCAAGGCCTGCAAGCTCCAGAACAACGCCAGGCTCACCCCCAGCAGCATCGCCAAGCGCTTGCCGACATGCCGCAGCCGGTAGTGTCCCAGTTCATGGGCCAGCACTGCCTCCAATTCGGCCGGGTCAAGGCGTTCTAACAAGGTATCGAACAACACGATCCGCTTGTTGCGGCCGAACCCGGTGAAGTAGGCATTGCCGTGGGCGCTGCGCCGGGAGCCGTCCATCACGAATATCCCGTTGAAGTTGGCGCCGCAGCGGGCCAGCAGCGCCTCGACCCGGGATTGCAACGCGGCGTCCTGCAGCGGGGCAAACTTGTTGAACAATGGGGCGATCCAGCGGGGATAGGCCGCCAAGATCAAGACGTTGAAACCCGCCCAGGCGCCCCAGGCATAGATCCACCAGGCATGTCCGCCTTCCGCCATCAGCCAGAGCACCGCCGCCAGCAGGGGCATCCCCAGCAGCGCCCCCACCACCGCCCCTTTCGCCAGATCGGCAAGGAAAATCCGGACGGTCATCCGGTTGTAGCCGAACCGGGCCTCGATGACGAAGGTCCGGTAAAGGCTTAGGGGCAATTCCAGGATGCCGGCGATCACCGCCACGCTGACCACCAGACCGACGTCCGATCCCAGCCCCGGCCGTAGCCAGCCTTCCCAGGCCTTGAGCAACAGCGCAATGCCCCCGCCGGGAATCAGGGCCGCCGCCAGAGCTCCCTCCAAAATCGCGTGCACCTCCGCAAGGCGGGCCTTGGCGCAGGTATAGTCGGCGGCCCGCTGGTGCGATGCGAGGGAAACGGCGCCTTCGAAGAGTTCCGGAACGGCGGCGCGATGGCGGCCGACGGTGCGGATCTGGCGCCAAGCCAACCCCCACCGGAGCAGGGTTACCGCCAGCAAGACCGTCAAAAATGCGAAAGTGAAACTGCTCATGCCACCATTTAGAATTATCGCGCCAAGTGTGACACAATTGGCGCCTTCAATTTTTTCGAAGCGCTTCATTATGGCACAAGACCCCGGCAACCTCATCTGGCTGGACATGGAAATGAGCGGGCTCAATCCCGACTCCGACCGGATTCTGGAAGTGGCCATGGTCGTCACCGACTCCAACCTGAATACCGTGGCGGAAGCCCCGGTTTGGGTGGTGCATCAGGCCGACGAGGTCTTGGAGCGGATGGATGCCTGGAACAACGCCACCCACGGCAAATCCGGACTCGTCGAGCGGGTCAAGGCTTCCACCCTTGCCGAAATGGACGTGGAGCAACTGGCTGTGGATTTTCTGCGGCAATCTGTCCCCGCCAATGCCTCGCCCATGTGCGGCAACAGCATCTGCCAGGACCGGCGTTTTCTCGCCCGCTACATGCCGCGCCTGGAAGCCCATTTCCACTACCGCAACTTGGATGTCAGCACCCTCAAGGAGCTGGCCAAGCGCTGGAAACCCTCGGTCCTGGCCGGGCTCGTCAAGCAAGGCAAGCACGAGGCGCTGGCGGATGTCTACGACTCTATCGCCGAGCTGCGCCATTACCGGGAACACTTTCTGCTTGGCTAAGGCACCCGCTCCTTTTTTCCGCTTGCTGGAGGCTGCATGACAGGCACATCCTTTGTTATCGAAGTCAATCCTAAGATTCCGCGGCGGCTCGCCCGCATGGAAGAGCTGGCCAATAACCTTTGGTATAGCTGGGACCGGCCCACCCGCACCCTGTTCTCCCGGCTGCATCCCTCGCTGTGGGATGCCGTGGGCCACAGCCCGAAAGCCTTTCTCAAGCGGGTCGACGAGCAACGCCTGGTGGATGCCGCCGAGGACAGCGTCTTTCTGGCCAATTTCAACCGGGTGCTGTCGGCCTACGACACCTACCACGGCGAGCCGATGCGCCGCAACGGTTCCGAGTGGCTGCGGCAAAGCGATCTGGTCGCCTATTTCTGCGCCGAGTTCGGCTTTCACGAGAGCCTGCCCATCTACTCGGGAGGCTTGGGAATCCTGGCCGGAGATCACTGCAAAACCGCCAGCGACATGCGCCTGCCTTTCGTCGGCGTCGGCTTGCTGTATCGCCAAGGCTATTTCCATCAAAGCATCGACAGCGAAGGCAGTCAGCACGCCGTCTATCACGACTCCGATTTCGAAAATCTTCCCGTCGCTCCCGTGCTGCGCGACGACGGCTCGGAAGTCCGGGTCCGGGTGGAGCTTCCCGGCCGAACCGCCACCATCAAGGTTTGGCAGGCCAAAGTTGGCCACGTCACCCTGTGCCTGCTGGATACGGATATTCCCGAGAATTCCCCCCATGATCGGGATATCGCCCATCAGCTCTACGGCGGCGACAAAACCACCCGCATCGAGCAGGAAATCGTGCTGGGAATCGGCGGGGTCCGGGCCCTTCAGGAAATAGGGCTCAAGCCCACGGTCTGGCATATCAACGAAGGCCATGCCGCGTTTTTGGTCCTGGAGCGCATGCGCGCCCTGGTGGCCCAGGGCCTGGATTTCCACGCCGCCCTGGAAGGAGTCGCCGTCAACACCGTCTTCACCACCCATACTCCCGTTCCGGCGGGCCACGACCATTTCTCCCAGCAGCTCATGGATGCCTATTTCGAGCAGTGCTGCCGGGATCTCAAAACCAGCCGGGAGGCATTCCTGGCGCTGGGCGGCGCTTCCGGCCCCAACGAATTCAACATGACCTCGCTGGCCATCCGCGGCTCCCGCTTCCATAACGGGGTGAGCCGCATCCACGGAGGGGTCTCGGCCAGCATCTGCCAAGCGCTGTGGCCCCAGATCGACCCAGAGGAAAACCCCATCACCTATATCACCAACGGGGTCCACGTGCCGACTTTTCTGGCCCAGGAGATGGCCGAACTGTTCGAACGCTATCTGGGCGGCGAATGGACCCAACACTTGCGGGATCCGGGGTTCTGGAGCCGGATCGACCAGATTCCCGACCACTTGTTCTGGAGTGTGCGCCAATCCCTCAAATCCCAAATGCTGCACCTGGTGCGCCAACGGGTCACCGCCCAGCACTTCCGGAATCAAGGCTCGGAAGCCCACTTGGATCGAGTGCTCAAACTGGCCGATCCCACCAACCCCAACGTGCTCACCATCGGCTTTGCCCGCCGTTTCGCCACCTACAAGCGCGCTGCGCTGATTTTCGAGAATCTGGAGTGGATCAAGCAAATCATCGGCGACGAATCTTGTCCGGTACTGTTCATTTTCGCGGGCAAGGCCCACCCGGCGGATGTTCCCGGACAGGACTTGATCCGGCGGCTGAATCAGATCAGCCGCATGCCGGAGTTCGAAGGCCGGGTGCTGATGGTGGAAGGCTATGACCTGCGGCTCGGGCGGCGCATGGTATCCGGCGTGGACGTATGGCTCAACAACCCCGTGTATCCGCTGGAGGCCTCCGGCACGTCGGGCATGAAAGCAGGGATGAACGGCGCCCTCAATTTAAGCATATTGGACGGCTGGTGGGACGAGGGCTACGACGGCAACAATGGCTGGGGGGTGAAGCCCGCCTCTCCTCACCTGGAGGAATCCCGCCGCAGCCGGGAGGAATCCCAAACTCTGTATGAACTGCTGCAAGACCAGATCATTCCGATGTATTACAACCGCGGCAAGATGGGCTATTCGCCCGAGTGGGTAAAAATGGCCAAGCACTCTATGGCCAGCCTGTTGCCCCGCTTCAGCTCCATCCGCATGGTGGGGGAATACGTCGGCAAGTTCTACCTGCCCGCTTCCCAGCAGGGCCGGCGCTACAGCCAGGACGGTTACCAGGCGGCCCGCCTGATCGCCGCCTGGAAAGCCCGGATTCGCGAGGCATGGGGCGGGGTCTCCATCCGCCGCCTGGATGTTCCCCGCAAGAACCTGCAATTCGGCGACAACCTCCGCTTCGAAGTCGCGGTCCATTTGAATCGCTTGCAACCCGAGGACGTGGCAGTGGAACTGCTCTTCAGCCGCCAGCGCAGGAGCGAGAAGCTCAAGCACGCCACCCGCCATCGGTTCGAGCCCACCGGAACTCTCACCGAATCCGGAGAACACCGCTTCGCGCTGGAGTTAACCCCCGAGCATTGCGGCAAACTGGAGTACTTCATCCGCGCCTACCCCAGCCACGAGCTGCTGACCCATCCCCTGGAAATGGGGATGATGGCATGGGTTTGAAGACGGCAACGGCGCTACCGCGCCGGGCGCTCAGCCCAGCATATCCGACCAGATATTTTTAGCCCAGGCAAACGCGTACTGACCCTCCATCTCCGAAGCAGCGCCGGACAAGCCCCCGCTGCCCGGCACGGTCACCAGGGCTTTCTGCTCGGGGTCATAGCGGTGCACCGAGGCGACGTGGACCGTCTCCCGGTCGTCGATGAAGCTGTAGCAGGTATTCGTCACCACCGGTTGATCGAATACCGGTTGGCCGTGCAGCAATGCCGCCACCGCCGCCGCGCATACTTTGGCGTGCTGGTTGGCCATGTGGCCCGACTTGGGCATGGCCGGCGCCGCCAGAATGGCATCGCCCAGAACGTGAATATTCGGCTGGGCCTTCGATTCGAAGCTGAGAAAATCCACTTCGCACCAGCGCTGATTGGCGGTGACCAGGCCAGCCAGGTCGGCAATCTTTCCGGCCCGCTGCGGAGGCACCACGTTGAGCACGTCGGCCTTGACGTCCTCGAAGGTCAACTTGGCTATCCGGTTCTTCACGTCCACATCGGCCAGTTCGCTATGGGGGCGGTATTCGACGATGCCCTTGTAGCGGTCGCTCCAGGCTTTCATGAATAGTTCCTTCTTGGACTGCACATCCTCGTTGGCATCCAGGATCAACACCTTGGAACGCGGCTTGGCGGTCTTGAAATAATGCGCCACTTGGCAGGCCCGTTCGTAAGGTCCGGGAGGGCAGCGGTAGGGAACCTTGGGAATATGCAGCGCGTAAATGCCGCCGTCGGGCATGGCTTCCAGTTGACGGCGCAAAGCCGTGGTTTGAGGACCGGCTTTCCAGGCGTGCAGGATGCGGTCCTGAGCTTCGGCGTCGTTCAGGGAAGGAACGGCCTCGAACATAAAATCGATCCCCGGCGCCACGATCAACCGGTCGTAAGACAGGATGCCGCCGTCGGCAAGACGCACCGTGCGCTTAGCTGGGTCCACCGCCACCGCCTCGCCCTGGACCCGCTTCACCCCATACTTGTCAGACAAGGTGTCATAACCGCGGGTCAGATCGGCGATGGACTTGCTGCCGCCAATCACCAAGTTGGACAGCGGGCAGGAAACGAAAACCGGATTGCGCTCCACCAAGCTCACGTCGATATCGGGGGACCACAGGCGTAGGTATTTGGCCGCGGTGGCCCCCGAGTAGCCGCCGCCGATCACCACCACCCGGCCGGCGGTCTTGCCGCCTCTAGGAGTAGCGCACCCTCCCAAGGAGGCCAGCGCCGCGGACGCCGAGGCCCATTTGATGAAATCTCTTCTGGACAGACTCATGAAATCGCTCCTCATCGAATCAATAGGTGCTGTAAGGAGGCCCGCCGTCCGACGGCTTGCCCTGGGCGGCAAAGTAGCCGGCGATAGTCTCGATTTGAGCATCGGTATAGCCCTTGGCTAGTTGATGCATGACCGTGGCCGGCCGGCTTCCCGAGCGAAATTCCCGCATCGCCCGGACGATCAGGCCCTTGTTTTGGCCCGCCAATGGCGGCATGCCCCCCGCGCTGTTGCCATCGGTGCCGTGGCAAGCCGCGCAGCTTGCCGCGAGATTGCGTCCCTGCACATCCTGGGCATGACCCCACAGCGGCATCGCCAGCAGCGCCGACAACGCCATCCATCGGGCTAGCCATTTACTCGTTCCCATGTTTCCTCCTCAGCAAGATATCTCCGCCAGACTCGATGCCCATTCCCGGCCGGGATGGTCGCATAACCGTATCACGCTGAAAATTTTTAATAAATATCGATTTGGAATGAGTTTATGAACCGGTGAAAAAAAAACCGGAAAACCAGCGGTATCGCAGGACGCGTTACAATTCTCCCGGACGCAATCCCCTACACTTGGGAGCCGCCCCCAAACCCATGGACCTCAGTTACCCCAAGTCTTTTCCCCGATTATTGCTGGCGGGGTTTTCACTGGTGGCACTCCCCTTGCTGACCGCCCTGGTGCATAACGCAGTGACCATGGCCCAACTGGCCAAGCAAAGCCAGCAGGCCGTCTATCAAGCGGTCCGCGCCACCCACGGCAGCCGGGTGATGCTGGAAGAATTGACCATCATGGAGCGCAGTATCCGCCAATATGCGGTGTTGGGGGATCCCCCGCTACTGGAGGGTTATTTCCTCGCCCACCGCAAGTTTCAGGAAACCGCTTCCCGGTTAGCGGCCCTGTCGAATAACAAAAGTGACGAAGATCTGCGGCAGCGCCTCATCGACGAAGAACTCTCGCTGTTTCAATACATCGCAGCCGATCGGAAATCTCCTGCCGTCGCAGAAAAAGCCAAAGCAGGGTTTCCGGCGCTATTCGACTTGGCGAAGAAGATCGAGAATCAAGGCAACGCCCTGATCGAAAACGGGGCCGAGTCCCTGGAAAAAATGGCGGGAGAAGCCCAGCGCAGGGTGCTCTGGCAATTGCTGGCGCTGATCCCTCTGGTATTGCTGCTAGTGGCCGGTTTTTCGATACTGATCACCAAGCCCATCCGGCAGATCCAGGCGGTCATCCGCCGGCTGGGCGAAGGGCGGTTCGCCGACCCCATTAGGGTGGACGGTCCGCGGGATCTGGAACAATTAGGAGCCGATCTGGAATGGATGCGGTCCCGCTTGAACGAATTGGAACAACAAAAGACTTTATTTTTGAGCCAAATTTCCCATGAACTCAAAACCCCTCTAACGGCTCTGCGGGAGGGGGCTGAGCTGCTGGCCGAGGAAGCGATGGGAGCCCTCACTCCACCCCAACGAGAAGTGGTGGAAATTCTCCGGCATAATAGTATGCGTCTGCAACGGCTGATCGAGAACCTATTGCGCTATCAATCCGTGATGCTGGAAAAATCGGCCCTCAAAGTCGTCCCGACTCCTTTGCGACCCCTCATCGCCGAGGCGGAACAGGCCCACGCCCTGGCTTTGCGGGCTAAAAACCTGAAGCTCGAGGTTCATTGCCCGGATGACTCGATTCAGGCCGACGCGGAAAAACTGGCGGTCATGCTGGATAACCTGCTCTCCAATGCCATCAAATTCTCCCCGCCGGGAACAGCCATCCGCATCGCGGCACAGCGCGCCGACGACTGGATCCAGATCGACGTCATCGACGAAGGACCCGGCATCCCCGGAAGAGAAAGGGAGCAAGTGTTTAAAATGCTCTATCAAGGCGGCGCTCCTCACCACGGGCGGGTGGCGGGGACCGGGCTGGGGCTGGCCATCGTCCGGGAATATGCGGCGGCCCACGGCGGCACGGCGGAAGCATTGGACTCCGCAACCGGAGCCCACCTCAGGATAAGCTTGCCGCTTCGGCCCGCTGCGCAGGAAAGCCCATGAAGCCGCTATGCTCCATCGCGGCATTGCTGGTCGCCGTCGCCGTGTTGGCCGGTTGCGGTGCCTTTCCTCCCCGCGACGCCGCTCCCTGGGATCATTCCATCGGGTTTCTGCCCACTGGCGACACGGAACGGCTGCTGGCTTATTTCGAATACCTGAAACGGCTTCCCCCGGGTGAACTACACCGGGAATACAATACGGTCCGGCAAGTCCAGGCCCAGCAGCGAGATGATTTTTCCAGGGTGCAGTTGGCCCTGCTACTGGATCTCCCCGGCACCGGATTCAGCGATCAAGCGAAAGCCATCGAACTGCTGGAGCCCCTGACCGCCCTGGAACAGCGTAATGCCTCGGTGTTGCGCCTTTTCGCTTATTATCTGGCGGAAACCATGAAACAGAATAAGCGGCAGCAAGACCGAGCCCGGGAAGAACAGCGCCGGGCGGATGCCTTGCAGCAAAAACTGGAGGCTCTGAAAGCCATCGAGCGCAGCCTGATAGAAAGACAGCAACTCACACCGGGGCGCGGCGAATGAGCAAAATCCAAGCGCAGCAAACCCCTGTCCTGGTCGTGGACGACGATCCGGATTTACTTCGACTGATGACGCTGCGACTAGAGGCCGCCGGTTATCGGGTCCTCACCGCCCAAAGCGGCGAGGAAGCCTTGTCCGCCATGGCTGCCGCTCACCCCCGCTTGGTGATCACGGATCTGCGCATGGCCGGAATGGATGGCATGGCCTTGTTCGAAGCGATCCACGCCGCCCATCCGACGCTGCCGGTCATCATTCTGACCGCCCACGGAAGCATTTCGGACGCGGTTGCCGCAACCCGGCAAGGGGTTTTCGGCTACCTCAGCAAGCCCTTTGATGGCCAGGCGCTGCTGCGGGAAGTGAATAAAGCCATTGCCCTGGCCGGGCCGCCGGATTCTCCGATGACCGACGAGCCTTGGCGCAACGAAATCCTGACTCGCAGCCCCTTGATGGAAGAAATTCTGAGCCGGGTCAGACTCGCCGCCAGCACCGATGCCGGAGTACTGATTCAAGGCGAAAGCGGCACCGGCAAGGAATTACTGGCTCAGGCGATCCACCGCGCCAGCCACCGGGCTTCCGGGCCTTTCGTCGCCATCAACTGCGGAGCGATTCCGGAACAACTACTGGAATCGGAACTGTTCGGCCATGTCAAAGGCGCTTTCACCGGCGCAAGCCGGGATCATGTCGGACTGTTTCAAGCGGCGGCCGGCGGCACTTTGTTTTTGGACGAAATCGGAGACATGCCCGCCGCCTTGCAGATGAAATTGCTCCGCGCCTTGCAGGAAAAGGAAATCCGGCCAGTGGGAGCCACTCGGACCTTTCGTCTCGATGTCCGCATCCTCTGCGCCACCCATCGGGATCTGGAGGCCGAAATCGCCGCCGGCCGGTTCCGGGAGGATCTGTACTACCGGCTGAAAGTCATCACCCTCAAGCTCCCCCCCCTCGCCGAGCGGCGCGAGGACATCCCGCTGCTGGCCGGCCATTTTCTCAGCACCCTGGCCCGGCAACACGGCAAGTCAGTCCATGGGCTGTCCCCAGAAGCCATGGAATTGCTGATTGCCGCCGCTTGGCCGGGAAACATCCGGCAGCTTTACCACGTGATAGAACAAAGCGTCATCCTCAGCAGCACCCCCATCATTTCGGCCACGCTGGTGGAAAACGCCATCCAAAGGGAAAAAGAGCATCTCGCCTCTTTCGATGAAGCCAGAAAAAGTTTTGAGAAACGCTACCTCAGCCAGTTGCTCCGAACTACCGATGGGAACGTCACCCAGGCCGCAAAACTCGCCAAGCGCAATCGCACCGAGTTCTACAAGCTCCTGCAACGCCATCAACTGGACCCCGGCCTATTTAAGCGCTCCAAGGACGAAGGAAAATCCTGAACAATGGCGGGGCTGCCGCCGGATTGCCATCGGTTACCGATTCAAACTTTGCCTACTCTTCCGCCGGTTACCTGATCCGCCCGCGTAGCGGGCGGATCGCAGAGCCATGGTTGTCGCTTCTGGACGACATAGTCGCCTGCCCAATGTTTCAAAGAGTTAAAAGTTCGTTTTGTTCCGATCGTCTCCGCTTCCCGACACATTTCATCTTCCCATCGTTGCCAAAAAATTTCGTAATCAACTGTTTTATTATTAATTTTTAAACATGGCACAATCGCTGCTTTATAGTGGGAGAACGCTTGCCCGGCATCCGAGCGGAGCGCTTCTTTATTATAATTTAGGAGACATCATGGAATCGAAAATGGAGTCGAAAAAACTGCTGTATCCGTTGATGGTGATAGCAGCTATTTCCGTCATTCTGTTCAGCATAGTGGGAATCGCCACCATGACCGGCAAGATTCCCAAAGCCGAGTCGGAAAATCTTTCCGCCGCCAGATCTTCCGCTGCCCCCGGGCATCGGACGGCAACCGTCGCCTCGACCTGTTCCAACTGCGGGGTCGTAGAGTCCATCCGTATAACCGAGATAAGAGGACAGGGAAGCGGTCTAGGCGCCGTCACCGGGGGCGTAGTCGGCGGCATTCTGGGCAACCAAGTCGGTGGCGGCGATGGCAGAACGGTAGCCACGCTGCTGGGGGCTGCCGGGGGAGCTTATGTCGGCAACAACGTGGAGCGGGAATCGAAGAAAAGCTCCCGCTACGTGATTCGAGTGCGCATGGACGATGGCACGGTGCGGACGCTATATCAAGCTTATCAACCCGCCGTCAACATCGGAGAAAAAGTAAAGGTGATCAACGGCTCGGTCGCCGCCCTGGGCTGACGCCGAGTTGATGCGTTAAATAAACCCTTCCTTATCCGGTCCCGGCGTTCCTCCTCCCGTCGGGATCGGATTTTTCTGCAACTCGTTTCCATGACTTTTTCGTGCCGGATCGCTTTAGCGGGCTGGCTGATCCTGGCTCTGACCGGATACGCAGGCCCCTCCGCCCGACCGGCCCTTCCCCTCAACTCAAGCGGCTCAAATTAGCGGAATCTTTGTTTCGCCGCGCAACCGTTCTGCACCCGGACTCCCGACGCCGCCCTCAACAGCCTGGCTCAGGTGTGGGTGCGGCTAGGCAGAATGAAGGAAGCCAGAAAAATCGCCGAACGATCAGTGGCCCTCGGCGGGCCCTACCGCAAGGTGGCGGAGGAGACACCTTGGCGGAAATCGGCAAACGCCCCGCACCGCCCCCCTATGGCCAGGTTCAGCGCCTAAAAGCCGCTACTCCCGAGACGCTGGCACCGGCGGCTCCGCCTTGATTCAACGAGTATCCCAGCATCGCCCCTCCCCCGGCGGGACCGGTGAATACGCCGCTTAAGGTTCCGGCAGTTCCGGAAGGCGATCCGTTCACGGTCACCCCCAGGGGCGAGGAGGAAGCGCCGAATTTCTTCTCCGCCTCGAAAGCGATGCCTTTGATGATGGGTAGCCCCACCGCAGTAGCCGCCCAGTTGTTGCCGTTAATCGCCACATTCACCGCTGCATCAACGATTTTCGCGGTGAAGTTGGCGTTCAAGGTGGCCGAGGTCAGGGTTCCCGCATGGCCCAAATTATCGGTCGGCAAGGTATTTCCCACCAAGGTATAAGTGGCGGCTCCGGAAATGGGCAACACGGTGGGGCCGGCTTGTCCAGAGGACAAAACGACATGGAGACTTTGGTTCGCCACGTTCAAAGGGCTCAAAGGGGAGCCGTTGATCCGGTCGGTAACGGCAATCATGCCCCCGGTATAGCGCCCCCAGGTGATTCCCGTCGCGGGATCCTTGCCTGAGTCCGGGGCCAGCGCCGCGGTGGCTCCGCCCGAGACAATGGAAAAGCGCACCGGGTTCTCGGTATAGGAAACGCATGGGATGCTCGGACAAGGCGCAGCGAAGCCCGGCGTGATGAATGCCGGCAGCGATCCGTTGAAGGCCACCGGCAAGCCGCTGCTATTGAGGGCGACGTTGTTGGGCCCATTCAACGGATGGGCTTCGATGGTCACGAAATGGTTGTGGTCGGTCTCGCTCAGATGATAAGCCGATAACACGCTTCCCAAAGAAGTCGACCCCATCACTCCGATACCGATGCGATAAGGGGCCAGCGTATCCTGAGCGGGCCCCTTGAAAGCCAATGCGCCATTCACGTGCTCGTGGCCGGAAACAGGGCTGTTGCCGCCGAAGGCGTAGGTCACTCCGGCGCCGCTGAGCCCGACCCCGGTCAATTCGCCTTGGACTCTTCCGAAGGCCGGGGCGCCGTTGAGGGTCACCCCCACGGTATTATGCAATGCTGGGAATGTTGATGATCCGGCGTCGAAGCCTCCGGAAAAATCCTGCAGCTTCACATTCGTAGCCGTGGCACTCCAGGCGCAGATCCCGCCGCAACCCGCCGGAATGCTGAGATTAATCCCCAGATTGACTGCTTGGCGATCGAAATTTACCGCCAAGCTAGCCGAGTTGACAGATCCCGTCACGTTGTTCTGATTGGTGGGCGGCGTATGGCCATCCAGGCTATACGTCGCCGTTCCGCTCAACACGGCGGAGAGATACACCGGAAAACTCTCCGGTCCCTTGACCCAGTGATAACTTCCCAGGACCGCACGGTTGCTGAAATTACCTTGAGAATCGTTCCCGGAAATCAGCAAGGCGGGACCGCTGCCATCGGCCTTCTGCCCCTCCCAACGCCCAAAGGTAATGCCGGTGGCGGCAAAATTTCCGGCTTGGCCAAAATCCCTGGCGATCCCTCCAGCGAGAGTTTCTTGATGGGGGTCACTGAACGGAGCGTCGCGCGCGGAAAGCAGGTTGCCAGCGCCATCCAGCGTAAATCCGGGGGGAGTGGCGGTAACCGGAGAGGTTTCGAATTGATTGGCGTAAAACGCATCGTTGACATTGAAGGTGCCGGAGAAGTACGTGGTAGCAATATTGGCTCCAGCAGGGCCGGGAGGAAGAATTTCGGGCCCTCGATTGAAAGCCACCAAGCCGCTGATGTAATCGTCCCTCACCCTGCCGAAAGAGGTTGCCGTGGCGGCGTCAGGATAAAGGGTATTGAAGGTGTAACGGAAATAAGCTCCCTGGACGGCATCGCCGGAAAAACCACCGCGGATGCGGCCGCCGTAGGAAGTCCCCGGAGCGCAACCCGGACCGTAGCAACCGATAAGCAGAGGGTTGGTATCCGCGCTCGAAACGTTAAAACCGCTGGCCGGAGACTCTCCGGAATAGGCCGGACCGATGGGAATACCCGATGCGCTGGCCCGGATCTCTTGGGAGCCCAAGGCCCCACCCGCGCCGCTGTTGATGGAAACCCGCACCCCGGGATAGACCTGCATGGCGCCGAAATCCACCGCCAGCCGGGCTCCTTCCAAGGTTCCCACGTTACCGTAGCTGTCCGTGGGGGCCGTGCCCAGGGTTCGAGTGTAATGGTAGACGCCGGAGACCGGCATGGCGACCGGGCGTTCCGCCACCACCCAGGCCGCGCTGCGATTGCCCAGCGGATTGACGAGAGCTGATTCGGCCGTCAAATCCTCGACGACAACCTCTCCCCCCTGCCAACGCCCCATGCGGATTCCGGCAGCGGCATCGAAATAATGCTCGGCCGCCACGCCTCCGGCAAAACTTGTGCGGGTGTTCGCCAGACTGAACATGCTCGTGGCGTGATCGGATTCGGCATAAGGCGTACTTTGGAGCCGGATCAGATTGCCGTTGGAATCGAAGAGGTAATTATTCGAGGTGACGACGTCGGCGCCATTGCGGCTGACGGCAATCAATGCGCTATTCGGGGCTGGAAGCGCGAAGCCCGGAGTGGCGGCATCCCCGTTCACGGCATGAATCGCCTCGTGACGGAATAGGCCGGCGGTACCGGACGCCGGGTTGACGCTCCCTTGCGCCGGGACCCTCCCCGTCAGTACGACGCTCCCTTGAATCGAGTCGGTAAATGGTTGCTGGGCGGCGGGGGCGGCGATGAAAGGATCGAGTCCGTACCGCAGCGCGGTGGTCGCCGCTTGGGCCCCGGCAAAATTCCCCCGGAAAAAGCCGCCATAGTTGGCCGCCGCGCAATCAGCGCCGGAGCAGGTGGCCGAAATCGTTCCTTGATATCCCCCAAATCGGATAGGCCCGCTTCCGGCCCCGGAAATGGCGAGATTCCGGGTGCTGGGATGCGCGGAATCGAGGATGCTGAAATTCATTCCCAGATTGAGGTTGACGTTCTGCCTGGTGAAATCGGCGATCAGCGCCGCCGTGTTCAATATCCCCACATTTCCCGCGCTATCGGTGGGATGGGTCGCCCCCAAGAGCGAATAATTCGTCGAGCCGATCAGGGTTTGGGGGTACTCCACCGGCCCGAAGGCTCCGGAATAGGGAGAGCCGGGCATGGAGGCCAAGACCCAGTGCGCGCTCCGGGGGCCCAGCTCCACGGCAAACGGCGCCAAGGCCCCTGTGGCGACGAGATCCGTCACGGTGATCCTCCCGCCTTCCCAGCGCCCTATCATCGCGCTGCCGTCGGCGGCCTTGAACGCGTCCTTCCCGACGCCGTCCGAGAAAACCAGCTTGGCATCTTGGATGGAACCGGGAACAGGCTGATAGTTGTAGCTCTTGCTCACATAAGCGGTATGGGCGACTTCCACCAATTGCCCGGCGTTATTGAGCAAATAATTGAGGTGGGTAGCGGGTAGCAGATTACCGAAATCCGTCCTTTCCGCTCCCCCCGCCACCGCCCGGGTCGCAAGCACCCCATGTCCGAAGCGGTTGGCGGGAGCCGAAGCCGGATTGGTCAGCGGGTTGGCGAGGGAGGTTGTCTGCCCGGTGGAGGAGGTAATGGTCTGAGCGGTCAGGTTGATGGTGGAGCCGGCGCTATCGACGGTGGTAATGGGAATCTGAGTCTGCGCCGTCGCCGGGGCAGGGACGGGAGTGGGGGGCGGCGGCGGAGCGGTGGCCGGGGCATCGGCCGCGGCAGTCTCCCGGACGGGCCTCGCTTCCTCATGTTGGGCGGGGCGGGTCTCGGCCATCGCCGGCCGCTCCTCGGCCTGGGCCTGGCGGGCGGCAGCCGGTTGGACGGCAGGGGTAGCCTTGTAGAAATCGGGAATCCGCGGCAACAGCACCGGCGCCACGTTGGGGGCGGCAAAACCCACCTGGTTGGGAGCGATATTCACCGAGCCTTGGGGGGTTTGGATGTAGGCCGCCCCGACATTCACTTTGTCATAGGTTCCGGGATTCCCCAAAGGGATCTGACCCGGAGCAGGAACCGGGATGAATACCGGCTCGTGGTCGGTGCCTCGAATGCCAATGGTGGCGGTGGGCGTACGGACCAAGTAGTTCTGCTTGTTGCTGCGACCGATGACGCCGGTGATGGTTCGGAATCCGCCCCGCAGCAGCGACAGGAATCCTTTCTCGCTGCCGTCCTCCTTACCGGGATAAACGTAGCTGTCCACCCGCAACCGGCTGTCGGGCCGCAGGGCGATGAGGCCGTTGTCGCTCATCAGCAATTGGGCGCTGGCCAACCCGCCAGTCGCCACGGTGTCGCCTTCCTCCACGGCATCGCCTTTCTTCGCCGGGCGTTCCACTCCGGCGGGGTTTACCACCCGCACATCTCCGGAGACGAATTGGAAGCGCCCCGCCGCCGCCCTGGCATTGTCTGCCGCCAAGCCCAGCGTCAATAGCGCTAGCGCGCAAACCAAAATCTTTGGATTGTTACCCACTGGCCGCCCCCCGGTTACTTGAAATCCCGCCGCAAAGCGACGAAAACATCGGTACGATCGTATTCGTAAATCCCGATGTTGGAATCATTTCTGGAATAGCTCAGCATCGGCCGGACCGACCATCCGACCCACGATCCTTCGAGGCGGTAATTAAGCCCTACGGTGAAATCGTATTGGTCGTCCTCGCGGGTGGCGAGGAACGCGGCGTTGGGTTTATCGAACTTGCCGAACTGGGCGCCGACAGCAGCAAATACATCGGCCCGCTCATGGATATTCAGCTGGCCCCCAACCCGGGCCCCATGGAAACGCTTGCCGCCGTCGGCCCGCTCTATGGCGCTTTCGGTCCCGAGAGTCAGGCTGGCAAACACCACCCCCTTTCCGCCGCCCAGCGCCCGCAGCCAAGTCCCGCCAACGCCGGACTGGTTGAAGTTGTTCACTGAGGTGGCAATGGCGTTGTTGCCAAATCGGTAGCTCTGAGCCTGGCCAAACAGGCTAAGTTGGTTGGCGCCGTCCAGCATGCGCCGCCACTCCACGTTGGCGCCGCTGTTATCGAACTGGGTCTGAGCATCCTGATAGCGCTTGCCGCCGGTGAACCCGAACCGGAATCCCCCCTGGGCATCCCCCGTCACCAAACCGACACGGCCGTCGGCGCTCAAGAAATCGAACCGGTCTTGCTGGTCGTGGCTGCGATGCCGCACATCCCCGCCGGCATAAAGCGACAGCCCGGGAATCAATTGGTGGGTGACCTCTCCGCCGGCCCCCACCCCAAGGTAGGAATCAGCGGTCTTGACATTGGTGGGATTAAGGGTGAACAGCAGGTTGCCCAGAGCAGGAACGGCGATTTGGTTCTGGCTAGTGGAGTTGTTGACGTTGTTGTCGCGGCCCAGCATGCCTTCCACATAGCCGACGAAGCGAGCGCGCTTAGCTTTTTCGGCCTGCTCGATGGCCGCAAGATATTTTTCCACCGCCGCCCGGGCACTGGCCGGTGGGTTCTGGGACAATACCGTTTCGAATTCGGCCTTGGCCCGGACATGGTCCCCCAATTGGAAATAGGCCCGAGCCATATCCAGCCGGGCACCGGCGAAGTTCGGGTCCACTGCCAGCACCCGCTCGAAGATCAACGTCGCTTTATCGGGCTTGCCGCTGTCCAGGGCAGCGATGCCCAACAGATAATCGAATTGGACATTGCCGGCTTGCTCGAACTCGAAAGGCTCCAACAAGGCATAGGCCTCGGCGGCCTTTCCTTCCCGCATCAGGGCGGCGGCTTTTTCCAAGTCTGGACTGGCGGCCACGGCCCCCGCCGTGAACGTGAAGCATATTGCCAACCCCGCAACCAGCCGCCGAACGGACTTCTTCATGCATCTCTCCCCTTGTCGCGGAATCCGCGCAATCCCTACGGTTCCCGGTATAGAGCGTGGGTTCCCGGACAAGAAACCCCATGGCTTTTTTTGGGGTTTCCCACTAGAGCGGCGCCAGCCCCAGGCTGGCTAATGCCGCTGGATAAACTCGATCTTGTAGCCGTCCGGATCGGTGACGAAGGCAATGACGGTGCTGCCGTGCTTCATGGGCCCCGGCTCGCGGGTCACTTGGCCGCCTTTTTGCTTCACCCTCTCACAGGCGGCGCGGATGTCCTCCACACCGATGGCGAGGTGGCCATAGCCGGTGCCCAGTTCATAGGCGCTCACGCCCCAGTTGTGAGTCAGCTCGATCACCGCCGTGCCGTCTTCGTCGCCATAACCGACGAAGGCCAGGGTGAATTGGCCTTCCGGGTAATCCTGGCGGCGCAGCAGTTGCATGCCCAGCGCTTCGGTGTAAAAAGCCAGGGAGCGGTCCAGGTCGCCGACCCGCAGCATGGTATGGAGAATACGGGGCGGCATTTCAGAACTCCAAGGGCTGAAAGTCGTCCTTGGACGCGTGGCAATCGGGACAGGTAAAAGTCAGGGGTACATCTTCCCAGCGGGTGCCGGGGGGAATCCCTTCTTCCGGCAACCCTGCGGCCTCGTCGTAAATGAATCCGCAAATCACGCACATATAACTCTTGTAGGAGGGTTCGGGGACGGCTGTTTCGCTGCTTCTCATGGAGATGCTGGATTTCGGCTAAAATCTCATTCTAACCCAACCGGCCCGCCCCATCATGCTGCCCTCTCCCCCTTGCGTTCTGGTGTTCTCCGCCTCCGATCCCTCGGGAGGAGCCGGATTGCAGGCCGACATCCTCACTCTGGCCAGTATGGGATGTCATCCCTTGTCGATCGTCACCGCCATCACCATTCAAGACACCGCCCGGGTGGAAGACATGATGCCGCTGGACCCCGCATGGGTGGCGGATCAGGCGCGTTGCGTCCTGGAAGACATGCCGGTGGCGGCCTTCAAGCTGGGCGTGCTGGGCAGCGTGGAAATCATCAGCGCCGTGGCCGAGGTGGTGTCCGACTATCCCGACGTGCCTCTGGTGCTGGATCCAGTGCTAGCCTCCGGCAACGGCGAGGAACTCGCCAGCGACGAGATGGTGGATGCGCTGCGCGAGATGCTGATTCCCCAGACTACCATCCTCACCCCCAACAGCATGGAAGCCCGCCGCTTGGCCCAGGACTGGGATGACAAGGAAGAACCTAGCCTGGAGGAAGCGGCCCAGCGCATCCTCACCCTGGGCTGCGAATATGTGCTCATCACCGGCACCCACGAGAACACTCCGGAAGTCGTCAACACCCTCTACGCCCGCGAGGGCATCATCCGGGCCGACCGCTGGCAGCGTCTGGCAGGCGGCTATCACGGCTCGGGATGTACCCTCGCCTCCGCCATTGCGGCGGCCCTGGCCAATGGCCTGGCCCTCCCCGAGGCCGTCAAGGATGCTCAGGATTACATCTGGCAGACCCTCAAGTTCGCCTACCGGCCTGGCATGGGTCAATCGATTCCAGACCGCCTGTTCTGGGCCCGAGACGAGGACCAGGCGGGAATCCCCGGCCAGTACCAATAGGGCATGTCCACGCTACGGGGCCTATACGCCGTCACCCCCGACTGGCCCGATACCGGGCGGCTGACGGCCGCTGTCCGGCTGGCCTTGCAAGGCGGCGCTCGGCTGGTGCAATACCGCAATAAATCGGCCTCTGCCGCTTTGCGGCGGGAGCAGGCCGCGGCCTTGCTGCCGCTGTGTCGCCGTCAGGGGGTTCCACTGATCGTCAACGACCATTTGGAGTTGGCCCTGCAACTGGATGCCGACGGGGTCCATCTAGGCGCCGCGGACGACTCCCTGGAGATGGCCCGCCGCCGGCTGCCCCCCGGCAAGCTGCTGGGCGCTTCTTGCTACCGCGACCTGGAAGCAGCCTTGCGGGCCCAATCCCTGGGAGCCGACTACGTGGCTTTCGGTAGTTTCTTCCCTTCCGCCACCAAGCCCGACGCGGTCCGGGCTCCCGTCGACTTGTTGCAACAGGCCCGCCGCACCTTAACGCTGCTGCCCATCGCCGCCATCGGCGGGATCACCCCTGGCAACGCCGGCGCGCTGATCGATGCCGGGGCTTCCTTGCTGGCGGTCATCTCCGCGCTGTTCGACGTCGCCGACACGGCGGGAGCCGCCCGTCGCTTGACCCAACTTTTTGAAGCCGCCGAGGACCATGCCCCCCAGCCGCAATGAAGACCTATTCCGACGCTCCCGGGAAGTCATCCCCGGCGGCGTCAACTCGCCGGTGCGAGCCTTCAAGGCCGTGGGCGGCATCCCCCGATTTTTCCGGAAAGGAACCGGCGCCTGGGTGTGGGACGCCGAGGATCGGCGTTACCTGGATTACGTCGGCTCCTGGGGCCCCTTGGTGCTGGGTCACGCCCCCCCCGCCGTGGTGGCGGCGGTGGAAGCCGCGGCGCGGCGGGGCTTGAGCTTCGGCGCCCCCACCGAGGCCGAGTTGGAGCTGGCCACTTTACTGACCCGCCAGTTGCCCGCGGTGGAGCAGGTGCGGCTGGTCAGCTCCGGCACCGAGGCCACCATGAGCGCCATCCGACTGGCGCGGGGCTACACCCGGCGGGATGTGATCGCCAAATTCGAAGGCTGCTACCACGGCCACGCCGACGCCCTGCTGGTAAAGGCCGGATCCGGGGCCCTGACCCTGGGCCAACCCAGCTCCGCCGGGGTGCCTGCCGCGGTGACGGCCCATACCCTGGTGCTGGACTACAATGACATTGCCGGGTTGGAGCGGGCATTTTCGGAGCGGGGTGCAGAAATCGCCGCGGTCATCGTGGAACCGGTGGCGGGCAACATGAACCTGATCCCGCCGCGGCCCGGATTTCTGGAAACCTTGCGGGAGCAGTGCACCCGTCATGGCGCACTGCTGATTTTCGACGAGGTGATGACCGGCTTCCGGGTCGGCGCCGGCTGCGCCCAAGGCCGCTACGGCATCGTTCCCGATCTCACCACGCTGGGCAAGGTGATCGGCGGCGGGCTGCCGGTGGGCGCTTTCGGCGGCCGGCGGGAGATCATGGCGCTGCTCGCCCCGGAGGGCCCGGTGTACCAGGCCGGCACCTTGTCGGGCAATCCGGTGGCGGTGGCGGCGGGATTGGCCACCCTCAGGGAAGTGCTGCGGCCCGGATTTTTCGAAACCCTGGAAGCCTACGCCCGGCAACTCACCGAAGCCCTGGCGGAACAGGCGCGCCGACACGGCGTGCCGTTTTCCGCTCGGGCCGTGGGCAGCATGTTCGGCCTCTATTTCCGCGCCACGCCGCCCGACAGTTACCGGGAAGTCATGGAGTGCGATACCGCCGCCTTCAAGCGCTTCTTCCACGCCATGCTGGAGCGGGGAGTCTATCTGGCCCCCTCGGCCTTCGAGGCCGGTTTCGTGTCCTCCGCCCACGGCCCCGGGGAATGGGCCCATACCGTGGCCGCCGCCGCGGAAGCCTTCGGGGAGTTGGCCCGCCCATGACGGTCCGCATCCTGGGCATTGACCCTGGCTTGCGGGTCACTGGCTTCGGCGTGCTGGACCGTACCGGGCAGCAACTGCGCTATGTGGCCAGCGGCTGTGTGCGGACACCCGACGGCAGTCTTCCATCGCGGCTGCAAAGTATCCTCGAAGGCTTGGCCCAGGTTATCACCCAGCACCGCCCCCAGGAAGTCGCGGTGGAGGAAGTGTTCGTCAACGTCAACCCCCGCTCCACCCTGATGCTGGGACAAGCCCGCGGCGCCGCCATCTGCGCTGCGGTCACCCATGGCCTGCTGGTGGCGGAATACACCGCGCTGCAGGTCAAGCAAGCCGTGGTGGGCAACGGTCACGCCGACAAGGAGCAAGTACAGCACATGGTGCAACGGCTGCTGGCCTTGCCCGCGGCGCCTCAGGCCGACGCCGCGGATGCCCTGGCCTGCGCCATCTGCCACGCCCACGGCGGCCAGGGGCTCGGGGCGCTGGCTACCGCCGGCTATCGCGTCAAGCGCGGAAGACTCATATGAGGTTTCAAGGATGATCGGCCGCTTGTCGGGAATTCTGCGGGAGAAGCGCCCGCCCCAAGTGCTGGTGGACGTGGGCGGCGTGGGCTACGAGGTAGACGTGCCCATGAGCACCCTCTACCAACTTCCGGCCACGGGAGAAACGGTGACGCTCCACACCCATCTGCTGGTCCGGGAAGACGCTCACCAACTGTTCGGCTTCGGCACCTTGCAAGAGCGGGAAGCCTTTCGGCTGCTCACCAAGATCAGCGGGGTAGGCGCCCGTACCGCTCTGGCGGTGTTGTCGGGTTTGAGCGTCGCCGAACTGGGCCAGGCCGTCGCCATTCAAGACAGCGGACGCTTCACCCGAATTCCCGGCATCGGCAAAAAGACCGCCGAGCGGCTGTTGCTGGAGCTTAAGGATAAATTACCGGCGGGCGGCGCCACGCTCGCTCCGGCCGCAGCCGGGAGCAGCCCGGGCGACATCCTGAGCGCCTTGCTGGCCTTGGGCTATAATCCCAAGGAAGCCGGCTGGGCGGTAGGCCAGTTGCCGCCCGCGGCTCCGGTGGACGAAGGCATCCGCCAAGCCCTCAAACTGCTGTCCAAAGGATGACCGCCCTTTTCCATGACCCCTGTGCTCCGATAGCCCAGATGCAATGACCGCTAAAGGGTCACTAGAATCGGCCACCAGAATCATGATCGACGCTGACCGGCTGGTCGCCGGAGCCCCCCTCTCCGACCAGGAGGAAGCCCTGGAGCGGGCTCTGCGCCCCCAGCGGCTAGCCGATTACGTGGGCCAGGAAAAAATCCGCGAGCAACTGGATATTTTTATCACCGCCGCCCGGCAGCGGGGCGAAGCCCTCGACCACGTGCTGCTGTTCGGCCCGCCAGGCTTGGGCAAGACCACCCTGGCCCACATTCTGGCGCGGGAAATGGGCGTCAATCTGCGCCACACCTCGGGCCCGGTGCTGGAGCGGCCCGGTGACCTGGCGGCGTTGCTCACCAACCTGGAATCCCGGGACGTGCTGTTCATCGACGAGATTCACCGCTTGAGCCCGGTGGTGGAGGAAATTCTCTACCCCGCCCTGGAAGATTTCCAACTGGACATCATGATCGGCGAAGGCCCCGCCGCTCGCTCCATCAAGCTGGACTTGCCGCCCTTCACCCTGGTGGGCGCCACCACCCGCGCCGGCATGCTGACCAGTCCGCTGCGGGATCGTTTCGGCATCACCGCCCGGCTGGAGTTTTATTCCCAGGAAGAACTGGGACGCATCGTGGAACGTTCCGCCCAATTGCTGCAAGTCGCCCTGTCGGACGAGGGCTCACGGGAAATCGCCGCCCGCTCCCGAGGCACGCCGCGCATCGCCAACCGGCTGCTGCGCCGGGTGCGGGACTACGCCCAGGTCAAGGCCGACGGCCGCATCGATCGGATGATCGCGGACGCCGCCCTGGCCATGCTGGAGGTCGACCCCCTGGGGTTCGACGTCATGGACCGCAAACTGCTGCTGGCCGTGCTGGAGCGTTTCTCCGGCGGGCCGGTCGGTTTGGACAACCTGGCGGCGGCCATCGGCGAAGCCCGGGATACCATCGAGGACGTGCTGGAGCCCTACCTCATCCAGCAAGGTTATTTACAGCGCACCCCCCGGGGCCGCATGGCCACCCCCGCCGCTTACCGTCATTTCGGCTTGGCTCTGCCGGCCACGGGCCAACCCGACCTGTGGGAGCCCTAAACTGACCCACCCAGCGGCACACACTGTCCCCCTCCCTTCCCGGGATGCGGAATTCGTCATTCCGGTCCGGGTCTATTACCAGGATACCGATCTGGCCGGCGTGGTTTACCATTCGGTGTATTTGGATTACCTGGAACGGGCCCGCAGCGATTGGCTCCGAGCCCTGGGCTACGGCCATCATGCCCTGGTGCGGCAATTCGGCTTGTTGTTTCCGGTACGCTCCTTGTCGGTGGAATACCGCAAGCCCGCCACCATGGACGATCTGCTGTCGGTCAGCGTCCGCCCTGCGGAGGCCACCCCGGTATCGTTGAGCTTCGTCCAGCAAATTCGCCGGGCTGACGAATTATTGCTGCGGGCCCAGGTCAAGGTTGCGCCGGTGGACGCCAAAAGTTTCCGCCTGAGCCGGATTCCCCAGGCGCTGCAAGAACTTTTTTTTCGCTAGGAGCAGCATGGAAGTCACCCAAGATTTATCCATCGTCAGCATGATCGTCAACGCCAGCGTGCTGGTGCAGTTGGTGATGGCCCTCCTGCTGGCGGTGTCCTTCATGTCCTGGTGGGGCATCTTCTTCAAGCTGTTTTCCATTCGCGCCACCCGCCTTCACGCGGAAGCCTTCGAGAAAGATTTCTGGAGCGGCTCGGACCTGACCCAGTTGTACGAAAGGGCCCCCGGCAGCCAGGACCCGGCGGGCAGCCTGGCCCGCATCTTCGAATCCGGCTTCCGGGAGTACCTCAAGCTGCGCCGCCAGCCCAGCCTGGATGTCAGCATCGTCATGGACGGCACCCGGCGGGCCATGCGAGCCACTTTCCAGCGGGAAATGGACCGCCTCGAATCTCACTTGTCCTTTCTCGCCTCGGTCGGGTCGGTGAGTCCCTATGTCGGGTTGTTCGGCACGGTGTGGGGCATCATGAACGCCTTCCGCGGGCTGGCCAACGTCGGCCAAGCCACCCTGGCCCATGTGGCTCCCGGCATCGCCGAGGCCCTAGTGGCCACCGCCATGGGACTGTTCGCCGCCATTCCGGCGGTGGTGGCGTACAACCGCTACGCCTACGACATCAACCGGCTGGCGATCCGCTTCGAAAGCTTCATGGAAGAATTCTCCAATATTCTGCAACGGCAGGTACGGCCGTCATAATGCCGGAGCGTCGCGCCTCCCGGCGCCTCATGAATCAGATCAACGTGGTGCCCTACATCGACGTGATGTTGGTGCTGCTGGTGATTTTCATGGTGACCGCGCCCCTCATCCAACCCGGCCAGGTGGATCTGCCGGAGATTGGCCAATCTCCGGCGCCGCCGGTGGCGCCGCTGGAAGTGCTGATCCGCAACGACGCCGCCCTGGCGCTGCGGGATCCGGGAGGGGAGGAACGCGCTGTCACCCGCCAGGAACTGGCCCGGCTGGTGCGCCAGAAACAAACGCAGAATCCCAACCAGCCGGTGGTCATCAGCGCCGACAAGAATGTCCGCTATCAAGCGGTGATGGAAATCATGGACCTGCTGCACAAGGAGCAAATCAAGAAAGTGGGCCTATTGGTCAAGCCGGGGGCCAAGTGAGCCGCGCCAAGCCGGGGCAAGTCCGGGCCGGGCTGCTAGCCTTGTCGGTGCATATCCTGTTTTTCATTTTCCTGGCCTTCGGCGTTTCTTGGCAGCGCAAGCCGCCGCAAATCATGGAAGTGGCGGTGTGGCAAAGCCTGCCCGCCCGGCCTGCCTCTACTCCGGCAGCCGAGCCGGAGCCGCCCCCCCTCAAAAAAAACCCGCCCAAGGCCGCCGAGCCGGCTCCCGCCCCGCGCCCCGACATCGCCCTCAAGGCCAAACAGGAAGCGGAGCAGCGGCAGCGCGAGGAACAGACCAAACAACAGGCCCAGCGCAAAAAAGCCGAGGAGGAAAAACGCAAACAAGAAGAAAAACAGCGCATCGCCGCCCAGCAAGCCCGGGAAGCCGCCGCCAGGAAAGATTTGGAAGACGCGGCGCGGCGCCAGCAAGAGGCTCGCCAAGCCACCCAAAGCCGCATCGAGAACGACTACAAGGCCCGCATCCAGGCCAAGATTCACCGCTTCACGATCATCCCCCCCGATCTGACCGGTAATCCCCAGGCGGAATACCAGGTCACCCTGCTCCCCGGCGGCGATGTATTGAGCGCGAAACTCGTCAAAAGCAGCGGCTCTCCGGCTTACGACGCCGCCGTCGAACGCGCCATTTACAAGGCCCAGCCGTTGCCATTGCCTCCCGATCCGGCGCTGTTCCCACGCTTCAGGGAACTGGTGCTGCAATTCCGCCCACAAAGTTGATCCTCCAACAGTAGTGATATGATTACCCGCCATGATTCGTAGTCTGCTTTCCCGGATACGCCGCGCCGCGTCGACCGCTCTGTTCTTGGCGATGCTGCCGTCGGCCGCATCGGCCGCTCTCACCATCGAGATCGTGGGCGGCGGGGCCAACCAGATTCCGGTGGCGGTCACTGCTTTCGTGGGGGACGGCGGCACTCCCCCAGGTCTGGCAGGGGTGATCCGCGCCGACTTGGCCCGCACCGGGCTATTCAAGACCCTGGATACCGGCGACAATCCGGTGCCTCCCGAGCCCCAGGTGGTGAATTGGGGGGATTGGCGCGGGCGGGGAGCGGAGGCCCTGGTAGCGGGCGGCGTCACCCAGCGACCCGACGGCCGCCTGGAAGTGCGCTTCCGGTTGTTCGATGTCGCCAAGCAAACTTCCCTGGCCGGAGTCAGCTACACCGTCACCCCCGCGCAACTGCGGACCGCCGCCCACCGCATCGCCGATGAAGTGTACGAAAAGCTCACCGGCGACCGGGGCGTGTTCAGCACCAAGATCGCCTACGTGGTTAAGCAAGGTCGCCGCTTCACCCTGGAGGTGGCGGACGCCGACGGCTTCAACCCCCGGTCCGTGGTGAATTCCAACGAGCCCATCATTTCCCCGGCCTGGTCTCCCGATGGCGCGCACCTGGCCTATGTTTCCTTCGAAGCCAAAAAACCGGTGGTCTATGTGCAATCGCTGCTCACCGGACAACGGCTGGCGGTGGCGGAATTCCGCGGCAGCAACAGCGCCCCCGCCTGGGCTCCGGACGGCAAGCGGCTGGCGGTGGTGCTCAGCAAGGACGGCGGTTCCCAACTCTATCTGGTGGGCGCCGACGGCAAAGGAGTGCAGCGCTTGGCCCAAAGCCCGGGAATCGATACCGAGCCGTCCTTCTCCCCGGACGGCCAGTGGATTTATTTCACTTCCGATCGGGGCGGCAGTCCGCAAATTTACCGCATCTCCGCAGCGGGCGGCCCGGCCGAGCGGCTGACCTTCGAAGGCAGCTACAATGCCTCGCCCCGGGTGAGTCCCGACGGCAAATCCTTCGCCTTCATTCAGCGCAACAACGGCCGTTTCCAAGTGGCCGTCCAGGATATCGCCAGCCGGCAAGTTCAGTTGCTCACCGATGGATCCCTGGATGAATCCCCCAGCTTCGCCCCCAACGGCAAGATTATCCTCTATGCCAGCGAGCTTCGCGGCCGCGGCGTGCTCGCCGCGGTATCCAGCGACGGCCGGGTCAAGCAGCGACTGACCGCCAGCAGCGGAGACGTGCGGGAACCGGCCTGGGGACCTCTGCCACGGAACCCTTGAGCATGCCGCTGGTCTGTTTTAAGTCTTCCAACCATTAAGGAGCCATCATAATGAAGCCTGCCCTCCGCGCCGCCGTATATCGCTCATTTCCCATCGCCGCCGTGTTGCTGCTGGCCGCCTGCGCCGGCCAAGAAACCAAAGACACTCCCAAAGCCGCGGTGGAAGACCGTACCCCGACGGCTGCGCCGACGGCTCCCCAGGCCACCACGGCCCCTGCTCAAGCCAGTCCGGTGGCCCAGACTCCCTTGAGCAACCCCTTGAAAGACCCGGCCAACATCCTTTCCAAGCGCAGCATCTACTACGACCTGGACAGCCACGCCATCAAGGATGAGTACCAGCCCCTGCTCCAGGCCCATGCCAAATATCTTCTGGAAAACAAAAATTCCAAAATCATCATCCAAGGCAACTGCGACGAACGCGGCAGCCGGGAATATAACCTGGCCCTAGGGCAGCGCCGCGCCGATGGCGTCAGACGCGCTTTGATGGTGCTGGGGGTGACCGAAAACCAAATTGAGGCCGTCAGCTTTGGCGAAGAAAAGCCCAAGGCCGAAGGCCACGACGAGGCGGCCTGGGCCCAGAATCGCCGCTCCGACATCGTTTACGCCGGGGAATAAGCCATGCCGCGCCGTTTCCTGGCCGCGCTGCTGCTGCTCGGAGCCGCTCCCGCCGTGGCGGGGCTGTTCGATGACGATGTCGCCCGGCAGCGCATCGTCGAGCAGCAGCAGCGTATCGAGCGGCTGGAGACTCAGCACCGGGACACCTTGGCCCGCATCGGCAAAACCGAGGACGCCCTCAACCAGCGGCTGCTGAGCCTGTTCAACCAGATCGAGGCGCTAAGCGCCGAAATCAACCGCTTGCAAGGCCAGTTGGAAGTGCTGCAAAACGGCATCGCGACGGCCGAAAAACGTCAAAAGGACTTCTACGTCGATCTCGATACGCGTCTGCGCCGTCTTGAAGATGCGGCCGCTGCGGCTACGGTGGCTGCCACCGCGGCCGAGCCCGCTCCCCCGACCGATGAAACCAAAGCCTACGAAGCCGCCCAGGAACTGCGCAAAACCGGCAATTACAAAGGCGCGGCAGCGGCCTTTCAGAAATTCCTCGCGGCCTATCCCAAGAGCACTCTAGCCGCCGCAGCCCAATACTGGATCGGGGAATCCCAGTACCACCTCAAGGACTATAAGAGCGCTATTGCCAGCCACCAGAAGCTCATCGCCGGCTATCCCGACAGTCCGAAAGTTCCCGACGCCAAGCTCAACATGGCCAGCGCCCTGCTGGAACTGGGCAATATCGGCGCCAGCCGTAAAACCCTGGAGGAAATCGTCGCCAAGCACCCCACCAGCGAAGCCGCCGACAAAGCCAAGCAGCGGCTGGCGGTGTTGAAGCCCTGAGCGGGGAATGACAGGCTGCGACGGGCTCGATCCGAACGATTTGCTTCCCGTTTCGGCCGCTCCGGCGGTCCTCGATAGCTGATGGCCAAAGCGGTTGTTCTGTTATCCGGTGGGCTGGATTCCGCCACGACCCTGGCGATAGCCCGCGGCGCCGGCTTCCGGAATCACGCCCTCACCATTAATTATGGCCAGCGGCATCGAGCCGAGCTGCGGGCCGCGGCCGAATTGGCCCGCTCCCTGGATGTGGCCGAGCACCGAATCTTCAGCCTGGATCTGGCCGGCTTCGGCGGCTCGGCCCTCACCGACCCGAGCATCGCCGTCCCCACCGAAGCCACAGACGGCATCCCGGTGACCTACGTTCCCGCCCGCAACACAATTTTATTGTCGCTGGCCCTGGCTTGGGCCGAGGCGCTGGGAGCGGCGGACAGCTTCATCGGCGCCAATGCCGTGGACTACTCAGGCTACCCGGATTGCCGACCCGAATATCTGGCGGCTTTCGAGAACATGGCCAACCTGGCCACCAAGGCCGCGGTGGAAGGCCGGCGTTTCAGGATTCACGCCCCTCTGCTGACCCTCTCCAAAGCCGAGATCATCCGTAAAGGACATGAACTGGGAGTGGATTTCGCCGCCACCGTGTCGTGTTACCAAGCCACCGACGCGGGCTTGGCTTGCGGTCGTTGCGACGCCTGCCGGTTGCGGCGGGCCGGCTTTGTTGCCGCCGGTGTTCCCGACCCGACTCGGTACGTTTGACGGTTCCGGGTCCCGAGTTTCGGGTTCGGGCTATTCGCCCCAAGGTTTAGCGGTATACCAGCACGGGAATTTTCGCGTGGGTCAGCACCTTGCTGGTCTCGCTGCCCAGCAGCAATCCATTCAAGCCGCGCCGGCCGTGGGAGGCCATCAATACCAGATCACAACCCCGCCCCTGGGCCGTTTCGATGATGGCCCGATAGGCTTGATCGTGGGTCACCGCCAGCCCGTCGCAAGCCACCCCCGCGGCATCCGCGGTCTTTTTGGCCGCCGCGAGATAACCGTCGGCGCGGGTCTGGGCTTCGGCCTTGAATTTCTGCTCCAATCCCCCGTCGATGAAGGCCGAGCCTTCGTAATAAGGCATCTGGTGAAACTCCGGCATCACATGGAGGATGGTAATGCGGGCGCCGATGGATTTGGCGAAGACAACCCCCTTGCTCACGGCCATCCCGGAAAGCTCGGAGCCGTCGGTGGGAATCAAAATATGCTTGAACATGGTATCTCCTCATGATGACGCTAGGTGCCTTGGTTTTTGCGACAATGTTAATTTATCATAGTCGCTGACTGCCCGGCGCAGATTGACATAAATCAACCCAAGCAACGGGTCACGCCGCCAAAGACTGGAACCCCGCGTGGCCGGGCATTTTGTGTAGAATGAACCCCATGCTGACTGAAAGAGCGCGGGTTCTGCTCAAGACCCTGGTGGAGCGGCATATCTCGGAAGGCCAGCCGGTAGGTTCCCGGTCCCTTTCCAAGCACTCCGGCCTGGATCTGAGCCCCGCCACCATCCGCAATATCATGGCCGACCTGGAGGAAATAGGCTTCGTCGCCAGCCCCCACACCTCCGCTGGCCGCGTGCCCACTCCCCGGGGCTACCGCTTCTTCGTCGATACCCTGCTCACCGTAAAACCCCTCAACTCTCGGGAAATTCACGAGATGGAAGGGCAGTTCCACGCCGAGAACACCCAGAAACTGATGGCGGCGACTTCGCACCTGCTGTCCGACCTCACCCGCTTCGCCGGGGTCGTGGTGGCTCCCCGGCGGCGGGACGCGGCCTTTCACCATATCGAATTCTTCAGCCTATCGGCAAAGCGGGTGCTGCTCATCATCGTCACCCCCGAAGGCGACGTGCAGAACCGCATCTTGCTCACCGACAAGGCCTACTCCTCCTCCGAACTCACCCAGGCCGCCAATTTCCTAAACCAGAATTACGTCGGTTTGACCTTTCAGGACATCCGGCAACGAGTCCAAGGGGAACTCCGGCAACTGCAAGAGAGCATGATCCAGTTGATGAGTGCCGCCATGGAGGCCGGGAGCCAGGCCATGGCGGAATCCGCCGACGATTATGTGCTCTCGGGGGAAAGTAATCTGCTCAAAATCGAAGACCTGTCCTCCAACATGGCCCGCTTGCGGGAGTTGTTTGAATTGTTTGAGCAAAGAACCGGGCTGGTGCAGTTGCTGGATACGGCCAGCCGCGGCGCCGGGGTCAAAATCTTCATCGGCGAGGAATCGGGAATCGTACCCCTGGACGAATGCAGCGTGGTCACCGCACCCTACGAAGTCAACGGTCAGGTAGTGGGAACCTTGGGGGTGGTGGGCCCCACCCGCATGGCCTATGAGCGGATCATTCCCATCGTCGATATCACCGCCAAGCTGCTTTCCAGCGCCCTGTCCCACCAGCAGAGCTAAGCTCTGCCGCTCGCCGGCGGCCATTCCATTTGGACTCCACAACCCCTGCTGTTCCGCCTCCCCAGCCTGTTGCGGCCGGCTCCGGCATCGGGATACTGCTCATCAACTTGGGCACCCCGGAAGCGCCCGATCCGAAAGCGGTACGCCGCTATCTCGGGGAATTCCTCAGCGACCGCCGGGTGGTCGAACTGCCGCCGCTGCTGTGGCAACCGATCCTGCGGGGCATCGTGCTGCCGCTGCGTTCCAGAAAATCGGCGACCAAATACGCCCAGATCTGGATGACCGAAGGCTCTCCCCTGCGGGTCCATACCGAGCACCAAGCCAAGCTGTTGCAAGGACTCCTCGGCGAGCGCGGCAAGCCCGCGCCTCGGGTGGCCTACGCGATGCGCTATGGCCCTCCTTCGGTGGCGGACACCTTGGAAAAACTGCTACAGGAAGGCCGCCGTAATATCCTGGTGCTGCCCCTTTATCCCCAATACGCGGGGAGCACCACCGGCAGCGCTGGCGATGCGGTGTTCCACGCCCTGGCGGGCCGCAGGCGGCTGCCGGGATTGCGCATCACCGGCCCCTACCACGACCATCCCCGCTACATCGCCGCCTTGGCGGCCAGCGTACGACGCTACCAGGAACAAAACGGCCGGGGCGAGGTGCTGGTGATGAGTTTCCACGGCCTGCCGGAAGCCGCGGTACGGCGCGGCGACCCTTACCGGGAGCAATGCGAGACGACCGCAGCCCTTCTCGCTCAGGCCCTGGGGCTAGCGGCTTCCGAGTACCGCATCGCTTATCAATCCCGCTTCGGAGCGGCTCGCTGGCTGTCGCCCCATACCGACGCCAGCTTGCGGAAATTGGCGGAACAAGGCATCGCCCGGGTCGATGTCGTCTGCCCCGGCTTCGCCGGCGATTGCCTGGAAACCCTGGAAGAGATCGCCCTCGAAGGGAAAGCGACCTTTATGACCGCGGGGGGCAAGGAATTCGGCTATATCCCCTGCCTTAACGAAAACCCCGAATGGATCGAGGCGCTTTATCACATTTGCCTGGACAATCTTGGAGGATGGAGTTAACTCGCCCTTCTCCAAAACATTTCCCACTTTCTCCTCAACTCCTCAATGGCCATCATCATGAAACCGACACAACGACTGCAAACCCCCATCCCGCAAAGCGCCCGGCGGCTCGTCCTCGGCGTCACGCTCTGCTGGGCGGCCCTGTCAGCCACGGCGGCGGGGCTGGAAGTGAAAAACCCCTGGGTGCGCAGCACGGTCCCTGCCCAAAAAATCACCGGGGCCTACATGGAACTGCGCAGCGAGCAGGATGCTGTCCTGCTATCCGTCACCAGCCCGGTGGCGGGGGCCACCGAGATCCACGCCACCCGCATGGAGGGCGGCATCATGAAAATGCGCCCCGTCAAGAAAATCTCCCTGCCCGCGGGCAAGGCCGTGGCCCTCGCGCCCGGCGGCCATCATGTCATGCTGCTGGATTTAAAACGGCCCCTGGCCGCCGGAGAAAAAGTGCCCTTGACCCTGCGCTTCGAGGACAAATCCGGTAAACCGGAATCCGTCGAAGTCTCGGCCGAGGTCCGGGACATCACCGCGGCCGCGGGCCACGGCATGCATTAAATCGATCAATCCGCCGCCGGAGCCGCTTATGGCGATGACCTGGAGCATCGCCGAGCGCCGTGAGTTATCCGGCACGGTCCCCCGGAACGGCGTGCTGACGATGGTGGACGGCACCCCCTCGCCGACCTGGGCTTTTCCGCGCCATCGGCAGTTCTGATCGAGATCCGCGTCGAAACCCGTTCTTTGGGCTTACTCCACCCGGATCTTCGCCGCCAACTCCTTGAGCGTCGCCATATCCGGCTCCTTGCGCGGCCAAGTGAGGTCCACCCCGTCGCCACTGTGCCGGGGCAGGACGTGCAGGTGAAGGTGGAGGACGGTCTGGAAGGCCGCCGGGCGGTTGGCCTGAAGGATGGTGATCCCCTCCGGCGTGAAGGCCACGTCAACGGCTCGGGCTATCCTCGCCGCCGCCGTCATCAGCGCGGCGGCGTCCTCGTCGCTGGCATCCATCAGGGTCGGGTAGGGGGCCTTGGTGGCGACGATGACGTGGCCGGGATTGACCTGCCCGGCGTCCATGAAGGCGAAGACCCTTTCGTCCTCGTAGACTTTGGCGCAGGGCAGCTCGCCTTTGAGCAAGCGGGTAAAGATAGTGTCGCTCATGAGGTTGTCTCCTTGGCTGGTTGCGAAAAGCCAGCACCGCTAACGCAGGGTGGCAGGCCCACGCCTACCCGCCCTGCCATGGGGGTCAGACATGATATATGTGAAAATTCTGGACGCCCCTCTTAGGCTGCTTGCAACACGAGACTGGGCTTTTGCCCCACACGCGCTGCAAGCGTGATGAGCATGTCCAGGCTGATTATCCCACTGTTTTTCACGCAGTTCCCCCATGGGCGCCATCAATCCCCGGCTAGCGTCCGGAAACCCGCCCCCTTGCTGGTCTTTTCCAGATTCCGGAGCGGGCCGTGGGGCGGTTAGACGACCCGGCTGCGCCCCTCCCAGTACTTAAGGCGTAGCTCTTTCTTGAGCACCTTGCCGACGGCGCTGCGGGGAAGTTGCTCGATAAATTCCACGGACTTGGGGGCTTTCATGCCGCCCAGCCGCTCCTTGCAGTAGGCGATGAGTTCCGCCTCGGTGGGGTTTTGTCCGGGCTTGGGCTCCACGATCGCCTTCACCGCTTCTCCCCATTTTTCGTCGGGTACGCCGATCACCGCGCAATCCTGCACCGCCGGGTGGGACCACAGCACCTGCTCGATCTCGCTGGGATAGATGTTGAAGCCGCCGCTGATGATCATGTCTTTCTTGCGGTCGACGATGTAGAAATAGTCCTCGGCGTCCCGATAGCCGACGTCGCCGGTATGGTGCCAGCCGAACTTGGAGACCTCGGCGGTGGCCTCCGGATTTTTGTAATAGCCTTTCATCACCAGGTTGCCCCGCACCACGATCTCTCCCGGTTGCTCGGGGGGCAACAGCTTGCCGGCGTCGTCCATGATGGCAACTTGGGTGAAAGGGGTGGGCCGGCCGCAGGAGGCCAGCCGCCGGTCATCCACTCCCAGGTGCTCGCGGGGACCGAAGAAAGTGCAGATCATCGGGGATTCGGCCTGACCGAAGGTCTGGGTCATCACCGGGCCGAACACCTCGATCGCCTGCTTGAGCTTGTCCACCGACATGGGGGCGGCGGCATAGAGAAAATTCTTGAGGGAGGAATAATCGTAATCCTTGAGCTTGGGGTGGCTCAACAGCATGTAGATCACGGTGGGCGGCAGGAACAAGTGGGACACCCGGAATCTGTCGATGGCCTCCAGGATCAGGCCGGCCTCCACCTTGGGCAGAATCACGTTGGTGGCCCCGCAAGCCATCAGCGGAAAAGCCGTCACGCCGGCGGCGTGGGTCATGGGGGCCGCCACCAGATAGACCGGCGGCTCCTCGATGGGCATGCAGGCCAGGAAACTGGCTGACATGGTCTCGAAATTTAGATGGGTGAGCATCACGCCCTTGGGCTTGCCGGTAGTGCCGCCGGTGGACAGAATCGCCGCCACCGCATCGGGGGCTTGGGGAATGTCCAGGGGCTCGGCGGAGTGCTCGGCCATCCAGGCTTCCAGGGCGAGGCCCTGAGCCGTGGGCCGATCCAGGCACACCCACCCCTTCAAGCCCGGCACCTCCGCACGAATGCGCTCCACCTCGGTCTCGAAGGAGCTGTGGTAGAACAGGAACTCGCACTCGTTGGCGTTGAGGATGTAGCCGTTCTCTTCCACCGTATTACGGGCGTTCAGCGGCAGCCAGGTGATGCCGGCCCGCAGGATGCCCAGTACCGCCTCGAAGGCTCGCGGATCGTTGGGGCTGTAGACCGAGGCTTTGGCGCCGGGCTTGAGGCTGCCGGCCAGCAGCCCGCGGCCGATGCGGTGAGTGGCCTGCTCGACCTCCCGATAGCGGATGCCGTGGGTTCCGTCGTGCAGGCACACTCGCTCCGGGTAGAGCGCCGCGCCGCGATCGAAAAAGTCGATGAGCCGCATGGTTCACGCCTTTCCCGGCGCCGCCAGAATGGTGATGCAGGCCGCGGCCTCCTCGAAACCGTGAAACCCGCCGCCATTCTCGGCGATGGCGAAACGGGCTCCCACCACCTGCCGCTCGCCGGCTTCGCCCCGCAATTGGGTCGCCAACTCGAACACTTGCCCCAGGCCGGTCGCGCCGATGGGGTGGCCCTTGGATTCGAGCCCGCCGGAAACGTTGATGGGGATGCGGCCGCCCAGCTTGGTCTCGCCCCGTTCGGCCAACACGCCGCCTTCGCCGAAAGCGCAGAAGCCCAGGTTCTCGGTTTGCAGAATCTCCGCGAAAGCCGTGGCGTCATGGACTTCCGCCACCGACATATCCTCCGGCCCCACTGCCGCTTCGTGGTAGGCCTTGAGGGCGGCGATGCGGCATAAATGCTTGTCCCACTCCTCGGCCTTGCGGTTGGAGCCGGAGGCCAGGACGCTGGCCGCCACCCGCACCGCCCGCTTGGCATCGAAACGCGACAGGGCGCTCTTGTGGCAGACGATGGCGGCGGCGGCGCCGTCGCTGATGGGGGCGCACATGGGCAGGGTCAAGGGCCAGGAGACCAGCCGGGCCTGGAGCACCTCCTCGACCGTCAGGGTGTTGCGGTATTGGGACAGGGGATTCATGCTGCTGTGGAAATGATTCTTGGCCGCCACCGCCGCCAATTGCCGCTGTGTGCTGCCGAAGGATTTCATGTGATAGCGGGACAGGCTGGCGTACACGTCCATGAACACGCTGCGCTGGCCGGTATCCGCCAGCGCCTCGGGGGGCAGCGGAAAATCTTCGGCCAGGCTCCACAGCGCATCCAGGTTGGCCCGCCAACGGTGCACGTCCCAGGCGCCATCGAACACCCCGAACATTCTGGCGCGGTCCTCCACGAACATCTTTTCCGCCCCCACCGCCAACGCCACTTCCGACAGCCCGGCTTTCACATGGGCGCAAGCCTGATGCAGCGCGGTGCTGGCCGAGGCACAGGCATTCTCCACGTTGATCACCGGGATGGTCTCAAAGCCGGCATCCCGCAGCGCAATTTCCCCCGGCACCATGAACTGGCCCTCCAGCGCCCCTTGCCCGGCGTTGCCGAAGTAGGCGGCGCCGATATTCTCCCGAAAGGCGCCGGCATCTTGCAGCGCGGCTGCCACGGCCTGCCGGGTCAGATCCTTGACGGACAGCGCGGCATGCTTGCCGAAGGGCGTCATGCCAACGCCGATGATGTAGATATCATCCATGGCTTCCTCCTTAGAAAACTCAATTTCAGACCTTGAAATAATCCGGCTTGGCGGTCACCCAGCACTCTCCCCACATGCGCAGCCCGCCGTCGACCGCCAGCACTTCGCCAGTGATGAATTTGCCGGAGGGAGCCGCCAAATAGGCCACGGCCTCGGCGATGTCCTGCACGTCCCCGGTATGCTTCATGGGATTGGACAAGTGGAAATTGGCGCTGGCCTCGGGCGGGTAATAACGGAAGGCATCGGTCTCGATGGTGCCGGGAGCGATGCAATTCACCCGGATCCCCAACGGCGCCCATTCCACGGCCACCGTCTTGCTCAAGGCGATCACCCCCGCCCGGGCGGCCCCCGTGTGGGCGGCGCCGGGGGTACCCCGCTCCACCACCAGTACGATATTGACGATGTTGCCACTCTGGCCATGATCCCGCCAATGGCGCGCCGCGCTTTGCATCATGGTCCAGGTACCGTTCAAGTTGGTGTCGATCACCGCGTTCCAACCATTCACGGTCAGGTCGATGGCGGGCCGGGGAAATTGTCCGCCGGCGTTGTTCACCAGCACGTCCAGCTTGCCGAAAGTCTCCCACACCCGATCCATGGCCTCGGCCACCCGTTCCGGCTCCCGGATGTTGAGGGGCAGGGTCAGCACTTGGCCGCCGAAGCGTTGCAGGCCCTGCCGGGTCTGCTCCAGCAATTCGGCGCGCCGGCCGCACAGCACCAAATCGGCGCCGAGCCGGGCCAGCAGAAAGGCGATGCCCTTGCCGATACCGGTGCCGGCCCCGGAAACCAACACGGTCTTGCCGGCGAACAACTCCGGCGCGTACACCGTCGGAGCTGTCGCCAACTGTTCATCGGTCCAACCCCAGCGGGGCGCTGTTGCGCTCATAATTTCTCCCTCAAAAAAGACGGGGCAAGATCCCCGTAGCTACTGATCCACTTTGAAATAATCCGGCTTGCCGGTCGGCCAGGCCTCGCCCCACAGCACCCCGCCGCCGTCCACCGTCAGCAGCTCCCCGGTAATGAATTTGGCGGACGGAGCCGCCAGATAGACCACCGCTTCGGCGATGTCATGGGTGGTCCCCACCCGCTTCATGGGATTGGCGTCGCCGAAAGTTTTTACGGCTTCCGCGGGATATTGGCGGAAGCCGGTGCTGGCGATGGCTCCGGGGGCGACGCAGTTCACCCGGATATTATGGGGCGCCCATTCCACCGCCACCGTCTTGGACAGATACGTCACCGCCGCCCGCGCCGCGCAAGTGTGCGCCACTCCCGGCATGCCCCGCTGGAAAGTGGCGACAATGTTGACGATGTTGCCGGCTTGGCCTTTGTCGCGCCAACGGCGGGCGGCGCTTTGCATCATGGTCCAGGTGCCGTTCAAATTGGTGTCGATCACCGCGTTCCAGCCCTTGGCGGTGAAGTCGATGGCAGCCTGGGGAAATTGTCCGCCGGCGTTGTTCACCAGCGCGTCGATGGCGCCAAAGCGGTCCCACACCGCATCCATTAACCCTGCCACTTGCTCGGGGTCGCGGATGGTCATAGGCTTCACCCATACTTCCGGGCTGCCCAATTCCCGCAATTGTTCGGCCACGGCATTGAGCTTCGCCTCATCCCGAGCGCAAATCCCCAGCCGGGCGCCGAGCCGGGCGAACAGGAAAGCGATGGCCTTGCCAATGCCGCTGCCGGCACCCGACACCAGCACCGTTTTGCCGGCGAATAAGCCCGGCGCGTACACCGTGCCGGCCTGCATTAATTCTTCATCGCTCAAGCCCCAACGGGGCGCTTCCGCGCTCATATCGGTGATCTTCAAAAAGCGGCCCGCCGTCAGGGGTCGGTCTTGTAATAGTCGGGAATGGGAATGGTGAAGGTGCTGCCCCACATGCGCTGTCCGCCATCCACGGGAATCACTTCTCCGGTGACGAACTTGCCCGAAGGCAAGGCCAGATAAGCCGCGGCCTGGGCGATGTCATGGGCATCGCCGGCAGTCTTCATGGGGTTGGAGGCCCGCAGGAAAAAGTTGCGGGCCGCCTCGGAATATACGTTCAGGCCGTCGGTGGCGATGGTGCCGGGAGCCACGCAATTAACCCGGATGCCCAGCGGCGCCCATTCCACCGCCACGGTCTTGGAAAGATAGATCACTCCGGCCCTCGCCGCGCAGGTGTGGGCGCAGCCGGGCAGGCCCCGGTCGATGATCGCCACGATGTTGACGATGTTGCCGCCTTGGCCGTGGTCCCGCCAGCGCCGCGCCGCCGCCTGCATCATATACCACGTGCCGTTGAGGTTGGTGTCGATCACCGCGTTCCAGCCCTTCACCGAATAATCCAGGGCCGGCTGCGGAAACTGGCCTCCAGCGTTGTTGATCAACACGTCCACCCGGCCAAAGGTCTCCCATGCCTTATCCATTAGGTTGGCCACCTGATCGACGTCGCGGATGTTGGTGGGGATGACCAATGTGCGGCCGCCGAATCGGGATAGACCCCGCTCGGTTTCCCGTAGCGATTCTTCCTTGCGACCGGCCAGCACCACATCGCCCCCCAGCCGGGCGAACAAATAACTCATGGCGCGGCCCATCCCCGAGCCGGCGCCGGAAATCACGAACACCTGGCCGGCCGCAACGCCGGGAGCATAGACTGTCTCCAGGCTGGCCAACTGCTCGTCGCTGAACCCGTAGCGGACAAAGGCTTGATCCATGGAACTCCCCCTCACGCAAAAAAGGCACGAATCGCTTCGTGCCCGTCCTGATTCAAAACCGGCCGATCACTTCGGCGCGAGGCGAATCGCCCCGTCCAGTCGGATGGTCTCGCCGTTGAGCATGACGTTCTCGGCGATATGCTTGCACAGCGCGGCGAATTCCGCGGGCCGCCCCAGCCGGGGAGGAAACGGCACCATGGCGCCCAGGGATTTCTGCGCCGCCTCGGAAATGCTGCCCATCATCGGGGTCTCGAAAATTCCCGGAGCGATGGTCAGCACCCGGATGCCCAGACTCGCCAGCTCCCGGGCCATGGGCAGCGTCATGCCCACCACCCCGGCCTTGGATGCCGAATAGGCCGGCTGGCCGATTTGTCCGTCAAAGGCCGCCACCGAGGCAGTGTTGACGATAACGCCACGCTCGCCTTCGGCATTGGGTGGGTTCTTGGCCATGGCCTCCACCGCCAGCCGGGACATGTTGAAGGTGCCGATCAAGTTCACCGTGATGCACTTGGTGAAAGAAGCCAAGGCATGGGGGCCGTTCTTGCCCAGCACTTTTTCCGCCACGGCGATGCCGGCGCAATTCACCAGACCCTGCACCCCGCCGAAAGTCTGCACCGCCAGATTCACGGCGGCCCTGCCGCTCTCCTCGCTGGACACATCGGTCTTAAGGAAACGCGCCTTGGCGCCCAGTTCCTGGGCCAGCTTTTCACCCCACTCCTGGTTCAAATCGGCGATCACCACATTGGCGCCCGCCGCCGCCAGAACGCGGACCGTGGCCCCTCCCAGACCCGAGGCCCCGCCGGTCACGAGGAATGTGCTTTTGGATATATCCATGATTCTCCCTGGTAAGTGATGGGTATTTTTCAGTCGGTCGGATTCAGATGCGCTCGACGATGGTGCAGGTAGCCATGCCGTGGCCGATGCACATCACCTGCAAGCCCACCTGTTGGTTGGTGGCGGTCAGCCCCGCCAGCATCTTGGCCATCAGCCCGCCGCCGGTACCGCCCAGCGGATGGCCGTGGGCGATGGCGCCGCCCCAGGGGTTGACCTTGCTCATGTCAGCTTTTAATTCCTTGGCCCAGGACAGCACCACGGTGGCAAACGCTTCGTTGATTTCCACCCAGTCTACGTCTTTCAGAGTCATCTTGGCGCGTCGCAATGCCAACTGGGTAGCGGGAATCACGCCATCCAACTGCATGGTCGGGTCGGAGCCCACCGCCACCCGGGCCAGGAACCGGGCCCTGGGCTTGAAGCCGTCGGCCAGCGCCACGTCTTTATTAGCCACCAGCACCGCGGAAGCACCGTCGGAAATCTGGCTGGAGTTGCCGGCGGTCACCACGCCGTTGCCGTTGGGGCGGAATACCGTGGCCAGAGTTGCCATCTTCTGGGGATCCACCAACGCTCGCACCCCTTCGTCCTGCTTCAGGACGAGGGCGCCGCCGGCGCCGTCGACACCCGGTGTGGGGATCAATTCCTTGTGCAGGCCCTGCTGAATCGCGGCATGGGCGCGACGATGACTCTCCACGGAAAAATCGTCCGCGTCCCGGCGGCTGATACCCCATTTGTCCGCCAGTCGCTCAGCGCTCTCTCCCTGGTGAATCAGTTTGTGCTTTTTGAACAGTTCCGGATTGAGGGCGTCAAACCCGGAAAACGGGCTCTCCGGCGGGATGATGTCGGAAAACATGGGCGTACGGGTCATGCTCTCCACCCCCGCGCCGATGGCGTAGTGCATGTCCCCCGCCGCCACCGCCTGGGCGGCGAAATGCACCGCCTGCTGG
>JAHFQX010000078.1 GCA_023259135.1 Betaproteobacteria bacterium | reverse complement strand
GGCTACCCAGGTCGCGACACAGAGAGCGACCGCCGCATTCGGTTACCAGACCCAGCATATCCGGGCGGCAATTCTCGCGAGCCTGAGGGATCATGAACTCGTCCTGCGAGGGGGGGCAGGACTGTTCGCCGCCTCCGACAAGGTGACCCGTAGCGAGTGGCGGGCCTACGTAAATCACCAATTGTGGATTTCCAGGCAGTCCCGGGAAATGCTGGGAATCGGTTTTGCGGAGCGGGTGCCGGCGGCGCAAAAAGATGCTTTCGAGCGGCGTATTGGAGCCCAATACGCCGCTCAGTTCCGCATCAGGCCGGAGGGAGACCGCCCGGAATATTTTCCGGTGGTGTTTCTGGAGCCCTACCAGAACCGGTTCAAACTAATCGAAGGATTCGATCAGTTTTCGGAGCCCATCCGTGGCGCCGCGATGGCGCAAGCCCGCGACACCGGCGATTTCGCCATGTCCGGGAAAACCCCGCTGTTCCAGGAAGCCGTGCCGACGGAAGGATTCCTCGCCTTCCTGCCGGTCTATGAAAAAGGCCCCTCGCCGCAATCCGTGACGGAACGCCGGCGGGCGCTGCGCGGCTACGTCTACACCATGTTCCGGGCCAAGGACCTGATGAACGGCTTTACCGATGATACCTCCCGGATCATCGGCATCAGCGTCTTCCAGGGCGGCATCGTCCAACCCCAGTCCAGAATTTTCGTATCGGAGCACCCCGCCACCCCCCCCGGTTACGAACCAGCGTTCATCTCCCGCGACAAGATTGATTTCGGAGGACAAACGTGGGCTCTGGAATTCAGCTCCCTGCCGGCATTCGATGCGATGGCCAGAGGCAGCGAGCCATATTTCCTGGCCGGCAGCGGAACCCTCATCAGCATCCTGCTGTTCGCGCTGCTCAGGGCGCTGATCCGCACCAAGGAGGATGCGGTTACTCTGGCCCGGCGCATGACCCATGACCTGCGCGGCGCCATGAGTCAATCGGCGGAAAGCGCGGAACGGGTTCAAGCCGTGCTCGACAACACCTTGGAAGCCATCATTACCATCAATGAAAAGGGCATGATCGAATCGTTCAACCGGTCCGCGGAACGCATCTTCGGATATTCCCAAGATGAAGCCCTCGGCCAAAACATCAGCCTCATCATGGCCGAGCCGTACCGCAGCCAACATGATCGATATATCGCCAATTATCTGAATACCGGCCACGCCAAAATCATCGGCATAGGCCGGGAAGTCACCGGGCAGCGCAAGGATGGAGCGATATTCCCGGTCCAACTGGGAGTCTCGGAACTGTGGGTCGGCGGCAAGCGGCTGTTCATCGGCATCGTCAGCGACATTACCGAGCGCAAGCGGGCCGAGAATGCGCTGCTCGAGGAGCGGCAGCAGTTAGAAATCCGCGTGCGGGAACGCACTGAGAGCCTGACGCGGGCCAATCTCGCCCTGCAGGAGGAAATCGAGGAACGCCACCGCATCGAAGCGCAGCTTGTGGCGACGCGGGAAGAGGCCTTGCAGGCCGCCCGCGCCAAAGCGGATTTTCTGGCGAATATGAGCCACGAGATACGCACCCCGATGAACGCCGTAATCGGCATGACCGGGTTGCTGCTGGATACGCCCCTGACCCCGGAGCAGCGGGAATACGTCAATACCGTCCGGGTAAGCGGTGACGCCTTGCTGACGGTAATCAACGACATCCTGGACTTCTCCAAGATCGAATCTGGACACCTAGAACTCGAGGAGCAACCCTGCGAACTTTCGATGTGCATCGAAGAAACCTTCGACCTGCTCGCTTACCAAGCCCTGCAAAAAAATCTTGATCTGCTCTATTTGATAGAGGAAGGAGTTCCCGCATACATCATCGGCGACGAGACGCGTCTGCGCCAGATTCTGCTCAATCTGGTGAGCAACGCCATCAAGTTCACTGAACAAGGCGAGGTTTACGTCACCATCACCCTGGTATCGGAGGAAAACGACCGGTTGGTGCTCCGAATCGCCGTGCGGGACACCGGGATCGGTATTCCCGCGGACAGGCTCGACCGATTGTTCAAGGCATTCTCTCAAGGAGATACTTCCACTACCCGGAAATACGGCGGCACCGGCCTTGGCCTGGTGATTTCGGCCCGACTCGCCGAAATGATGGGCGGCACGGTATCGGTGACCAGCGAGCCGGGGAAAGGCTCGATTTTTTACCTGACGATCACCACGCGCCGGGCGGCATCGCCGAACTCGGGGGCATTCCTTCCGAATGCCCACCCGGAATTGGCCGGAAAGCGGATTCTGGTGGTGGATGACAATCCCACCAACCTCCTTATTCTGGAGCGCCAAGGGGAGCGTTGGGGTCTCGCCGTGATTGCCGAGCAAAGCGGCGGGGCCGCGCTGCGCCGCTTGCAGCAAGGCGAGCGCTTCGATCTGGCGATTCTCGACCTGCATATGCCGGAAATCGACGGCTACGAGTTGGGAGCCCGGATCCGCAATCTGCTGCCGAAGGCGGACATGCCCCTGCTGCTGCTCTCGTCATCCATCGCCAGCACCGATCACAACCCCCCATCGTTGTTGTTCTCCGGAATCCTGGCCAAGCCGATCAAGCAATCTCAACTGCTTGACGCGCTGCTGAATCTGCTGGCCCACCAGGAACGACACCATGCGGCGGCGCCCCCTGCCTGGAGCCCCGACCCTTCTTTTGCGACCCGTACTCCGTTGCGCATCCTGGTGGCCGAAGACAGCTCCGTCAACCAGAAGCTGGCCCTCGCCATCTTGAAAAAGATGGGATACATCGCGGATGTCGCCGCCAATGGGCTGGAAGTGCTGGATGCCCTGCGCCAGCGGCATTACGATTTGATATTCATGGATGTGCAGATGCCGGAGATGGACGGTATCGAGGCAACCCGGCATATCATCGCTCAGTGGCCTCCGGCCGACCGCCCCGTGGTCGTGGCCATGACGGCCAACGCCATGCTCGGGGATAGGGAAAAATGCCTGGCCGCCGGAATGGATGACTATATCTCCAAGCCGGTGCTTCCGGCTGAAATTCAGAGGGTGTTGGAACGGTGGAGTGGGCGCAAGCCGAAAAATTCCAGGACGATGGCCCTTGACTCAGCGGGGGGGCTGCTGGATTCCAGGAGATTATCTTCGCTTAGCGCCCTGGACGAGCCCGGCAAGCCGTCCCTGGCGCAGAACTTGATTCGTGATTATCTGGACCAGAGCCCTGGAACCCTCCAGGCCATCCGTTCCTTGTGCCAGGAAGGGGATGTCAAGGCCGTTGCCCAGTGGGCCCACAAGCTGAAGGGAGCCAGCCTAACCCTGGGAGCGGCCCAAGTGGCTCGGGTTTGCGAGCGCATCGAACAGGAGGCGATGGCCGGACGTGGAAATGGCCTGGAACCGCTGATCGCCGAATTAGCAAAAATCTACGATCAGACCGCATCAGAGTTCCACAAGGTATTTCCATACCAATCCTGAAGTTGAACCGTGATACGCAGTTGGATCGGAGCGGGTTCCACCTAACACTCCCTCCTATAATGCTCGACAATGCCACGCCGAAGAAGGAGCCGCCCATGCTGATTCGCATACTTTGCTACAGCGCCCTGTTGTTGGGGATCGTCGCCAACGCCGCGGCCGCGGATTTCTCCGACGGCGTCAGGCAGCTCAATTCCGGCGAATATTCGAAGGCATTGGAAGCATTCAAGCCCCTGGCGAACGCCGGACATGCGGACGCCCAACTCAAGCTTGGGTTGATGTATCACTTCGGCCTAGGCGTAAAAGAAGACGACGCCGTGGCTCTGGATTGGTTTCGCAAAGCGGCAGACCAGGGAAACGCGGATGCCCAGTTTTTCCTCGGTCAAATGTACACCTTCGGCTGGGGTACCCATAAGGACCCCGATCCGGATTTGCAGGCCGTCCAATGGTATTTCAAGGCTGCCCTGCAAGGTCATGCCGAAGCTCAGTTCAATCTCGGCCTGATGTTTTTGGCGGGTAAAGGCGTGGTGCAAAGCCATGAAGAGGGGATGAAATGGATCCAGCGCGCCGCGCGCCAGGGACATTCCGCCGCCCAGTCGTTCGTCGGCGCCTACCAATAACCTGCGGTAATCGCGGCACGGGATGGGGGCGAGCGGTGAATTTCGGTGATCCAGCTCATCATCGCCGGGCTATCCCATTCCCTTTCCCCGATGATGCGTCTTAGCAGAACGCCGTCCGGGCCCACTACGAAGGTCATAGGATAGGCCCGGACGCCAAGCTTGCCTTCCGAGACCCGCCTCCCCGGATCCGAATACATGGCAAAACCGATTCCATGCTCCCCCATGAACTCTCGGAGCAGATTCAAATCGTCGTCTACCGATAACCCGACCACCGCGAACCGGGAAGCATCCAGCGCTCGGCTCAGGCGCTCCAAGCTCGGCATCTCCCGCCGACAGGGGG
>JAHFQX010000077.1:1086-4544 GCA_023259135.1 Betaproteobacteria bacterium | reverse complement strand
GCAGCGGGCAGTTCCGGATAGGCTTCTCCCATGGCCCGGCTCAAATCGGGCACCAACAGATGGAAGAACGGCTGCTTTTGCCCCAGCTTGTAGCCGTGGCGGATGGCGCGGCGGATGATCCGGCGCAGCACGTAGCCCCGCCCTTCGTTGGCGGGGATCACTCCGTCGGCGATAAGAAAGCTGCAAGCCCGGATGTGGTCGGCGATGACCTTGAGGGAGTTGCTGCTCAGGTCGCCGGCCCCGGTCGCCCGGGCGGCGGCCCGGATCAGCTCCTGGAACAGATCGGTCTGATAGTTGCTATGGACCCCTTGCAGCACGGCGGCAATGCGCTCCAGCCCCATGCCGGTATCTACCGACGGCTTGGGCAGGGGATGCAGGACTCCCGCCTCGTCGCGGTTGTACTGCATGAACACCAGATTCCAAATTTCGATATAACGGTCGCCGTCGGCCTCCGGGCTTCCCGGCGGACCGCCCGCCACCTGGGGGCCGTGATCGTAGAAGATTTCGCTGCACGGACCGCAGGGTCCGGTATCCCCCATTTGCCAGAAATTGTCGGAGGTGGCGATGCGAACCAATTTATCCGGGGCGATGCCGATCTCGTTCAGCCAAATATCGGCGGCTTCGTCGTCCTCGGCATAGACCGTGACCCACAAGCGCTCGGCCGGCAGCTTGAAGATCTCGGTGAGCAGCTCCCAGCCGTAGCGAATGGCGTTGCGCTTGAAATAATCGCCGAAGCTGAAATTGCCCAGCATCTCGAAGAACGTGTGATGGCGGGCGGTATAGCCGACGTTTTCCAGATCGTTGTGCTTGCCGCCGGCCCGCAGGCAGCGCTGGGAACTGGCGGCCCGCGCATAAGGGCGGGAATCCAGTCCCAGGAACACGTCCTTGAATTGCACCATCCCGGCGTTGGTGAACAGCAGGGTGGCGTCGTGGGCCGGCACCAGGGGGCTGGAGGGAACGACGACGTGCCCGCGGCTTTCGAAGAATTCGAGAAACTTGCTGCGAATCTCGCTGCTTTTCATGGAGAACGTTCCTTATCGAAACGCCGGTAATAATGCCACCCGGCCGCCGCGAGCGGCAAACGCTAGCGCTCGGAGCGCTCCAGGGCGCCCTTGTTGACTTGGATATCGGCCCGCTCCTTGAGTGCGGCAACATAGACGGCCCGGCTCGATTCGATGAAGGCGTTTCTCAGCAATTGCGCCAACTCCCGGCGTTGGGCCGCATCCGTCTGCTGCCCTTCGGCGACTTGGCTGACCCGCACTACGCTAAAGCCTCCCTGGGCATTCACCGTGCCCCCGTACAGCGGGAGCTTCTTGTCTTCGCCCTTGAAGACCTGCCGCAGCACCTCCGGCTCCATACCGCTTTGCTGATCCCGGGAGATCCAGCGAGCCGCCGACCAATCGACCTTGACCGTTTCCCCGCGGCGCAGCCCGGCCAGCGCCGCCTCGCCCTGTTTGACCGCCAAAGCCGCGGCCTGGCGGCGAGCTAAACGCCTCTCGATATCCCCCTTCACGTCTTCCAGGGGACGCAGGGTGGCGGCTTTGTGCTCCACGACCCGGGCGGCCACCAAGACTCCGGGAGCCACTTCCACGGCATCGGTATTGCGTCCGCCCTTGAGGATGTCCTCGGAGAACACCGCTTCCAGTAGTTTGGGGTTGGCCAGGGCGCCGGCCTCCTTACCACCGGTTCGGGAAATCCATGGACTCTGCTGCAGCGGCAGTTGCAAAGCCTCCGCCGCGGGCTTCAAACTGTCGGATTGCTCGTAGGCCAGATTGCTCAAGCGCTCGGCCTGCTCGGAAAACAACTTGGCGGCCTTTTGCTTTTTGATTTCCGCCTCGGCATCGGCTTGGCGCTGCTCCGGACCGGCAACTTGAGCCAGCCGGATATCGGCCAGCCTGATGACGTGAAATCCGAAGGGAGACTCCACGGGACCGGCGATTTCTCCCTTTTTCATGCCGAACACCGCATCCGCGAAGGGCTTCACCATCGCCTCCCGCGAGAAGTAGCCCAAGTCACCGCCCTTGCCGGCGCTGCCCGGGTCCTGAGAGCGGGCCTTCGCCAGATCGGCAAAGGCCTCCGGACGACGGCTTGCCTCGCGGTAAATTTCCTCGGCTTGTTTGCGGGCGGCGGCCTTGGCTTCGGCGCCGGCCCCTTGAGGCACGCTGATCAAAATATGGGCGGCCCGCCGCTCCTCGGCTGCCTCGCGGGGCTTTTGAGCCGCCGCGAATTCCTTGATTTCCTGGGGACTGACCGAGACCCGGGATAGCAGCTCCTCGGCGGAGAGCCGCACATATTCCAGCCGTACCTGTTCTGGGGTCTGAAACTCGGCAGGGTGGCTGTCGTAGTACGCCTTGACCTCGCTGGGCTCCACCTGGGCGGCAGTCAGAAACGCCTCGGGAGACCAGACCGCGACGCTCACCTCTCGCCGCTCGGTCCGCAATTTGAGCAATCGCTCCAATGCCGCCCTGGGCACGAACTCCGAGTCGGCATAAATCCCGCGCAGGATACGCACCGCCATTTCCCCCCGGATTTTGGCTTCAAAAGCCACGGGGGTCAGGCGCTGGGCCTTGAGCAGCGCCTCGTAACGGGCATTGGAAAATTTTCCTTCGTCTTGGAATGCGGGGGTCGCCCGGATGGCTTCCCGGATCTGCGCATCGGCGACCTTCAATTTTAGCCCTCGGGCTTTTTCCTCCAGCACTCGCCGCTGGATCAAGCCATCGAGCACATTGAACCGGGCCTCCGGAGCCTCCAGCAGGGACACGGGAGCCCGCCCCCCCATCAGGGATTGAATCCGCTCCTGATACTCCTGCATGGCTTGGCGGAATTCCTGATCGGAAATATTGCCGCCTCCCACCTTGGCCACCGTAACTGTGCTCGTTCCCTGCTGCATATAGGATTCGATGCCGAAAAAGGCAAAAGGCAGCAGAACCAACGCCAGAACGATCTGGGCAATACGCTTGTGCTTGTGGACGATGTCGAACATAAGGCACCCCCCTACAGAATAATGTCGGCGCGGGAAAGAAAAAGGCGAACTTACGTTCGCCTTCCGTTCTGGCGGAGTGGACGGGACTCGAACCCGCGACCCCCGGCGTGACAGGCCGGTATTCTAACCGACTGAACTACCACTCCTGAATTAGCTATTGCAGTCCGGCTGGTGGGTGCTGAGAGGCTCGAACTCCCGACATTCGCCTTGTAAGGGCGACGCTCTACCAACTGAGCTAAGCACCCGGACACCCCAGGCACCCATACGGATGACGAAGGCCTTGCCGCCCGACCCTAAAAGCTTATGGGAAAAACGGCAAGGCCCAACCACCTATTCGCCGCCAGAGACAAGGAAACCGCCTATCTGGCCCGGCAACAAAAGGGCGTCAGTTTACTGCATCTTTAAGCGCCTTGCCAGCACGGAATTTCGGAACCTTGGCGGCCTTGATCTTGATGGTGGCGCCAGTGCGGGGGTT
>JAHFQX010000077.1:0-1076 GCA_023259135.1 Betaproteobacteria bacterium | reverse complement strand
GGGTTGCGGCCGGTACGAGCGGCACGCTTGCCGATATAGAAAGTGCCGAATCCCACCAGGGTCACCATGCCGCCTTTCTTCAAGCTGGTGCGAATGGACGCCAGAGCGCCATCCAGCGCGCTACCGGCCTTGGCCTTGGAAATATCGGCAGCCTTGGCGATAGCGTCAATCAGTTCAGATTTATTCACAAAAGTCCCCTTTCATCTGGTGGTGGGTCAACAGGAAAGTCCTGCAGCCGCTTTATAGCAAGCGCAAAAACCGCATGTCAAGCGGTTAACCGCGTCCTGCCTGGGATTTCGCGAATTTTTATCGAAAAAACCGCGAAACATCGTGTTTAACGCCACCGGGATCCGCCCATTGACGAGAATCAATGCTTGATCAATCCTACACCCACCTCCCCCTCGATGGCCGGAACCAGCTCGATTCCCTCGGGCTTTTCGGGCAAGGGCTCGGGCTTGCGCTCCAACGCCGCCTCCAATACTTGATCGATCCACTTCACCGCCTGGATGTCCAGGCGGTTTTTGATGTTCTCGGGAATTTCCGCCAAGTCCTTGACGTTGCCCTCGGGAATGAGCACGATCTTGATCCCGCCCCGCTGGGCCGCCAGCAATTTTTCCTTGAGCCCGCCAATGGGCAACACTTCTCCGCGCAGGGTGATCTCGCCGGTCATGGCCAGGTCGGCGCGCACCGGAATCCCCGATAGCACCGATGCCAGGCCGGTGCAAATGCCGATGCCGGCGCTGGGACCATCCTTGGGAGTGGCGCCCTCGGGCAAGTGGATATGCAGGTCATGCTTGCCAAACACGTCGGCGGCGATGCCCAAGGTTTTCGCCCGGCTGCGGATCACGGTCAAGGCGGCTTGGATGGACTCCTGCATCACTTCCCCCAGTTTTCCGGTCGTGATGGTCTTGCCTTTTCCGGGCAGCAGCGCCGCCTCGATGGTCAGCAACTCGCCGCCCACCTCGGTCCACGCCAACCCGGTCACCAACCCCACTTGGTTGCGCTCTTCCGCGATGCCAAAAGTGTAGCGCCGCACTCCCAAGTACTTCTCCAGATTGCGGGAGGAAATCACCGCT
>JAHFQX010000008.1 GCA_023259135.1 Betaproteobacteria bacterium | reverse complement strand
ATAATCCACGATAAAGGTCGGCTGGATCAGCAAGGACTCGGTGGTCGCCTCGAACAACGACAACTGCAAACCGCCGACGCCGTCGGCGGGCCGATGGGAAGCCCCCAGTGCTTGCAGCCGGTCTATCAGATAAGCGCGATCCTGCAGTTGCGCCTCGCCGTGTTCGGGATGGAATTTGCGGATGGCCTGGGTCACGCTGAGCCGCTCGAAAGCTTGTCCGAGGTCGATGCTGTGCCCCTGGTAGAAAACCACGGCGGAACCCAGCACGGCCGTCGCCACTTCCCGCAGCAGCAGCTCGGTGAGCTCCATCAGGTAAGCATAGTCCCGGTAAGCCTCGTAGAACTCCAGCATGGTAAACTCGGGATTGTGGCGGGTGGAGATGCCCTCGTTGCGGAAATTCCGGTTGATCTCGAACACTTTCTCGAAGCCCCCCACCACCAGCCGCTTGAGATACAGCTCCGGCGCGATGCGCAGATAAAGCCGCATGTCCAGGGCGTTGTGATGGGTAGCGAAGGGCCGCGCCGCGGCGCCGCCGGGGATGGGATGCATCATGGGGGTTTCCACTTCCAGATAATCGCGCCGGACGAAAAACTCCCGGATGGCCTGGATGATCTTGGAACGGGTGACGAATACCCGGCGGGTCTCTTCGTGGGTGATCAAATCCAAATAGCGCTGTCGGTATTTCTGCTCCTGGTCGGCGAGGCCATGGAATTTTTCCGGCAGCGGCCGCAGCGATTTCGCAAGCAGCCGCAGTTCGGCGACCCGTATCGACAACTCGCCGGTCTTGGTCTTGAACAGGGCGCCGCGAGCCCCCACGATATCCCCCAGATCGTAGTGCTTGAAAGCCTCGTGGACAGCTACCCCGGCATGATCGCTGGTAATGTAAAGCTGGATGCGCCCGCTCATGTCCTGCACGGTGGCGAAACTGGCCTTGCCCATGACGCGCTTGAGCACCATGCGGCCGGCGATGCCGACTTCGACGGGGTCGGCATCCAGCATTTCCTTGGAATGATCGCCGTAGGCGCCGTGCAGATCGGCGGCCAAGTGCTGGCGGCGGAAATCGTTGGGAAAGGCAATGCCTTGTTCCCGCAGCGCCGTGAGCTTGGCCCGCCGCTCCTCGATGATTCGGTTATCTTCCCCCGTCCCAGTTTCGGCTATGTCACCGGACATCATGATTTGGCTCGTCAGAAAAAAGTGAATATTCGAAAACCGAGGAGTTGGGCCGCTTGCGCTTGGTTTCCGTCGGCGGTCGAGAAACCGGAAGCATTCAAGGCGCGGGCCAATGAAAGATGGAGGGCGTCGAGTGTGCGCAACGCCGTATCCCCGACCCGATCGAGCAGGTGAAAAGCCTCCGCCACGGCGCCGTCGGCAACGGGAAAGAGGGCAATGGCGCCGTCTTGAATGTCGGTGCGTATTTCTTCCAGCGCACGTCTTTCCAGCCCCGCGTCGATTTGCCCCGCCCGACGGCGCCGCGCCAAGGCGCAGCGCATTTCCACCATGGTCAGGCGGCTCACCGCCACCGGCGCCTGGGCCACGAAAAAAGCATCGAAAGCCGCGCTTTGCGGCTCGGAGACGTAACGCTTCATCAACGCGCTGTATCCACGTAGATCATCAACAGCGCTCTTCGCGGTCCTCACCCACAATCACCTCGCTCGGCACCTGCTGCACGGTTTGGCCGGCCCGGAATTCCGCCAACGAATGGACCTTGCGTTTCGGGATGGCCGGCAAAATGCGGGCGATCGGCTCACCCCGGCGGACAACCAGAACCTCGTCATCGTCAGCGAACATCTCTTCCGAATGGCTTAGGCCCTCCCGGGCTTCCCGAATAGTGAGCGTTTTCATGGACATCTCCTCGAAAAGTTAATTGTGTCACAACAATCCTTCCCGTTCCCCTTTTTCCCATGTCCGGCCATCCAAAGCCGCTCATGCGGCGAACCCCAGTCGGTTATGAACCAGCGCTCTTGATCCTTGGGATGCTCGCAGTCATCAGACCCCTTGCTTCAAGCTGGCCTCGATGAAATCATCGAGATCGCCGTCCAGCACCGCCTGGGTATTGCCGATTTCCACGTTGGTGCGCAAATCCTTGATGCGGGACTGATCCAGCACGTAGGAACGGATCTGGTGGCCCCAGCCGATATCGGTCTTGGAATCCTCCATGGCCTGCCGCTCCTCGTTGCGCTTGCGCAGCTCGGCCTCGTAGAGCCGGGCTTTGAGCATCGCCATGGCTTCGGCCCGGTTGCGGTGCTGGGAACGGTCGTTCTGGCATTGCACCACGATGCCGGTGGGCAGATGGGTGATGCGCACCGCCGAATCGGTCTTGTTGATGTGCTGCCCGCCGGCGCCGGAGGCCCGGAACGTATCGGTCCGCAGATCGGCGGGATTGATCTCCACCTCGATGCTGTCGTCTACTTCCGGATAGACGAACACGCTGGCGAAGGAGGTGTGGCGGCGGTTGCCCGAATCGAAAGGGGATTTGCGCACCAGCCGATGCACCCCGATCTCGGTGCGCAGATAGCCGTAAGCGTAATCCCCGCTGAGCTTGAGGGTGGCGCTTTTGATGCCCGCCACCTCGCCGGGAGATTCCTCCAGCACCTCTACCTGGAACCCCTTGCGCTCGGCGTAGCGCGCATACATGCGCTCTAGCATGGCGGCCCAATCCTGGGCCTCGGTGCCCCCCGATCCCGCCTGGATGTCCAGGAAGCAATTGTTGGGGTCCATCGGATTGCCGAACATGCGGCGGAATTCCATGTCGGACACGACCCGGTCCAACTCCTCCGCTTCCTCGGCAATGGCGCAGAGGGCTGCGTCGTCGCTCTCTTCCCGGGCCAACTCGAACAACTCCCGGGCGTCGGACAAGCTCTGGGACAGTTTTTGCAGCCCCAACACCACGGCTTCCAGGGATTTGCGCTCCCGCCCCAACTCCTGGGCCCGCTTGGGGTCGCTCCAGACCGCCGGGTCTTCCAGGGCCCTGACTACTTCGTCCAGGCGGTCGGATTTGGCGGCGAAGTCAAAGATACCTCCGCAAAGCCTCGGCGCGCTGCTGCAAATCGCCAAGCCGATGGCCGATGGCATTGAGTTGTTCCGCTTCCATGATGATTGCCCCGAGGATGATATTGAAAGGGGCCCGATTTTACCCGAAGCGTCAGCCGCCCGTATCCCCCAAGACGCGCTCGATCGGGTAAAACCCGGCGGGCTTATAACCGGGCGCGTACCCAGGTTTTCCAGGCGGCGAACAGCGCCGGGTCGAGGGCGGCGATGACGGAATGCTCCCAGAGATTGCCGGTCCAGAAAGCGTCATGCTCCAGGGTGCACATGGACCCGCCGGCCTCCTCCAGGATCAGCGCCCCGGCGGCGAAATCCCATAGTTTCTGGCGGCCGTGAAGATAAACATCGAAACGGCCCGCCGCCGTGTAGCACCATTCCAAGGTGCTGGCGCCCAGGTTGCGATGGGACGAATACGGCGGCACCGCGGCCAACTGCTGAGCCAGGCGAGGCGTGAGGCGTTTTAAATCCACGTTGGCCATGGCGTTGCGCAGCGCCGGAGCGTATTCCTTGATGGGCAGCGTCTCGCCGTTGAGGAAAGCGCCGTGGCCTTGCCGGGCGTAGAACACCTCGTCGGCGACGGGGTCGTAGACCACCCCCAGCACGCTGCGGCCCTGGCGCATCAGGGCCACCGACACGGCGAAGTAAGGCAGGCCGTTGACGAAATTGGACGTGCCGTCGATGGGGTCCACGCACCACAGCCCGGTATCTCCGGCCAGCCATTGCTGGGCCTGCTCGTCGGCGGTCATTTCCTCTCCGACGATGGCGCCGGGAAAAATGTCCCTGAGCCGGAGGGCCAGCGCCTCCTGGGCGGCGATGTCGGCCTCGGTAAACACGCTGCCGTCGGATTTGCGCTGATGGGCGACCCGCAGATAACGCGGCATGACTTCCTTGGCCGCCACATCCTTGACGGCCCCGATCACCGCATCCAGCATGCCGTCTTGGCCGGCGGCGGGCGGCGTTTTCCTGCTTTTTCCCATGGCTCCCAGTGTATCATGGGCCGTCACGCCCAGCCCCGCGCATCCATGGCCATTCCCCGCATCTTCCATTCCGCTCCGCTCGCCTCCCATCAACCCCTGGTTCTCCCCCAAGCCGCCGCACGCCACGCCGGCGGGGCTTTACGGCTCAGGCCCGGCGATGCCTTGGTGCTGTTCGACGGCACGGGGGGCGAGTATCCGGCCCGGGTGCTGCGAACCGGCAAGCGGGAGATGGTGGTGACGCTGGACGGCCACCGGGCCGTGGAACGGGAATCGCCCCTGCCGGTCACCTTGGCGCAGGGTATTGCCGGCGCCGAGCGGATGGACTTTGCCGTGCAGAAAAGTAGCGAGCTGGGAGTGGTCGCCATTCAACCGCTGGCCTGTCTGCGCAGCCCGCCTCTCGGAGCCGAGCGGGCGACGAAGAAAACCGAGCATTGGCAGCGAGTGGCTATTTCGGCGTGCGAGCAATGCGGCCGCAATCGGATCCCCGGGGTGCCCCCTGTCCTCCCCCTGCGACGATGGTTGACGACGCTGCCTCCGACAGCGGCCGGGGAGCAGCGCTGGGTTCTGCTGCCCGAGGGGGGACAAGCGCTGAAGCATCTGCCGCCGCCCAACCGGCTGTTGCTGCTGGTGGGCCCGGAGGGCGGCTTTGCGCCGGAGGAAGCAATGGACATCACGGCAGCCGGCTTTCGCCCGGTGGCCCTGGGACCCCGCATCTTGCGCACCGAAACCGCGGGAATCGCGGCCCTGGGGGCTATCCAGGCGCTGTGGGGAGATCTTTAGCGAAGGTTCGCGGCCATATGCCTTGGTCGCTGTGCGCCGGGTGGCCCGATTTCCTGAGCGCACCGCTTCCCAATCAACGGATAGCCCCCCTCACCCTTCGCCGCCCAACTTTTTCACGACCCGGAATTTGGCCAGATCGTAGTCGTCGCCGGATTCCAACAGCTTGGTCGGCACCACTCCATAGCGTTTCTCCCCCACCGTCATCTCCAGGCCCTGCACCAGGTTATAGTTACCGGGAGCCAGAGCGACGAGGATTTCTCCGGTGGCGTCCGGGGTACGGGACAGCAACAGCGAGCGCCCATCGGCCCCTTCTTCACCGGCCCGCCGGGCCAGGGCGCGGGATCCCGCGGCGGCCAAAACCACGGGCAGCACCACTGCGGATAGGCTTTCGATCCCCACCCGAATCCCGTCCTTGCCTCGCACCATGCGCCGGACAATGCCGACGCCCCAATGGGGCGCGGTCTCGGCCCGCAACCCCACCAAGCTACCGACCTTCAGCCAATCTCCCTGGACACGGGACACGAAGGCTCCATAACCGCCATCGCTAACGTTTTCCACCACCCAGCTTTCCACCGACTCTTCCTCGTCGCCTCCTCCGTCAGTTTGGCGCAACAGCGCCCCACGGCCGGGGGCCACCGAAAGCCGGGCCATCGCCGGCCGGCGCTCATGGTGGCGGGTGGGCGGCGTGGGCTGCCAATGCCGGGCAAGATGACGCAGCACCTCCAGAATCACCTCCGAGTCGTAACTGCCCCCCAGGTTGAAATCCTCCGGGAGCCGGCCCCGCATCACCTGCTCGGTCAGCCGGGCCAACTCCCCGGCGGCGGCCCCGGCCCCGAAATACCATGCTCCCAGCGGCGCTTCCGTCCCTTGCGGCAGCCGCCCAGGAGGACGGCCCGAGGCAGGATCGAAACAATAAGGCCGATCCGGGCCCGGCTCAGGGGCCAACGTGGCCTTCCCGGACAAATGGGCCCCCACTCGCTCGGCGATTTCCAACTGCGTGGGCAGCAAACTGCCGGGGGCGGAAATCCACAACAGCAGCGGTTTCAGCAATTCCCGCTGTATGCTGCCCTGCCCGAATTGTCCTGGATAAATGATGATTTCATCCTGCAGGCATCCGTTTTGTTCCGCGAATCCGGCCAGGCCGCCCAGATCGCTCCAGAGGCGCTCTTCGACCGGTTCGTAGCGCAGCAGCAGCCATTTCAAGCGCAAGCCGGTAGCCCGCACCTCTCGTGCCAGCGCTGCCGGAAGCTGACCCCGCATCGCCCCGGCCCCTTTGATCCCCGCCCGGTAATCTTGGACGCAACGCCCATAAGCCGCTCCCAGCGCCGTCCAGAAACCACACACGGCGGTCCAGATGCGGTTCTCCTGGAATTTCTGCAAGCGCTGAACGCTCAGGTACTCTTGGCTCAAACGGCGCTGATGCGGCTTGGCCGCGGTATCCAAGGCGTCCACTGCCTGCAGGCGCGCATCACAGCGAAAATCCTCCGCCGATCCCAGGGACTCCAGCCAGTAGACGATTTCCTCCAGCGCTTTGAAGGAGTCGCCCGCCGGCAGTTCCGCCAGGAGTTTCTTCGTTTCCTTCGGGTCCGCCAAAGGATGATCCGATTTGCCGCCCCACCATTTCAGCATTGACAACCCTCCCGCAATTTTGCTTGTTCGAGGCAAACTCCCGGCCCCTTCGAGACCTGTCCTGAGTTTCATCGAAGGGCCGCCGGCGCTACGCGCATCTTGCCAGGCTCCCGGCGCGGCGAGAACTCAACCGGCCGGCGCGGCCCATCCCCTTCGGGAGGCTCCCGCAGCGTCGGCCCGCAGCGCCGCTTTCCTGCCCCGCCGCACATCCACCCCCGCCAGAATGACCAAACCGGCGACAAAGTAAATTCCGGTCACCAGGAAAGCCATCCGGTGATCTCCCCCGGAAAACCAAGTCGCCAGCCCGTAAGTCATGGGCCCCAGCAAGGAAGCCAGTTTCACCGCGAAGCCCCACAGGCCGAAGCATTCCGCCCGCCGGGCGGCGGGACTCAGGTATCCCACCAAGGCGCGGCCGGCCGATTGGCTGGCGCCCAAGGACAGCCCGGCGAGATGGGCCGCCACCCAAAACAGGCCGGGGCCTTGCGCCGACCAAGCCAGCAACACGGTGACGATCCAGGCCACCAGGGTCAAGGCCAGCGTCGGCCGATGCCCCAGCCGATCCTGCACATAGCCAAACAACAACGCCCCGGCGGCGGCGGTGACGTTCACCGCCACGATCATCAGCAGCGTCTGCCGCGTATCGAAATGCATCGCCTCCTGGGCGTAAATCGCCGCCAGCGCCACCACCGCCTGGACTCCCGCCTGATAGCAAGCGATGCACGCCAAAAAGCGGGCCAGATCCCGGTGGCGACGCACATGGCGCAGCGTATCCGCCAGACGGCGGAATACCTCCCCAGCTCCCGGCGCCCGGACCGGAGTGGCCCGTTCCTTGAGCCACGCGAACGTCGGCAAGCTGGCCACGGCGAACAGCAGCGCGGTGATCACCATGGCGCCGGGCACGAAATCCGCCGCCTCGCCCCCCTTCCAATTCATGTAAACCAAGCTCGCCGCCAAGCTCCCCAGCCCGCCCAGATAGCCCAATCCCCAGCCCCAGGCGGAGACCCGGCCCAGGGCGGTCCCCTTGGCCAGTTCCGGCAGAAAGGCGGCGATCAAGTTCTCTCCCAGGGAAAAGCACAAATTGGACAACATCACCAGCGCCATTCCCAGCGCCACGTCCCCCGGCCCCACCCACGCCAGGGCTGCCGTCCCCGCCACGCAGCCCGCCGTGGTCCAGCCCAGCAGCCGCTTCTTCGCCGCCCGGGCGTCGGCGTAAGCCCCGACGATGGGTCCGGCCACCATGACGAGGGCGTAGGAGACGCCCAAGGCCGTGGTCCAAGCCAGGGTCGCCCAAGGCGCCCGCTGCGCCACCACCGCGACGAAATAGGCATTGAAAACCGCCGTAACGACCACCGTGGTATAGCCGGAATTGGCGAAATCGTAGCAGGCCCAACTCCAGACTTCCCGGGGAGCGACGCCGGCGGTCAGGGAGGTCCGGCGCGGCCCCGCCGGACCGGCAGATGGGGGTTGGATTTTCACGCCGGAAGTTTGACAGAGTTCCCCTTTCTGTTACCATCCCCTGGCCCAAAATAAGGGCATGGGGAGCCGGCTGGAAACCGCCCGCAAAAAAAGTGGCGGCCAGGTTCCCCTCAATGAAGCTGTTAGTTCAATAAACGAGGAGAAACCCTTGATGAAAGCCCTGAACCTGGCTCACCGGCTGATTTTGTTCCTGGAATCGATCTGGATGGCGGTGGCCTCGGTGGCCTTGTTCGCCATCATGGTCATCGTCTTTTGCGACGTCGGTCTGCGCTACTTCTTCAATTCCCCCTTGGCCTGGTCCTATGATTTGATCTCCCTCTATCTCATGGTGGCCTTGTTCTTCCTGGCCGTGTCCAGCACCCAGGCCAGCAACCACCACGTGCGGGTGGACATCATCTTCCGGCACGTTCCGCCCCATGCCCGGCATGTCATGGAGTTGATCGGCTACATCCTCACCGCAGTGGCGATGATCGGCATCCTCTACCAGGGCAGCATCAAGTTCTGGGACAATCTCCAGGCCGGGGACGTGGTGGCGGGGGCCATCCCGTGGCCCACCTGGGCCACGGCGATATTCGTCCCCCTAGGGGTCGGATTGCTGTTGCTGCGCCTGGTGTTCGGGACATTTTCGCTGGCCACGGCTTTGGCGACGCGCTCCGCCACCGCCGTGGGAATTAGCGAAGTCACCCACGACGACGAGGACCTCTGACATGCTAGCCCTCTCCATTACGCTATTCCTGCTCGTCATGCTGGCCATCGGCGTGCCGGTGGGCTTCGCCCTGGCCATCTCCGGAGCCGCCGGGCTTTATTTCATCGGCGGCCTCAACATGGTGCTAGGCATCATGGACACCGCTCCCTTGTCCGCCGCTAGTTCCTACGAGTTGATCACCGTCCCCATGTTCCTGCTGATGGCGGAGTTCGTCATCATCAGCGGCGTGGCGGACGATCTATTCAAAGCCGCCTCCACCTGGGTGGGACGCATTCCCGGCGGCCTGGGCATCGCCACCGCCTTCGCCGGGGCCGGATTCGGCGCCATCTCCGGATCCAGCACCGCGTCGGCGGCCACGCTGTCGTCCACCAGCATTCCGGCCATGCTCAAGGCCGGCTACGAGCCCAAGCTGGCCTGCGGCGTGGTGGCCATTTCCGGCACCCTGGCGATGCTGATTCCCCCCAGCATCGCGCTGGTGCTGTTCGGCATCATCGCCGATGTCTCCATCGGCGAGTTGCTCATCGGCGGCGTCATCCCCGGCCTCATGGTTACGCTGGCCATCAGTCTGACCGTGCTCTACTTGGTCTGGCGGGATCCCAGCCGGGCGCCGGTGGGACAGAAATACACTTTCAAGGAAAAATTCCTGTCGCTCAAAGTCGTCTGGCCCATGCTGCTGCTGTTCATGGCGGTGACCGGAATCATCTACCTGGGCGTCGCCACCCCCACCGAAGCCGCGGGCATCGGCGCTTTCGGCGCCTACCTGATCGCGCTGTTCATGGGCAAGGCCAGCTTCTCCGCGACCCGCCAAGCCCTGATGCGGGCCGCCCAAACCACTTGCATGATCATCATGATCATCCTGGGGGCCCATTTCTTCGGCTACTTTCTCACCGTGACCCAGACCACCCAGCAAATCGTCGCCGCCATCGGCGGCTGGCCGGTGGACCGCTGGGTCATCATGGCCATGATCATTTTGATTTACCTGATTCTGGGCTGCTTCATGGATCAGGTGGCGATCTTGATCCTCACCATCCCGGTGATGCTGCCGGTGATCAAGGCGCTGGGCTTCGACCCCGTCTGGTTCGGCGTCATGGTGGTGGTCCTCGCCGAAGTGGGCATGGTCACCCCGCCGGTCGGCTTGAACGTTTTCGTGGTCTCCCGCTATACCAAGCGACCGCTGGACGAGGTGTTTCGAGGGGTGGGCCCTCACGTGGTGGCTCACCTGATCGTCATCGCCTTGTTCTGCCTGTTCCCGCAGTTGATACTCTGGCTGCCCCAGACCATGCGGGCTTGACTCCCGGAGATTTCGCCATGCAAGACTGGAATGCGCTGGACGACGAAACTTTCCGCGATGAAGTGCGGCGCTTTTTCCGCGAGCACCATCCGGAGTCCTTGCGCTACGCGTCCCGCAGGCCGCGCTGGCGGGAAGTGCAAGACTGGTGGGCGACCCTCTACCGGCACGGCTGGATCGCGCCGGCCTGGCCCCGGGAGCACGGCGGCATGGGCCTGTCCCCCGCCAAGTTGCTCCTCTTCATCGAGGAACAGGAAAGCTACGGCGCGGCCCGCACCCCGGACCAAGGCATCATCAACCTGGGGCCGCTGCTCATCCGCTACGGCACCCCGGAACAGCAACGGAAATACCTTCCTCCGACCCTGTCCGGCGAATATATCTGGTGCCAAGGCTATTCGGAGCCCAACGCCGGCTCCGACCTCGCCAGCCTGCGTACCGAAGCCGTGCTGGATGGGGATGAATACGTCATCAACGGGTCGAAAATCTGGACCACCATGGCCCACGACGCCACCCACATCTTCCTGCTGGCCCGCACCGACAAGCAGGCCAAGAAACAAGAAGGCATCAGCTTCCTGATGATGGACATGCGCTCCCCCGGCATCACCGTGCGGCCCATCCGCAACATCGCCGGGCACGAGGAATTTTGCCAGGTCTTCTTCGACAATGCCCGCACCCACCGCGGCAACCTAGTGGGAGAACCGAATCGAGGCTGGACCCTGGCTAAGGCGCTGCTGGGCTTCGAGCGCATCTTCATCGGCAGCCCCAAATACTGCCAATTCGCCCTGGCCCAACTCGCCGCCCTGGCGGCCGAACGCGGCCTGACGGACGCCCCGGTGTTTTGCGACCGACTGGCCCAACTGCGCCTGGACACGGAGGATCTGGCTTCCGCTTTCGCCCGCTTCGCCGAAGTGATGCGCAACGGCGGCGAGACCCTGGGGCCGGAAGTCTCCATGCTGAAAATCTGGGCTTCCGAAACTTTTCAGCGTATCACCGAATTCACCCTGGAAACCCTGGGGAACGCCGGCGCCATCGCCACCGGCATTCTTTGCAAGGATCGCGCCATCGACGCGGTGAACACTTTCTACTACGCCCGCCCCGCCACCTTCTACGGCGGCAGCAACGAGATTCAGCGCAACATCCTGGCCAAGCACGTTTTGCGGTTGCCCGAGGCTTAAGCGCCGCCGGATTTTCGTTTCGACACCCCTTCCAAAGTTAGGAGAAATCGTCATGACGCGACCCACCCAACCGATCCGCACCACCATGGGCTGGAGCAAGCCCGACAAGATTGTCGTCAAGGGCCGGGACATCACCACCGACATCATCGGCAAGCTGAACCTGGGCGACATGGCCTTCCTGGAGATGACCAGCCGGCTGCCCAACTCCCAGGAATCCATCATGTTCAACGCCGTCGCCGTGACCCTGGTGGAGCACGGCATCACCCCCAGCGCCCTGGCCGCCCGCATGACTTACATGGGCGCCCCCGAAGGCATCCAGGGCGCGGTGGCCGCCGGGCTGCTCGGGCTGGGCTCGGTGTTCGTCGGCACCACCGAAGGCTCGGCCCGGCTGCTGCAGGAAGCCTTGCCCGACCCCAAGGCCAACGTCGATCTGAAGGAACTGGCCAAGACCACCGTGGCGGCCTACCACCAGCGGGGCGGCATCATCCCCGGCATCGGCCACCCGGTGCACAAGCCCATCGACCCCCGCACCCCGCGGCTGTTCCAGATCGCCAAGGAAACCGGTTTCCATGGGCGCTACGTCGAACTCATGCAGTTGGTGGCTCAGGAAGCCGAGCGGGTTTATGGAAAACAACTGCCCATCAACGCCACCGGCGCCATCGGCGCGGTATGTTCCGAAATGGGCTTTTCCTGGAAAGTATGCCGGGGCATCGGCGTCTTCGCCCGGGCCGTGGGACTGGTGGGCCACATCGTCGAGGAAATGAACAATCCCATCTCGCGAGAAGTCTGGTTCCGGACGGAGGACGAAGCCACCGCGAATGCCCTGGCCGATTTGGCCAAGCAAAAGTAATTGAACTCCCGCCCGGGACGGCCTCCCCCGGGCAGGAACCCAATGCCGCGAGGCCTTGACTCGAACCCGTCGAGGAGAAACGCGATGAGATTTTTTGCCGCCCCGATCCGCTTATTGGTCCTGAGCCTGCTGCTGGCCTTTGCCGGTTCCGCCTCCGCCCAGCAGGGGTATCCCAACAAGCCCATCCGCTTCATCGTCCCCTACGCTCCGGGGGGCAGCACCAGCAACGTGGCCCGCTTGATCGGCCAGAAGCTCACCGAAGCCTGGGGCCAGCAGGTCATCATCGACAATCGGCCCGGCGGCAACACCGTCATCGGTTCCGAGGCCCTGGCCAAATCCCCGCCCGACGGCTACACCATCTCCCTGGCCGCTAGCACCCACGCGACCATTCCTCACCTGCTTGCCAACCTGCCCTACGATCCCATCAAGGACTTTACCCCGGTGGCAACCCTGGTCACCACCCAGTTGGTGCTGGTGCTGCACCCTTCAGTGCCCGCCAACAACCTCCAGGAATTCATCGCCCTGGCGAAATCCAAGCCGGGGCAACTGAATTTCGCCTCGGTGGGAACCGGCAGCTCGACCCATCTCGCCGGGGAACTGTTCAACAACGTCGCTGGGGTAAAAATGCAGCAAGTCCCCTATAAGGGTACGGCGCCCGCCCTGACCGATTTGATCGGCGGCCAAGTGCAGCTCAACTTCGATACCCCTATCACTTCCATCCCCCATATAAAATCCGGAAAACTTAAAGCCATCGCCATCACCGGCAAAACCCGCCTTGCAGCCCTGCCTCAGGTGCCCACCTTCGCCGAGGCCGGGCTGCCGAATTACGACTTCCAGCTATGGATGGGAGTCCTGGCGCCGGCCGGCACCCCCAAGGAGATCGTCAACAAGCTCAACACGGAAATCGCCAAAATCCTGACCATGCCCGACATGAAAGAGAAGCTGGTCAGCCAAGGGCTGGAACCCTTCGTCTCCACCCCCAACCAGTTCGCGGCCCTGATCAAATCCGACATGACAAAATTCGGCCAGGTCATCAAAACCGCGAATATCAAGCTGGAGTAATCATTTTTGCGGCCCAGCTTAGGCCGCCCAGCCCCATCGAGAACCGTACATTCATGGCAAAAACCCTGCTGCCCAACATCCGCGTCATCGACATCACCCGCATCCTGGCGGGGCCTCTAGCTTGCCAGACCCTGGCGGATTACGGCGCGGAAGTCATCAAGATCGAACGTCCCGGCACCGGGGACGATACCCGCACCATGGGCGGCCCCTATCTGAAGGATCGGGATGGAAAAGAGACCAGCGAGTCGGTCACCTATCTGGCTTTCAACCGCAATAAAAAATCCGTCACTCTCGATATTTCCAAACCCGAGGGACAGGATCTCATTCGGAAACTCGCCGCCCAGTCCGACGTGTTGGTGGAAAACTACAAGCTGGGCACCTTGGCCCGCTACAGCCTGGGTTATGAAGATCTCCGGCAGGTCAACCCGCGGCTGGTGTACTGCTCGGTCACCGGCTTCGGCCAGGACGGTCCCTACAGCCCCCGGGCCGGCTACGACCCGATCTTTCAGGCCATGGGCGGATTGATGAGCGTTACCGGCGAGCGAGACGGCCGTCCCGGCGGCGGCCCCATGCGGGTCGGGCTGCCTATCGTCGATCTCATGACCGGCATGCATTCCGCGTCGGCGATTCTGGCGGCGCTCTATCACCGCGACCATGTTTCCGGAACAGGCCAATACATCGATGCCGCCCTGCTGGACGTGGAAATCGCCATGCTGTCCCACATCCACCTCAACTACCTGGTCAGCGGCAAAATCCCGCAGCGCTGGGGCAACGACAACCCCACCTTGGTGCCCTACCAAGTGCTGTCGTGCAAAGGAGGACAGATCATGGTCTCGGTAGGCAACGACGGCCAATTCGCCAATTTCTGCAAGGTGCTGGGCAAACCCGAGTTGGCCAAGGACGAGCGCTTCAGCAAGAACGTCAAGCGCCTGGAAAACCGTGACCTGTTGGTGTCGATTCTGGAAGAGCTGCTGAGCCGCGAGGATGGCGCTTATTGGAGCAACGCCCTGGAAAACGCCGGGGTGGGCTGCGGCCCCATTAACGATGTGGCCCAGGCACTGGCCGATCCCCAGGTCCGGCATCGTGGGATGCAAATCGAAGTGCCCCATCCGCTGTCCGGAAGCATGCCCATGATCGCCAACCCGATGCGTTTCTCGGACGCCACGATACGCCATGAAACGCCCCCCACCCTCGGACAGCATAACCGGGAAATTCTCCAAGGGTTGCTGGGGTTGAGCGACCCGGATATGGCCGATCTCGCCGCTCGCGGAATTATTTGAGAAACCCCTACCCCACGCTTCCGGAGCCAAGGTGGATTGAGCCGCTTGCAATACCCCCATCGTTAAACCCACGCCTAAAGGATTATCATGCGTTTGCTCAGAACCCTCTTCTTAAGCGGGTGCCTTGCCGCCGCACTCGCGGGACCCGCTCTCGCCCAAAGCTATCCGTCGAAGCCGATCCGCTTCATCGCCCCTATCCCGGCGGGCGGCAGCACCGATGTGCTGGCCCGGGAAGTAGCCAAGCATCTCACCGAAACTTGGGGGCAGCCCGTGGTGGTTGAAAACCGCCCCGGCGCCGCCGGCCGCATCGGCGCCGACGTCGTGGCGAAATCCGCCCCGGATGGCCATACCATCTTGCTGGTCAATGTGGGACATGCCATCAATCCCAGCGTCTATCCGAAACTGCCCTTCGATGCCGTGAAGGATTTCACCCCCGTCATCCTGCTGGCCTCCATTCCCCTGGGGTTGGTGGTTCACCCTTCGGTGCCCGCCCAATCGATGAAGGAATTCATCGCCCTGGCCAAGGCCAAGCCCGGTCAGCTCAACTTCGGTTCTTCCGGCAACGGCGGGGCCAGCCATTTGGCGGGAGAAATATTCAAATCCATGACCGGCACCCAATTGGTCCATGTGCCCTACAAGGGCAGTGCTCCCGCGGTCACCGATCTGCTGGCGGGTCAAATACAGGTTATGTTCCCGGATATGGCGGTGGTCACCCCCTACATCAAGGCCGGCAAGCTGCGCCCGCTGGTTATCGCCACCCAGAAACGCAGCCCCGCTCTGCCGGACGTGCCGACTTCCCAGGAAGCCGGTCTTCCCGGCTACGAACTGGCGGCTTGGGTAGGTATCCTGGCCCCGGCCGGGACTCCGAAGGAGATCGTCGGCAAGCTCAATGCCGAAATCGCCAAGTTCATCAGACAACCCGCCATGAAAGAACGGCTACAGAGCCAGGGCTTCGAACCGGTGGCCAGCACTCCCGAGCAGTTCGGCACGGTTCTGCAAACCGACGTCGCCAAATACGCCAAGGTAGTGAAGGAAGCCAACGTCAAAGTCGATTGACCCTCGTCATCCCTTTTCCACAGGATTTCATCATGAACCTTTTATTGAAAGCAGTTCCCCGCCTCGCACTTGCCGCTACCCTGGCAATCGGCGCGCCCGCCCAGGTCCTGGCCCAGACCTATCCCAGCAAGCCGATCCGCTTCATCATTCCCTTCGCCCCCGGCGGCGCTACCGACATCGTGGCGCGCATCGTGGGCCAAAAGCTCACCGAGGCCTGGGGGCAGCCGGTGGTGGTGGACAGTCGACCGGGGGCCAACGGTATCATCGCCTCGGAAATCACCGCGAAGTCCGCGCCCGACGGCCATACCATGTTCATGGCGGTGCTCAGCACCCACGCCACCAATGTGTCCCTTTACAACAAGCTACCCTACGATCCGGTCAAGGACTTCACCATGGTGGCTATGATGGCTTCCACGCCTTTGGTGCTGGTGGTAAACCCTTCCGTCCCCATTCAATCAGTCAAGGATCTCATTCAGTTGGCCAAATCCAAGCCCGGCCAACTGAATTACTCAGCAGGGACCGCTACCGTGCATTTGACGGGAGAACTCTTCAAATCGGTGACCAGTACCGACATCGTGGCAGTGCCTTACAAGGGCACGGCCCCTGGCCTGATGGCGGTCATGTCGGGAGAAGTGGCGTTCACTTTCGAACCCCCAGTCACCACCCTGCCCCAGATGAAAAGCGGGCGAGTCAAAGCCCTGGCGGTCACCACCCCCAAGCGCTCCGCCATGTTTCCGGACCTACCCACCATGGCCGAAGCCGGGGCGCCGGGATTCGAAGCCTATTCGTGGCTGGGGATCGTCATGCCGGCGGGTGTGCCCAAAGCTATCGTCACGAAAATGCAGAACGAGGTATTGCGAATCGTCAACCTGCCGGAGATGAAAGAGAAATTCCTAGCTAATGGGCTCGACCCCCTGCCTTTGGATTCAGAGCAATTCACCGCCTTCGCAAAATCCGAGACGGAGAAATGGGCCAAGGTCATTAAGGCCTCGGGCATAAAATTGGAATGAAAGTTTGGAGCCCTGCGCTGCTCCCTATAGAATCGCGGGGCTGTTTGTACTAATTAGCCTGGAGACCCAAGTCATGCCATGGATTAAGCGTTTTGCCGCAATTACGGCCTTTTTGTTGTTGGCCGCAGGCCAGTCCCTCGCCCAGCAAAGCTACCCCAGCAAGCCGATTCGCTTCCTGTTGCCTTACCCGCCGGGAGGCTCCACCGATACTTTTAGCCGCATCGTCGCCCAGAAGCTCTCCGAGAGCCTGGGTCAGCAAGTGGTGGTGGAGAACCGTCCCGGCGGCAACACCATCATCGGCACCGAAGCTCTGGCCAAAGCAGCCCCCGATGGCCATACCATCGGCCTAGTGGCCAGCACCTACACCATCAATCCCAGCTTGTTCAAGCTGCCCTACGATCCGGCCAAGGATCTAATCCCCATCATCCAAGCCGGTTTCTCTTCCCTGGTGCTGGTGGTCCACCCGTCCGTGCCCGTCAAAACTTTCAAGGAGTTTCTGGCCTACGCCAAGGCGAATCCGGGAAAATTGAACTACGGCACCGTGGGCAGCGGCAGCATCACCCACTTGGCCAGCGAGATGTTCGAGGACATAGCCGGCATCGACACGGTGAACGTGCCTTACAAGGGCACCGCCCCCATGCTCACCGACCTCATCGGCGGCCAGTTGCACTATGCCCTTGATACCCCCGTCACCTCCATTCCCCACCTGAAGAGCGGCAAGCTGCGAGGCCTCGCGGTGGCCAGCCCCAAGCGTTCTCCGGCCATGCCGGACATTCCCACCATGGCCGAGGCCGGCCTTCCCTTCGAGGTCGTGGCTTGGCTGGGGATCATGGCCCCCGCCGGCACTGCTAAGGAAATCGTCAACAAGCTCAACGCCGAAATCAACAGGATCCTCCAGTTCCCCGACGTGCGGGAACGCCTGGCCGTCTCGGCCCTGGAACCCGGCGGTGGCACCCCCGAGCAATTCGCCGCCATCATCAAGGCCGACTTGGCTCGCTGGCCGACCATCGTCAAGAAGGCCAACGTCAAGGTCGAGTAAGCCGCTGGGATCTCCCGACAAATCTCCCGCTCTACACGCCGAGCGGGAGATTTTTTTCTTCAGCGGCGGCCCGTTCCAAGGCAGCCGCTTGTTCACGGGACAAACGCCGCCAAGGCAAGGGCAGCAAGCCGGGAACCTGCTTGCGGTAAAGCCGGTAGGCCTCGCCGTAGCGCTCCGTCAGCTTCCCCTCTTCCAGGCGGGAGCCCACCATCAGATAGGCGGTCGTCAGCCCGGCGCTTAGCAACCACGCCGGATTCATGTCCTGGGTCCAAAGCAGCGCCAGTCCGAAAAAATACCAAGGGTGTCGCACGAATCGATGCATCGGCGAGATACGCAACCCTCCCGCTCCGGCATCGGGCCCGCGTCGGTCGCGCCATGGGGCCGACCCGAGAAATTCCCCCAGCGGGTAGTAACGCAAGCTCCACAGGAAACCCAAGATCGCGACTGCGTCGAGGAACTGGGCGCCCCAACCCAACCAGCCGCTCCAGCGCCATAAATAGGGTCCGGGATCGGTGGCGGCCAGCCACAGCGGAATGGGCAGCAGTATCAGCGCGATGCCGTTGTAAACTAGACGGTACGCCGGCATGGCCCGCGGCCATACGGAGCCGACACGGGTTTTAACGGCTGTCGCAGCCAGCAGGGAATGAATCAAAAAATAGCCGATCCAGCTTGCTCCGACCCACCACAGCCGCTCCGCCTCCACCGCTTGCTCTCGGTCTCGCGGCGGCCGGTCTTAGCAGAACCGGCGGTCGGCCAGATCCAGCAGCAATTCCGGGCTAAAGTAACCCGACCAGGCGGCGGCCAACAGCAAAGCGACGGCCAACAACGCGACCATCCACAGCCACCGGTCCAGCAGGCGGGAGGCCATCATGCCGGTTGTCCCCGCAACTCTTTCCTGGGCAGGCTGCCCTCGTTGATGGGGAGATTCAGCGCCGCGGCCAGCACCCCCAAGGCGATGGCGATCAGCCAAACCAGATCATAGGAACCGGTGGCGTCATAGATGTAGCCTCCCGCCCAGGCGCCCATGAAGCTGCCCAACTGGTGGCCGACGAACACCCCGCCATACAGCATGGAGAGATAGCGCACCCCGAAGATCTGCGCCACCATGCCGTTGGTCAGCGGCATGGTGCCCAGCCACAGGAATCCCATTCCCGCCGCGAACACATAGGCGGTCAATGGGCTGGTGGGCAGCAGAATGAAAGCGGTGATCAACACGCTGCGCAGGAAATAAATCCCGGAGAGCAGGTGTTTCTTGCTATAGCGTCCGCCCAGCCAACCCGCCGTGAAGGAGCCGAAGATGTTGAACAAACCGATCAGCGCCAAGGCGGTAGTGGCCACCGTCGGCGTCATTCCCTGGTCCATCAGATAAGCCGGCAAATGCAGGCCGATGAAGATCACCTGAAAGCCGCAGACGAAAAAGCCGCCGGTCAACAGCCAGAAGCCTTTGTGTTCGGCCGCTTCCTTGAGGGCCTCACGCACCGATTGGCCCGCCACCGCCACCGCCGTTTGATGAGCCGAACTCACCATCGCCCAGGATAAAGGAATGACTAACGCCACCGTCGCCGCCAAGCCCAGCAGCGCCTGCTGCCAGCCCAGACCGGTAATGAGGGCCTGGCCGTAAGGCACCATGATGAATTGGCCGAAGGACCCGCCGGCCGCCACGATGCCGAAGGCCAGGCTGCGCTTTTCCGGAGCCACGTTGCGGGCCACCACTCCCACCACCAAGCCGGAACCGGTGCCGGAGAGGCCCAGGCCGATCAACGCTCCGGCCAAATCCAGGCCGATGGGAGTGGACGCGCCATGCATCACCACCAAGCCGATGGTGTAAGTGATGGCCGCCAGCACGATCACCCGGGCCGCGCCGAATTTGTCGGCGAACATTCCGGCCACCGGCTGCCCGAATCCCCAAATCAGGTTTTGCAGGGCAATGGCGAAGGCGAAGGCCTCCCGGCCCAATTGCAAGTCCCCGGTCATGGGCCGCAGAAACAAGCCGAACGTCTGCCTCGCCCCCATGGCCAAGGTCAGAATCAGGCAAGCGCACAGAATCACCACCGCGGGAGTCCGCCACCCTCGAACCTGTTCACCCATCAATACCCCCTCCACTATGTTCCCGAGCCGCTTTCGGAACCGGCTCTACAAATTCCATTTTAACCGATCCCGTCGGGCACGGGCGGCGCTCCTGCCGCAACCCGCTCCTCGCCGCCGCGCCGCGAAAACGCTAACATTGCCGACATCCGCTCAGAGGAAACCGCGATGACCGTATTCCGCCTCGGCTCCACCGGCGGCGAAGTCGCCTCGATTCAAATCCGTCTTCAGACCTTGGGTCACTACCGGGGGTTGTTGGATGGCTATTTCGGCGGCGCCACCGAGACCGCGGTCAAGCGCTTCCAGGCCGAGCGCCGGCTGGCCCTGGATGGGGTGGTGGGCTCCGTGACCTGGCAAGCCCTGTTCGGCGAATCCATCCCCGCCGCCATCCTCGCCTCCCAATCCCTGGCCTATCGCTGCCTGGCCCTGGCCGGAGCTTTTGAAACCGACAGCGGCATTCCCGAATGCTTTACCGGCCTTTCCGGAGATTTCGACGGTCAGGGCCTGAGCCTCGGGGTGCTCCAATGGAATTTCGGCCAGGGCAGCCTGCAACCCCTGCTGCTGGAAATGGCCCGCCGCCATGGAGTGCTGTTCCGCGAGCTGTTTCGCCCCGATGACGCCATGTTGCTGGAGACGCTTTCCGGAGACCGGGACGCCCAACTGGATTTCGCCCGTTCCATTCAGCATCCCGTCAAGCACCAGATTTATGAACCGTGGCGGGGCCGCTTCAAGGCGCTGTGCCGCACTGCCGAATTCCAGGCCATCCAGACCCGCGCCGCCGAGGCCTTGCATCAATCGGCTCGCCGGCTGGCCGGGGAATACGGCTTGGCGTCGCAACGCGGCATCGCCCTGATGTTCGACATCAAGGTGCAAAACGGCAGCATCCCCGCTCCCACCCGGCAACAAATCTTGGCCGACTTCGATCAACTGGCAACGGAGCTCCCCGCCGCCTTGCGGGAAGTGGCGCGCATGAAAATCATCGCCCAGCGACGGGCCGATGCCGCGAATCCGCGCTGGGTGGAAGACGTGCGGGCCAGGAAACTCTGCATCGCCCTGGGAGAAGGAACGGTCCACGGAATTTCCTACAATCTGGCGGAGCAATTCGCCATCACCCTGGAGCCCGCATAGCCTCGCAGTTCAGCAACTCATTAATCAATCGACAAGGGCCGCATTCGCGGCCCTTCCGACTTGCTTCCGGCTGAGGCCAGGAGAATCAAATCTTGACGTCGGGATTCATGCTGTAAACCCCCGTGACCGCCGCCTGGCCCAGCACGTGGCCTTGGATCGCCTTGAGCACGTCCTCGGCGGTGAACTTGCCTTCCAGCGGGCAACGGAGAATATCCAGAGCGTAGACGGTGAATACGTAGCGATGGGGCAGCTCGTCGTTCCACGGCGGACAGGGCCCGTCATAGCCGTAATAATCTCCCGCCATGTCCTTGTCCCCGGCAAAGAATGGGCCGTAACCGTTGATCCCCTGCCGGGCACCGCGGGGCGCCGCCGGTCCCGGCTTGCCGTGTGGAGTAATGCCGTCGGAGAACTCCCCGGCGCGGATCGGTCCGCCGTTGGGCTCCAAATCCACCAGAGTCCAGTGGTAGAAATCCACCCGGGGTAGGCTCGCCGAAATCACCCGGCCTTCCTGGTTGAAATCGTCTAGCTTGCTGGGCACGTCCCGATCGTGGCAGATCACCGCCAGGGAGCGGGTGCCGGCGGGCAGGTCGCTCCAGGCGAGATGGGGATTGCGGTTCTTGGAAAGGGCCATACGGGTGGCAGGATCGGGAACGGCGAAGGCATATTCGCCGGGTATCCGCTGGTGGTCGCCGAAGCTGTCGCTTGAGACTTTCATGGGATCCTCCTAAGTGGGTAAACGCTTGGGGATTATAACAAAGCCCGCCTGTACACAAGCCGAATTCCCTGCCGCCATTGCCCTGCTTGCCGCATTCGGCTACATTCGAGGCGAAACATCCGGACAACATCCCAGGAGGAATAGCACCATGGCAGGTCCTTTATCCCACATTCGCGTCCTCGACCTCACCCGGGTGGTGGCCGGCCCCTGGGGCACCCAGATTCTCGGCGACATGGGCGCGGAAATCATCAAGGTGGAGCGCCCCGGCAAAGGAGACGACACCCGCGGCTTCGCGCCCCCCTTCATGAAAACCCCGGACGGTGAATCCACCCGGGAAAGCGCTTACTTCCCCTGCGTCAACCGCAGCAAGAAATCCCTCGAACTCGACATTGCCCGGCCCGAAGGCCAGGAGATTCTGCGCCGCCTGGCCAAGGAATCGGATATTTTCATTGAGAACTACAAGGTGGGGAATCTCCAGCGCTACGGGCTGGATTACGCGACGCTGAAGGAAATCAACCCGCGGCTCATCTACTGCTCGGTCACGGGCTATGGCCAGACCGGTCCCTACAGTTCCATGGCCGGCTACGATTTCGTGTTCCAGGGCATGAGCGGCCTCATGAGCATTACCGGGGTTCCCGACGGCCAACCGGGAGCCGGGCCTCAGAAAATCGGCGTCGCCGTCACCGACATCATGGCCGGCATGTACGCCACCATCGCGGTGCTGGGAGCGCTGGCCCACCGGGATGTCACCGGCGTTGGGCAATATATCGACCTTGCGCTGCTGGATTGCTCGATGGCCATGCTGATGAACGTGGGCACCATCTATCTGTCCGACGGCAAAATCCCTGGCCGACTCGGCAACAGCCACGGCAACGCCGTGCCCTATCAACTGTTCCCGAGCAAGGACGGCCAAGTCATCCTGGCGGTCGGCAACAACGATCAGTTCGTCCGTTTTTGCGAAATCGCCGGACGGACCGACATCGCCCAAGACCCGCGGTTTTCCACCGCCGCGGCGCGGGTCGCCCATCGCGATATCCTCATCCCGATGCTGCAGGACGTCATGAAAACGCGGACCAGCATGGAGTGGCTGAAAGCTCTGGAACCGGCCGGCATTCCCTGCGGCCCGGTGAACAACGTCGCCGAGGCGTTCGAGGATCCCCAGGTGCGGCACAGAGAAACGGTGCTGGAAATGCCCCACCCCGTCGCCGGCAAGGTCAGGCTCATCGCCAGTCCCCTGCGCTTTTCCGAAACCCCAGTGGAATATCGGGATCCGCCGCCGGTGCTGGGCCAGCACACGGCGGAGATTCTGCGGGATATTTTGGGAATGGATGAAGCGGCGATCGGCGCCCTGGCAGGCCGGGGCGTGGTGGGCCTACGGCGCTGAACGGATTACGATGCGGCGGGTTCGGTCGCGACCGGTTCGGCTGCGGGGATCCGCTTCCGATCCGCCGGCAAGGCCAGCCCCACCGCGGCCACCGTCAGGGAAGCCGCGCCCAGCAGCACGAACAGCCAGAAGAATCCGCCGCTCAGCCGGTAAACCAAGGCCACCAGGGGCACCGCCAAGGCGCTGACTCCCAAGGACAGCAGGAATTTCGCGCCGAACGCCGTGCCCCGCCATTTAGCCGGGCTGTAATGGGACAATAGGACATTCTCCACGGGGATCGCCAAGGTATTCATCCATACCGCCAAGGCGGTAGCCGCCACCAGCAAGCCGCCGTGGGCCGCGGCGGCCGCCAGCAGCACCGGCCCCAGCACGGCGTAACACATTAGATACAAGAAACGCAGGGAATGACGATCCGCCAACCGCCCTCCCAGCAAGTGGGCGCTCATGCTCAGAAAATAAACCACGGCGGCCAAGGTCCCGGCCCCGGCGGCGGTGCCCCCCGACAGGCCCACGGCGGCGGTGGCAAAAAACTTCGGCAAAGCGGTATACACCGAGTGAAACACCAAGCCGGTCAGCAGCATGGTCACCGACAACACCGCAAACGCCCGCCAAGCCTCGCCCCGCTCAAGGTCGGCCGCCGCGACGACATCCTGGCGCGTATCGGCGATGCGGCCGGAAACAACCAGCCGCAAGAGCAGCAAGCCGGTGAGCAGCGAGACGCATCCGGGCACGATGAAAGCGGCCCGCCAACTGATCCAGTCGGTGAGCACTCCCGCCACCAGTCCGGCGCTGGCCACGCCGACGCTGCCGTATACTCCGTTGAGCCCCAATGTCCGGCCCCGGTTCACCGCGTTGCGCACCAGCCACGCCATGCCCACGGGATGATAGATGGAAGCGAACAGGCCGATGGCCGCCAATCCCAAGGTCATGCCCAGGGGCGAGGACACGAAGCCGGTGGCAATGGCCGACAGGCCCATGCCGATGAAAAACACCACCATCATGCCCAGGGTGCTCCAACGATCCCCCAGCCAGCCGGCGGGCAGAGCTCCCGCGCCGAACAACACGTTGCCGACGGTCATCAGCACCAGCAGTTCACCATAGCCCATGGACCATTCGGATTCCAGAGCCAACACCACGGTGGGATACAGCAGGGTTAGCACATGGGTATAGGTATGCCCCAATTGGGCGAATCTGCGGGAAGTCCGGGCCGAAAAAGTTTCCGCCGGGGCAAGCGAAGGGGTGTCCATCGCCGGTTTATAGGGCCGCTGCCCAGTCCCGTCAAGGGGTGGGGATTTTTTTCGGAAAGAACATCATGACGATAAATCCGGAATTCTTCGCCCTGGTGCCGCTGGTGGTGTTCGGCGCCTATACCGTATTCGCCATTTCCGGCTTCGGCTCGGCCTTGGTGGCGATCCCCCTGCTGTCGCTGTTTTTGCCGGTGCATTTCGTCGTGCCCATGGCGGTGCTCAACGATTGCCTGGCCTCGCTGACGGTGGCGACCCGGGAACGTGCTCACGTGGATTGGAAAGAATCCCTGACCGTCATCCCCCTGCTGCTGGCGGGAATCATCATCGGGGTTGTGTTGCTGGGAGGCCTGCCGCCGCGCACGGTGCAATTGGCGCTGGGCATCTTCGTGGTGGGTGCGGCGCTCTATAACCTCTCCGGGCTTTCCAACCAGGGCGTGATTTCCCGCTGGTGGGCGGTACCCACCGGCTTGGTGGCAGGAGTTCTGGGGGCCCTGTTCGGCATCGCCGGGCCCCTGTACGTGCTCTATTTCTCGGGACGCATCAAGGACAAGCATCGGCTGCGGGCCACCTTGTCTGCGACCTTCGCCGCCGCCACCGCCATGCGCATCACCCTATACGTCGTCTCCGGCTTGATGCTCCAGGACAATCTGCTATGGCTCGCCGCGATTGGGTTTCCGGCCATGCTGGCCGGCCTTTACATCGGCAATAAAATCCACGCCCGCATCTCGGCGCAAGCTATGTTCCGCTTCATCACCGGCATGCTGCTGGTGACCGGCGGCATGCTGGTGTGGCGGGCGCTCTGAAAGGCTTTCAACCCCCGGCTAAAACGGATAATCTCAGGCCATGGAACAATCATCGCCTCTCCGCCTGCTCCGGCTGATCGCCGCCGGGGCCTTGGCGCTGCACGCCGCCCTGGCCATGGCGCAAGCGACGGTGGAAGTCATTCCGCTGCATTACCGGTCGTCCGCGGAGATTATCCCCATCCTGCAACCCCTGCTCCCCCGGGACGGCAGCATCAGCGGCTTTCAGAACCAGCTCATCATCCGCACCACCCCCGCCAATCTCGCCGAAATCCGCCGCGTCCTGGCCGGCATCGACGTCGCCCCCCGCCGGCTGCTCATCACCGTGCGGCAGGACGCCGACGCCGATGCCCGCAGCCGGGCGGCGGAAATTTCCGGCAGCGTTCCCCTCGGCGAACGGGCCACGATCACCCTCCCTGGCGCCGCCGCTTCACCGGACACCGTTCCTGACAAGAATGGCTTGCGTATCACCACCACCGACTCCCGCGCCGCGGAAACTGACCGCGACACCCAGTCGGTGCAGGTGCTGGAAGGCTATTCGGCCTTCATCCGCGTCGGTCAATCGATCCCCGTGCCCCAACGTACCGTGGTGCAGGGGGTGATCGGCGGACAGGTGGTGGACAGAGTGATGGACAGCGTGGAATACCGAGATGTCACCACCGGCTTTTACGCCGTTCCGCGCCTGAACGGCGAGCGGGTCGTCTTGGAGATCAACCCGCAGCGCAATACCCCCAATCCGCAAGCCCCGGGTTCGGTGAACATCCAGCAAGCGGCTACCACCGTATCCGGGAAGCTGGGAGAATGGCTGGAGATCGGCGGATTGCGGCAAGACCGCGCCGAGCAACAATCGGTCCTGCTGGGTCGTACAACAGGCGCCCAAGCCGACCGCCGGAGTATTTGGATTCGGGTCGAGGAACTGCGTTGACAACGCTGTCAACCTTCCATCAAACCTTTAAAAGCTTGGCCTTGGCCTGTTCCAAGCTGTGCAACATCCGGGCAAAAATCTTCGGGCTGCCGGCCAGTACGTCGCCGCTTTCCATGAAGCCCGCTTCGCCCTGCAAATCGCCGATAAATCCGCCGGATTCGGTGATCAGCAGCGCGCCGGCGGCCATGTCCCAGGGCTTGAGCCCCATTTCCCAAAAACCGTCCAGCTTGCCGGCCGCCACATAGGCCAGATCCAGGGTGGCCGCACCAGCCCGGCGTATCCCCGCGGTGTTGCCGGTAAAGACGCGGAATGCCGCGACATACTCATCCAGACGGTCCATATCGCGGAATGGGAAGCCGGTCCCCAACAGCGCGTCCTTGAGCGCCCCGCATTTCGAAACCCGGGTGCGCCGGTCGTTGAGGTAAGCGCCGTTGCCCCGCGAAGCGGTAAACAAGTCGTTGCGCACCGGGTCGTAAATGACCGCCTGGGTGACGATGTTCTGGTGGGCCAGAGCAATGGACACGGCGTAGTGCGGAAAACCGTGCAGGAAATTCGTGGTGCCGTCCAGCGGATCAATGATCCAGCAGTATTCCGAGGCGCCGGCCGCACCGCTCTCTTCTGCTAGAATCGCGTGCTTCGGATAGGCGTCCAGCAAAATCGAGATGATGGCCTGCTCCGCCTGCCGATCCACTTCCGAGACGTAATCGTTGCGGGCTTTCTCTTGAAAAGTGACGTCTTCCAGATTTCTGGAAAACCGGATGATGATGTCGCCGGCACGACGCGCGGCCTTCACCGCGGTATTGAGCATGGGATGCATGGCCGCTCCAGCAATCGTAAAAAGCTTGGCATTGTAATATGAACTTGATTCCCGCGCTCTCACGAATCCGGGTGGTGCTCAGCCGCCCGAGCCATCCGGGCAACATCGGCGCGGCGGCTCGGGCCATGAAGACCATGGGATTGGAGCGGCTGGTTCTGGTCGAGCCCCGCGCTTTCCCCCACCCACAGGCCGATGCCCGGGCTTCCGGGGCCCGGGACGTGCTGGAGCGGGCGGTGCTTTACTCGTCCTTGGAGCAAGCCCTCGCCGGAACCGTGGCTGCCGCGGCCTTCACCACCCGGCCCCGGGATCTGGCCCATCCGCGCTGCACCGTGCGGGAAGCCGCCCGGCAGTTGCTGACGGAAAGCGCCTGCGGCGATGTGGCGCTGGTATTCGGCACGGAAGCCAGCGGCCTTAGCGCCGCGGAACTCTCCCTGTGCCGGATCACCGCCTTCATCCCGGCTAATCCCGCCTATCCCTCCCTCAATCTGGCCGCGGCGGTGCAGATCGCCGCCTATGAAGCACGGCTGGCCGAGGAAATTTTGCCCCCGGCCCAGGATCGGCCGCCGCCCGCCGTCGCCGAGGACGTGGAATTGTTCTTCCGCCACCTGGAAGCGGTCATGATCAGCAGCGGCTTCCTGGACCCGGCACAACCCAAGCGGCTGATGCGACGGCTGCGACGGCTGTTCGCCCGGGCCCGGCTGGAAAAGGAAGAAGTGGCGATTTTGCGGGGAATACTCAACGCCGTGGACGATACTTGATAAAATTACTGGGTTTTTCTGCGCCGCAGGGCCTAAACCGATAGGGATTTCCATGTTCGGCAAGCTTCGAGAAGAGATCACCGTGGTTTTCGGCCGGGATCCGGCGGCCCGCTCCGTATGGGAAGTGGTGACCTGCTATCCCGGCTTTCATGCGATGCTTTTCCATCGCCTGTCCAGCCGGCTGTGGGACTGGGGGTTTAAGTGGCTCGCCCGCTTTTTATCCCATTGCGCCCGGTTTCTGACCGGCATCGAAATCCATCCCGGAGCCAAAATCGGCCGACGGTTCTTTATCGATCACGGCATGGGGGTAGTCATCGGCCAGACCGCGGAGATCGGCGACGATTGCACCTTGTATCACGGCGTCACCCTGGGGGGGACTTCCTGGAGCAAGGGCAAGCGCCATCCCACCTTGGGCCGCGGCGTGGTGATCGGCGCGGGGGCCAAGGTGCTGGGCCCGGTCATCGTCGGAGATGGGGCCAAGGTGGGCTCCAATGCGGTGGTAGTCAAGGATGTCCCGCCGGGAGCGACGGTGGCGGGAATCCCTGCCCGAGTGCTGGATAACAGCCGGCGGACGGCGGTGGCCGATCCCAGCGCCTTCGCGGCCTACGCCTTGAGCGGGGACATGAGCGATCCGGTGACCCAAGCCATCCATGCCCTGCTGAACCATACCGCCAGCATGGATCGGCGGCTCGCCGCGATCACCGAGCATCTGGAGCGGCTAGGCATGAAACCCCCGGAACCCGTTGAACCGCCGGATGAATTTGATCCGGCCTACCTCAATAAAATTGTTGACTAATTTATTCGGGTATTTTATAGTAGCCGAGCATAAAACTCGGGTATTAGCCTTTACCGTAACGGGGGCGACAGATGCGATTGACGACAAAAGGGCGGTTCGCGGTCACCGCGATGGTGGATTTGGCGATGCGTCACGGCAATGGGCCGGTGACCTTGGCGGATATCAGCGCCCGGCAGAAAATTTCCCTCTCCTATCTTGAGCAATTGTTCGGCAAGCTCCGGCGACGGGGGTTGGTGAACAGCATCCGGGGACCCGGCGGTGGCTATCGCTTGGCCAGGAACATCGGGGAAGTCACCATGGCGGACATTATCCTGGCCGTGGACGAACCTATCGACGCCACCCAGTGCGCTGGCAAAAAAAACTGCCTGGAGCTGCGCGAATGCCTGACCCATGATTTATGGTCGGCGCTAAACGAGCGGATTTTCGGTTACCTGGAATCAGTAAGCTTGGCCGAGATGGTGGAAAACCAGCGAGCCAAGGCGCGAAATATCCTCGGCCGCCAACACGCCGCTGTTGCGGTGAAACGCAATAATACGGTCACCGCATAACCTTGATTCTATCGCCTGCTATGATTTACCTGGACTGCAATGCCACCACTCCGCTAGACCCTCTGGCGCTGGAAGCCATGCTCCCCTATTTGCGGGAGCAGTTCGGCAATCCTTCCAGCCGCCACGAGAAAGGCACCGCCGCGCGCAAAGCCGTGGACCGGGCCCGCGAGCAGGTGGCCGCGGCCGTGGGAGCGCAACCGGCCCAGGTGGTGTTTACCAGCAGCGGGAGCGAGGCCAACAATCTGTTCATCAAAGGCATGGCGGCAATGCGCCAACCGGCGCAACTCGCGGTGAGCGCCATCGAACACCCGTGCGTCATGAGGCCCGCCCAAGATGTAGCCCGAGGGGGCTGGGCCTTGCGCAAAATCCAGGTCAATTCGGCGGGCCAAATCGACCTGGCCGACCTGGATACCGCCTTGCGGCAACCAACCGGGCTGGTCTCGGTCATGCTGGCGAACAACGAAACCGGCGTGATTCAACCGGTCGCCGAAGCCTCGGCCCGGGCTCGTGCGCATGGCGCATGGATGCACACCGACGCGGTTCAAGCCCTCGGCAAGATGTCGGTGGATTTCCACGCTCTGGGGGTGCATGCCCTGACCCTGTCGAGCCACAAAATTTATGGCCCCAAGGGCGCCGGAGCCCTGATCGTGGACAAACGAATCGCGCCGCATCCCCTGGTCCACGGTGGCGCCCAGGAACACGGCTTGCGGGCGGGCACCGAAAACGTCCCGGCCATTGTCGGCTTCGGCGCCGCCTGTGAACTGGCGGTGGCTCGCCAGAGCGCCTTGGCCCGGCAAACTGAAGCATTACGGGAGCGCCTGGAGATCGGCCTGAAGAACATGGGAGCGGTACTATTCGGCGCCGAAGCGCCCCGCATTCCGAATACCAGTTATTTTGCTTTCGCCGGGCTGGATGGCGAAACTCTGGTGGTCGAATTGGACCACGTCGGCTTCGGGGTAGCCAGCGGCGCCGCCTGCTCGGCCATGAGCGGAGCGCCCAGCGCCACCCTGCTGGCCATGGGGGTCGCGGAAGAGTTGGCCCGTGGAGCGGTGCGCGTCAGCTTCGGCAAGGACAACACCGTTGCCGACGTCGAGTCTTTTCTGCCGGCGTTGCACGGCGTGGTCAACCGGCTGAAGCATTTGATGGCCGTCGCTGTCTGATTGGATGAACATGGCAAGGTCGAGAATACCTAGTCGTTTCTGCCCGCGTTGATCCGCGGTCAACCTATTTTAGGATTTTAACCATGGCGATTACATTGACCGAAAGGGCGGCCCAGCAAATTCGGAGCCAACTCGCGAAACACGGCAAGGGCCTGGGCTTGCGCATCGGCGTGAAAAAGGTCGGCTGTTCGGGTTTTGCCTACACGTTCGACTACGCCGACGAAGTACGGGATGGCGATCGGCTGTTCGAATCCCATGATGCCCAGGTGGTAATCGACGCCGAAAGTCTCGCGTTCCTCGACGGCTCACGACTCGATTTCGTCAAGGAAGGGCTCAAGCAAACATTCAAATTCGAGAATCCAAACGTCGACAGCACGTGCGGCTGCGGCGAAAGTTTCAGCCTGAAGGCAACAGCGGAATCTTGAGCCGCCGAGAATCGCAGCGCACCTGGCTTTTATCAAGAAGTTTTTGGCGTTTTTGATTTTCCTTGGCGACCTTCGCGATTTAAAGAATCCCCGTTGGAGATTGCGATGAGCACAGTACTGCAAGATCTGGTCAATCAACCCTACCCGCATGGGTTCGTCACCAATATCGAATCCGATGTCGCGCCGAAAGGATTGAACGAAGACACCATCCGGCTGATTTCAGCCAAGAAGAACGAGCCGGAGTGGCTGCTTGAGTTCCGGCTCAAGGCTTACCGGCAATGGCTCGGAATGGAAGAGCCGAAGTGGCCTAACGTGCGTTACCCGAAAATTGATTTTCAGGCGATCAGCTATTACTCGGCGCCCAAGCCGAAAAAAAAGCTCAACAGCCTGGACGAAGTCGATCCCGAATTGCTGCGCACGTTCGAGAAGCTCGGCGTGCCGATGAACGAGCGGGCGGCGCTGGCCGGCGTCGCGGTCGACGTGATTTTCGACAGCGTATCGGTGGCGACCACCTACAAGCAGAGGCTCGCTGAGGTTGGCATCATTTTCTGCTCGATCTCGGAAGCGGTGCAGCAGCACCCCGGCCTGGTGCAACAGTATCTCGGTACGGTGGTGCCGGTCGGCGACAATTATTACGCCGCGCTGAATTCGGCGGTCTTCACCGACGGCTCGTTCTGCTTCATCCCCAAGGGCGTCAAATGCCCGATGGATCTGTCGACCTATTTCCGCATCAACACCCAGGAATCCGGCCAGTTCGAGCGCACCCTGATCATCGCCGAGGAAGGCGCTTCGGTATCCTATCTGGAGGGCTGCACGGCGCCCAAGTTCGACACCAATCAACTGCACGCGGCAGTAGTCGAGCTGGTTGCGCTGGACAATGCCGATATCAAGTATTCGACGGTGCAAAACTGGTACGCGGGCGACGAGCAAGGTGTAGGCGGCATTTACAACTTTGTCACCAAGCGCGGGCTGTGCAAAGGCGTCAATTCACGCATATCGTGGACCCAGGTCGAAACCGGCTCGGCGATTACATGGAAATACCCAAGCTGCATTCTGCGCGGCGATAATTCGGTCGGCGAGTTCTACTCGGTCGCCCTCACCAACCACCGCCAGCAAGCCGATACCGGCACCAAGATGATCCACCTTGGCAAGAACACGCGCAGCACCATAGTCAGCAAGGGCATATCGGCGGGCCATTCCAACAACAGCTACCGCGGGCTGGTCAAAATTGCGCCCACCGCCGCCGGGGCGCGCAATTACTCACAGTGCGATTCGATGCTGATCGGCGATCAGTGCGGGGCCAATACCTTCCCGTATATCCAGGTCAACAATCCGGGCGCCCAGGTCGAGCACGAAGCGTCAACGTCCAAGATCGGCGAAGACCAATTATTCTACTTCGCCCAGCGCGGCATCGGCGCCGAAGAAGCGGTATCGATGATCATCAACGGGTTCTGCAAGGACGTGTTTCAACAGCTGCCCATGGAGTTTGCGGTCGAGGCGACCAAGCTGCTCGGCCTCAAGCTTGAAGGAAGTGTCGGATGATTGACCAGGACAGCAAAGTGCTGCTCGAAGTGCGCGGGCTGCGCGCCACCGTTAACGGCATCGAAATCCTCAAAGGTATCGACCTTGCGGTCAGCAGCGGCGAGATACACGCGATCATGGGACCGAACGGCTCGGGCAAGAGCACGTTCGCCAAGGTGCTCGCCGGCCATCCCGCATATCAAGTGACCGACGGCACGGTTTTTTTCGAAGGCAGGAACCTGCTTGAACTTGCACCGGAAGCACGTGCCCGGTTAGGGGTTTTTCTCGGCTTTCAGTATCCGATCGAGATACCCGGCGTGGCCAACAGCCAGTTTCTGCGGCTGGCCTACAACACGGTGCAAACGGAGCGCGGCAAGGACGAACTGGATCCACTGGAATTCGACGACTTCGTGCGCGAGAAAATGAAGCTGCTCGAAATGAATCCGGATTTTCTTGACCGCAGCGTCAATGAGGGCTTCTCCGGCGGCGAGAAGAAACGCAACGAGATTTTACAGATGGCCTTGCTCGAGCCCAAGATCGGCATTCTCGACGAAACCGACTCCGGCCTCGATATCGACGCGCTGCGGATCGTCGCCAGTGGCGTCAACCGGCTTGCCTCCAAGGATAATGCTATCGTGCTGATCACGCATTACCAGCGCCTGCTCAACTACATCACGCCCGATTACGTGCATGTGATGGATGCAGGCCGCATTATCAGGACCGGCGGCAAGGAACTCGCCCTGGAGCTTGAAACCCGCGGCTACGATTGGGTCAGCGCGGAATATAAGCAGACGGCAACCCGCGCAACAGCATGAACACCGCGACCAGTAATGGCACCCTTGAAAGCCTGCTGCGTGGGCAACCGGCGCTTCCCGCCAGTCCCCTCGCATGGCTGAACCGGCTGCGCGCCGAGGCGGTCGATCGCGCCGGCGCGCTTACCGTTCCCAGCACGCGCGACGAAGACTGGCGGTTTACCGATATTTCGCCGCTGACCAAGATGCCGTTTCATCCGGTGAGCAGCCCATCGCCGCTCGATGCCGGGGAAATAGCCGGCTTGGCGCTGCCCGAGGCGGGCGCGCGGCTCGTGTTTGTCGACGGCGTTTACGCCCCGCATCTCTCCTACAACGAAGCCGGTATCGTGGTCGAGAATCTGGCTGCGGGAAGCAGTAGGCATGGGACAGCGATAGAGCCGCATCTCGGCCGTCACGCCGGGTTCGGAGACAACATATTCGCCGCGCTCAACACCGCATTCTTGCGCGATGGCGCGTTAATCGTCGTGCCGTGCAGCGTATCCGTTGCTGCACCGGTGCATCTGCTGTTCATCGCCACGCAGCCGGAAGCGGTCAGCTACCCGCGCTGCCTGGTGGTTGCCGAGTCAGGCAGCACGGTGACGGTCGTCGAGGATTTCGTGGCATTGCAAGACGCAGCATATTTCACCAATGCGGTGAGCGAGATTGCGCTTGCCGACAGCGCCAGCGTCAGGCATGTGCGCGTGCAGCGTGACAGCAGCGCCGCATTTCATATCGCAAACTGCGCCGTATCCCTCGCCTGCGCAAGCCGCTACCAAGCGGTCAGCATCGCGCTTGGCGCGCGTATTTCGCGCCACAACCTGAATGTGCTGCAAGCGTCAAAGGGCGCGGAATGCGTGATCGACGGCCTCGCGCTCATTACCGGCCACCAACTTGCCGATACCCACAGCCTCGTCGACCATGCCCAGCCGCATGGCGTAAGCCGGCAATCGCACAAGTGCATCGTTGATGGCGCCGCGCATGCCGTGTTCAACGGCAAGATCATGGTGCGCCCCGGCGCACAACGCACCGACTCATCGCAATCGAGCCGTAATCTGCTGCTGACCGGGAAGGCGCGCATCGATACCAAGCCGCAGCTCGAAATCTTTGCCGACGACGTCAAGTGCGCCCACGGCGCGACCGTCGGCCAGCTCGACGACGAGGAGGTGTTTTATCTGAGAAGTCGCGGGCTGTCCGACGCAGCCGCGCGCAATCTGCTGACTTATGCGTTTGGCGCCGAGATCATCGACCGTATCCCGGTCGCCACGCTCAGGCAGCGCCTTGAACAGATCGTGCTGGCCCAAACCCATCGCTAAAGCCATGACCGCCACTTCAGCCACACTCAAAACCCAAACCGCGTCCGCGTTCGACGTCGAGCGTGTCCGTGCCGACTTCCCCATCCTTCGGCTCAAGCTCGACGGCAAGCCACTCGTCTATCTCGACAACGCGGCGTCGAGCCAGATGCCGCAGCCGGTGATCGACCGCCTGGTGCGTTATCAAACCACGCAGCACGCCAACATACACCGGGGAGTGCATACCCTGTCGGAAACGGCGACTTTCGAATACGAAGAGGCGCGCCGCAAATTACAGCGCTTCATCAACGCCCGTGAAGAGCGCGAGGTCATTTTCACCAGCGGCACCACCGATGCCATCAACCTGGTCATGCACGGCTACGGTCGCAAGTTTATCGGCGCCGGGGACGAAATCGTCCTGACCACGCTGGAGCATCATTCGAATATTGTGCCGTGGCAGATGCTGGCGGAAGAGCGAGGTGCGAAAATCCGCGTGACCCCGATCAACGACGCCGGCGAACTCATAATCGGCGAATACGAGAAGCTATTCAACGAACGTACCCAATTCGTCGGCGTAACGCACGTCTCCAATGCGCTCGGCACGATCAACCCGGTCAAACGGATGATCGAGTTCGCCCATGCGCGCGGCGTGCCGGTGCTCGTTGACGGCGCGCAAGCCGCGCCCCACATGAAAGTCGACGTACAGGAGCTCGACTGCGACTTCTATGCGTTCTCGGGCCACAAGCTGTGCGGCCCGACCGGCATCGGCATCCTCTACGGCAAGGCCGCAACGCTCGAGCGCATGCAGCCGTTCAAGGGCGGTGGCGACATGATTTTGTCGGTCACATTCGAGAAAACCACTTACAACGCCATTCCCCACAAATTCGAGGCCGGCACGCCACCGATTGCGGCGGCAATCGGGCTCGGCGCCGCAGTCGATTATCTGTCGGGGATCGGCATGGACACGATCGCCGCTCACGAACTCCGCCTGCTCGATTGCGCCACCGAGCAGATAAGCCGCATGCCTGGCCTGCGCATTATCGGCACCGCCGGGAAAAAAGCCGCGGTGCTGTCGTTCGAGATCGACGGCGTGCATCCGCACGACGTCGGCACATTATTGAATCAGGAAGGCGTGGCGGTACGCACCGGGCATCACTGCGCACAGCCGGTGATGCGGCGCTTCAAGGTGCCGGCAACTTCCCGCGCCTCGTTTGCGTTCTATAACAACATGGCCGATGTCGACGCGTTGATCGCCGGGATCCGCGCCGTGCAGAAGGTGTTTGCATAATGGCGGACTCGAAATCGCTGTATCAAGAAGTCATCCTCGACCACAACAAGAAGCCGCGCAATTATGGCGCACTCGAGCATGCCAGCCACAAGGCCGAGGGGCATAACCCACTGTGCGGCGATCACCTCAGCCTTGAACTCAATCTCGACGGCGACCGGATCGACGGCATCGCGTTCCGGGGTGACTCGTGCGCGATTTGTAAGGCATCGACATCAATGATGACCACGACCGTCAAGGGCAAATCTCGACAGGACGCCGAAACCCTGATCCAGGAATTCCGCGACATGGCGACCGGCAAGCTTGACTTTAACCATCAGCCGCATCATCTCGGACGGCTCACGGTATTCGCCGGCGTACGCGATCTGCCGATGCGCGTCAAATGCGCCATCCTGCCGTGGCACACGCTCCACGCCGCACTCACTTCGGTGGCCAGCACCTCAACCGAAGCCGCAGACGACCCGATGGACGCGCCGATTGGCAACGCATGAACAGATTGCCCACAGATGAACCCAGATCATTCACATTCAAGGGCAGGATCCGGGTTCGTGCTTGCCCCGGTTGATCTGCGGTTGGCTTTTTAGGTTAGCCAAGATGCCGAAAATAGCTGAAATCCAAGGCACGCCAAACCCAAACGCGATGAAGTTCATTCTCAAGGAACCTCTGACCTGGGGCATAACGCGCTCATACGACAATGCCGAGCAGGCGAAGAACGATCCGCTCGCATCGGCCCTGTTTGATATCGAGCACGTCACCAACGTGTTTTATATCGACCACTGGCTCACGGTCACACAGGATGGCAACGCCGACTGGCAGGAACTGCTTCGCAAACTCGCCGAGGCAATCCGCCCCGCCCCGGCGGCCGACGCGCACTCGGCACAGCTCGTATCGGTCGCGGCCACGGGCCCCAGCGCCGACCTGAGTCCGGAAGATCAGCAACGGCTAGACAAGATCAACGCGGTACTCGACGAGCAAGTCCGCCCCTATCTGCAGGGCGACGGCGGGGACCTTTTCGTGCTCGGCATCGAGGGCAACAGACTCACCGTGCACTACCAGGGCGCCTGCGGCAGTTGCCCAAGTTCCCTCTCCGGAACCCTCGTTAGCATCGAGAATCTCGTAAGGTCAATTGAACCTGATATCGAGGTCATCGCGGTTTAGCTGCAAAAGCTCTATCGCCCTAGGCCGGAGCACGCTGCCGACATGGTTTCGGAACAGCGTTAGTCGAAATTTCCGCTCAAGCTGTTAGAATGGCGCCTCTCCGGAGAGGTACCGAAGCGGTCATAACGGCGCCGACTCGAAATCGGATGGTCGGGTCATACCGGCACGTGGGTTCGAATCCCACCCTCTCCGCCAAATCAAAGACCCATCCGAGCCCACCGCCCTAGACCCGTCGCCAATGCCTAGCAACGCCCTCTGTCGGAAGAAACCCCGCCGCAACCCGACACGCCGCGGCCGGGCTTACCTTTTGTTTTCGGCGGCAAGCAGGGCGCGCACGATCTCCAGAACGATTTTTTTATGAGATTCGTTCAGGCGCTCGAAATTCCTTGATAAGGCGCTGTTCTCAACTCCGTAGTCCCGGGGCTCTTGGTTGAGAGCCCAGCCCTGCTGCCCCGTCGCGGAATCGTGGGCTCCGAACATCAGCCATTGAGCGGACACCTTTAACCAGTCGGCAAGCACCCGAATCTTGTCTTGGGCGGGGACCGATTTTGCGGTCAGCCACTTCCTGACGCTTTGCGCCGTTACCGGCGAGCCGTGGTAGCGCAAGTTGAATTCGCGGGCGATCCGCGTGGGGCTCGAAGCATCGATCCGAGCCTTTCGCAACGCCTCCAGAAGCCGCTTGCTGAAATGCCTTCTTTCATCGACCAGTGCCATGTCTTGAAAAGTAACATCAAGCGCAGCCGGGGGTGGTAACCATAGGTTGCTTTTATGGATAACTGGCAGTAGCATTTGGGGCGGCGTTTTTTCCTTATTTTCCCTTCTGTTGCGGGCTCCAACCCGTTGGCTCCGGCTCAGGCGTGGACCCCCTCAGGCAGACTCGCGGTAGCGCCTAGAATGACTGATTCGCGTATCGACAAGCCTGCCAAAGATCCGCCGCCCGCGGGAGACGGCATGACTGCGCTCGGAAAATCTGTTCCGGGAGTCGGCCGCGACGGGCCGTTGCCGATAGCGGGTCCCCTCCAATCCGACCGGCCGTTTCCGCCCCTGGAGCCCGAAAAACTGGCCAGCGTGATTCAGGAAATTCCGATCGGCGTGGCCATTACCGCGCCCGACGGCAGGATTCAATACGCGAACCCCTACTTGAGCGCGGTCCTCGGCGTCGCCTGCCGGGAGGTTGTCGGCCTCGACCTATGCGCCTTCCGCTCGAGGGAAGGCGTCAGGACGTTGCGACGGATCAAGCCGCAGTTGCTGCTCGGCAAATCCTGGCGGGGAGAAACCGAAATCAGGAAGCATGCCGGAGAAATATTCCACGCGCTGGAGTCCATCTACGCGCTGCGCGAGAAAGACGGTTCCATCACCCACTTCGTCCATTTTTTCCAAGACACCAGCCCCCAAAAGCTGGCGCGGACGATATACAACCTGGCGTTCCACGACAAGTTGACGGGATTACCGAACCGTAATCTACTGCACGACCGGCTGCATCAAGCCATTGCGGCGGCACAGCGTAACCAAACCGAGTTCGCGGTCATGTATATCGACATCGACGGGTTCAAGCGGATCAACGACACATGGGGACATGACGCGGGGGACAAGGTGTTGCGGGCCGTCGCCCTTCGCCTGCGCTCGGCATTGCGCCGGTCCGATACCTTGGCGCGGGTCGGCGGGGACGAATTCGTCGCCATTTTGGAGAATGCCGGCGAACTTGATAGCGTGTCGCAGATTGCCGAAAAGCTGTTGGCGGCTTGCATGCTGCCCTACCACCTCGGAGACCGCACCCATCATCCCACCATCAGCATCGGCATCGGTCTTTACCCACGGCACGCCCAGACCGCCGAAGCCTTGTTGAAATCCGCGGACCACGCCATGTATGAAGCGAAGGCGGCGGGCAGAAACGTCTACCGCATGTCAAAGATCGAGCCCATGCCTCACCGTTGATCTCGATGTTCGGCCCCTCAACTGGCTTTTGGCTCTGTGCGCTTCCTCAGCCCGGCGCAATATCGAGCGTCAGGAGCGCCCATTGCCGGCAAGGGGAAGTTTTTCAACGGCCTGTCAACCGCTGTTGCGCAGCCCCGCGGCGATGCCGTTGATGGTGATGAGGATGGCCCGCTTCAGCCGCTCCTCGTCGTCCGAGGCGCGGAAGCGGCGCAGCAGGCCGACTTGCAGGTGGTTCAGCGGGTCGATGTAGGGCATCCGGTGCCGCAGGCTGCGGGCCAGGCTGGGATTGCCTTCCAGCAATTCTCCTTGGCCGGTGATGTCCAGCAGCAGCCGCACCGTGTCCCGCCATTCGGCCTCCAGCCGGCCGAACACCCACTCTCGCAGCGCCATATCGGACACCAGTTCGGCGTAACGGGAGGCAATGCCAAAATCACTCTTGGCCAGCACCATTTCCATGTTGGATAAAGCCGCCCGGAAAAATGGCCACTCCCGGTGCATCTCCCGCAGCGAGGCCATGCCTGGCTCCCTCTCCCGCTCCAGATGGCGGGCCACCGCGCTCCCGAAGCCATACCAGCCGGGCAGCATGATGCGGCTCTGGGACCAACTGAACACCCAGGGAATGGCCCGCAGATCGGCGATTTCCTGGGATGGCTTGCGGGACGCGGGGCGGCTGCCGATGTGCAGATCGGCGATCTCGCCGATCGGAGTGGCGCCCCGGAAAAAAACGCTGAAGCCGGGAGTCTGGTAGACCAACTGCCGGTAGGCGGCGTAGGCATCGGCGCTCAGCCGCTCCATGACAGGGAAATAGCGGCTGAACTCCGAGCCGTCGGCTTGTTTCGACAACAGGCTCGCCTCCAGCGTGGCCGCCACCAGGGTTTCCAGGTTGCGGCGACCGATCTCCCGATCGGCATACTTGCTGCCGATCACCTCCCCTTGCTCGGTAATGCGAATCTGCCCGGCGACGCTGCCGGGGGGCTGGGCCAAGATGGCCTCGTAGGCGGGACCGCCGCCCCGTCCCACGGTGCCTCCCCGGCCGTGGAACAGACGCAGCCGTACCCCGTGGCGGGCGAATACCCGCACCAATTCCACCTCGGCCTTGTAAAGCTCCCAGTTGGCGGTGAGATAGCCGCCGTCTTTGTTGCTGTCGGAATAGCCCAGCATCACTTCCTGGGCATCGCCGCGGGATTGCAGCAAGCGCCGGTATTCGGGCAAGCCCAGCAGTTCCTCCATGATGCGGGCGCTGCGCCGCAGATCGTCAATGGTTTCGAACAGCGGCGTGATGTTGAGGGCCAGCGAGGGCTCGGGATCGGGCCGCAGCAAGCCGCACTCCTTGAGCAGCAGCGCCACTTCCAAAATGTCGCTGACCGACTCGGCCTTGGAGATGATGCAGGTGGGCACGGCCTCGGGCCCGTAGCGCCGGTGCAATTGGGCCGCGGTATCGAACACTGCCAGTTCTCGGGCGGTGGGCTCGCCGTAATCAAGATAGGGCGAGCGCAGCAGCCGGGGCGTGGCCAATTCAGCCAGCAGCAGCTTGCGCCGGCGGATTTCGTCGAGGGCGGCGTACTCCTTACCCTTTCCCTGGCCGCAGCGACGCAGCAGTTCCGCCACGGTGGCCCCGTAGACCGCGCTGTGCTGCCGCAGATCCAGGGCGCACAGGTGGAACCCGAACACCCCCACCGCCCGCCGCAGGCTGCGCAGGCGGCCCCGGGCGATGCGCCGCGAGCCGTGGGATTCCAAGGAATCGCGAATCACATTCAGATCGGCCAGGAACTCGGCGGCATCGCGGTAAGGCTCCGCGGCGCCGGCGGCGGGACGCCGGGGTTTTTCTCCCAGGACTTCATCTGTGGCCGCCAGCCGGGCATAGATCCGCATCAGGGCGCGGCGATAAGGTTCATCGGAGCGATGCTCGGAAGCGTCGAAGCTGCGTCCGGCCAGCTCCAGCAAAGCCGGGCTGGCCCGCACCACCCGCAACGATAAACTCAACTCGCCGCCCAGTTGATTGATCTGCTCCAGGTAGTGTTCCAGCGCCACGGCGGATTGGCTGCGCACCGCCGCCTGAGTAACCTCGGCGGTGACGTAAGGATTGCCGTCCCGGTCGCCGCCGATCCACGAACCCATGCGCAGAAAGGCGGGCAGCTCGCCGTCCAGGCCCCGAGCCTCCAATAAATCCTCCAGCTCGGCATACAGCCGGGGGATTTCGTCGAGAAAAGTGTAGCGATAATACGACAGGCCATTTTCCACTTCATCGGCCACCGCCAGCCGCACCGCCCTCAGGATGCGGGTCTGCCACAGCGTCAGGACCACGCGGCGCAAAGCGGTTTCGATTCCTCCCAACTCCTCGGGGGTGGCCGGCAGCCATTCCCGTTTGCGCAGCAAGCGGCCGATCTCCAGTTGGGAATCCAGAATGCTCTTGCGCTGCACCTCGGTGGGATGGGCGGTCAGCACCGGACAGAGCAGGGCGTCGGCGAAAAAATCCCGCAGGGCCGATGTTTCCACTCCTGCGGCTTGGAGCCGTTGCAAGGCCAGCGCCATGCTGCCTTCCTGGGGCGGATCGCCGGCCAGCCGGTGGGCGCGGCGGCGCCGGTTGTGGTGCCGGTCCTCAGCGATATTGGCCAATTGAGAAAAAAACGAGAACGCTCGGGCCACCACCATCGCCCCGGCGGTGTCCAACTCGTCCAGGCTGGACTCCAATTCGCCGCGGGCCGCGGCCTCTTGGCCGCGGCGGAAACGCACCGCCGTCCGACGCACCTGCTCGATCAGATCGAAGGCCGCCGCCCCCTCCTGCTCCCGCAGGGTGTCCCCCAGGATTCGCCCCAGCAGCCGGATATCCTCCCGCAGCGGCAAGTCCTTGTCAGCCAGGGCAGCAGCCGCGGGATCGGGGTGGTTCATGATAGAATTTCCTTGAATATGCGCGCTGCCATGGACTGCCATCCACCCTTGATCCCTGCCCATGAGGCCCCGGAACGCATCGTTATCGCCTCTCGGGAAAGCGCGTTGGCCCTGTGGCAAGCCCATTACATCCGGGACCGGCTACAAGAGCTCTATCCCCATTGCGACATCCGCATCCTGGGCCTCACCACCCGAGGCGATCAATTATTAAGCATGCCTTTATCCGCGGTAGGGGGCAAGGGCCTGTTCATCAAGGAGCTGGAGGAAGCGCTGGCCTCCGGCTCCGCCGACATCGCGGTGCATTCCATGAAGGATGTGCCCATGGATCTCCCGGTAGGTTTTGCTCTCGCGGCCATCACCCAACGGGAAGACCCGCGGGACGCTTTCGTCTCCAACCACTATTTCGATCTGGCGTCCCTGCCCCCCGGCGGCCGGGTAGGGACTTCCAGCCTGCGCCGGGAAAGCCAAGTGCGGGCGAAGTTTCCCGGACTCCAAGTGCTGCCGCTGCGCGGCAATGTGCAGACCCGCTTGCGCAAATTGGACGAAGGCCAGTTCGATGCCATCATCCTGGCGGCGGCGGGGCTGAAGCGCTTGGGACTGGGAGCGCGCATCCGCGCCCTGCTGGCCCCGGAAGACAGCCTGCCAGCCGTCGGCCAAGGCGCCCTGGGCATCGAAATCCGCTCCGGCCGGCCGGAACTGGCCCGCTGGATGGCGCCCCTCAACCACGCCGACACAGCCTGCTGCGTCACCGCCGAGCGGGCCTTGAGCCGTGCCCTGGCCGGAAGCTGCCAAGTGCCCCTGGGCGGCTACGCCGAAATCCGGAAAAAGCGACTGTTGCTGCGGGGTTTTGTCGCCAGTCCGGACGGCGCCCGACTGATCGCCGCTGAACAGGAAGCCGACACCGACGACCCCCAGGCCCTGGGGCTGGCGGTGGCCCAACGCTTGCGGGCCGGCGGCGCCGAGGAAATCCTGGCGCGCATCGCCGCTCAGCAGTCATGATGGCCACGACCGCCCCTCCCTTGGCCGGCGTCAGGGTGCTGGTCACCCGCCCCCGGAATCAAGCCCAGCCTTTGGCGGCGCTGATTCGCGCCGCGGGAGGCGAGGCGCTGATCTTTCCGGTCTTGGAGATTCAAGAACCCCCCGACCCCGAGCCGGCCCGGCGGCTGCTGGCCCGGCTGCCGGAATTCGATATCGCCATCTTCATCAGCCCCAACGCCGTGAACCGCGCCCTGGCGCTAGCGGCCCTTGGGCGGCCCTTGGCCGATGGCCCCCTCACCCTGCCTCCCGGCCTGCTGCTGGCGGCGGTGGGGCCGGGAACCGCCACCGCCTTGCAACAACATTTTTCTCGCCCGGTGATCGTGCCGCGAGAGCGGTTCGACAGCGAGGGCTTGCTGACGTTGCCGGAATTTGAAAACGTCGCCGGCAAGCGCATCGCCCTGTTGCGGGGCAACGGCGGCCGTGATTGGCTGGAAAAAACCCTGCTGCGGCGGGGCGCCGTGGTGGAGGCCGCGGAATGCTACCGCCGGGCACGGCCCGCGACCGGCGGCCAGGAGTTGTTCGCCTTGTGGGAGAGCGGGATGCACTGCGCCATCACCATCACCAGCAGCGAAGGGCTGCGCAACCTGTGGGAGCTGGCCGGAGCGGCGGCCCGGCCGCGGCTCGTCGCCACGCCGCTGCTGGCACCCCATCCCCGCATCGCCGAGACCGCCCGTAGCCTGGGCTTCCAAGACGTCACCGTTACTCGCGGCGCGGACCAGGGGCTGTTGGAAGGATTATTGAGCCGCTTTCGAGGAAAATCCGATCATGCCTGAACCCATCGAGCCGTCGCCGCCCGTTACCGAACCGGCGGCCGGCGCGGCCTCTGCAGGGCTCGGCCGGTTGCGGCGCATGCCACGGGTCACCGCGCTGGTGCTGTTGTTGTTCATTTTACTGGGCTGGCAGTGGTGGGATTCCCGCAATCGGATCGCCGACCTGCAACAGGAGTTGGGGAAAAAACTGGCCGGCGCGGATCGCCTGAATCAGGAAAGCCGCCTCGTGGCAACCCAATCCCAAGAAGCGGTCCGAGAAATGCAGGTGAAGCTGGGGATTCTGGAAAACCAGCTGACCGAATTTCAAAACCAGCAGGTGGCGCTGGAAACCCTGTATCAGGAATTATCCCGCAACCGCGACGAATCGGCCCTGGCCGAGATAGAGCAAGTCTTGCTGCTGGCCGGCCAGCAACTGCAATTGGCCGGCAACGTGAAAGCCGCCCTCATCGCCATGGAGGCCGCCGACACTCGCTTGCAACGCATGAACAAGCCGCAGTTGGCGCCCTTGCGCAAAGTGCTGATCCACGACATCGAGCGGCTCAAGGCGCAGCCCGCGGTGGATACCGTCGGCATCGTGGCGCGGCTGGACAACCTGCTGGCCGAAGTGGATGGATGGCCCTTGGCCATGGAATCGCGGCCCGCCCCGCAATCGCGTCCGCCCCGCAAGCCCGATGCGCAGGAAGCGGTCTGGCGGCGGCTGGCCTGGGAAACCTGGCTGGAATTCAAGCAGCTCCTGCGCATCGAAAATACTGGCAAACCCGACATTCCCTTGCTGGCGCCCGAGCAAGGGTTCTTTTTGCGGGAGAACCTCAAGTTGCGCCTGCTGAGCGCCCGGATCGCGGTGCTGGCGCGGGATGACACCAGCGCCAAGACCGACCTGGAGGCCGCCCGCCGCTGGATGGATCGCTATTACGACGGCAAGGACAAAGCCGTCGCCGCGGCCCGGGAAACCTTGCGCCGCCTGCAAGAGAGTACGCTCAGCGTGGAGCTGCCGGACATTTCCGCCAGCCTGGATGCGGTACGCCAGTACAAGCTGGGCCGAGATCGGAGCGGCCGATGAGCGCTCCGCTGCGCTGCCTCCACTGCGGCGGGCTGCGCCGATGAGATTCCTGCTTTGGCTGATCGTGCTCGTCGCCGCCGCGGTGGGCTTCACCCTGGCGGCCCGCACCTACCCCGGCTACGTGCTGCTGGTGCTGCCCCCTTACCGGCTGGAGCTATCCGTCAGCTTGGCGGTAGTCTTGCTGGCGCTCGGCTTCGCCATCGGCTACGGCGTCTTGCGGGCTGCCGCCGCCACGTTGGGACTCCCTCGCAAGGTGCAAGCCTATCATCGGCAACGCCGGCAAAAGCAGGCCTGGACCCTGCTGGCCGAAGCCTGTGGCGCCCTCCTCGAGGGCCGCTACCGCAAAGCCGAGAAAGCGGCGGCGCGGAATTTGACGAGCGAAATCCACCCCACCCTCGCCGCGGTACTGGCGGCCCGAGCCGCCCATGTGCTGCGGGAATACGAGCGGCGGGACCGCTACCTGACCCAAGCCGAATCGGCGGCGCCTGAACCGGAAAGCCTGCTGTTGATGACCCGGGCCGAATTGCTGGCCGATCAACGGCGCCCGGCCGAAGCCCTGGAAACGCTACAAGCCCTCCAACGGCGCTCCACGGCGGCCCTGCGGCTTGAACTGCGCCTGCGGCAAAACTTGGAACATTGGGAGCGGGTGCCGCCCCTGGTGACGCAATTGGAGAAACGGGGCGTACTGCTCCCTCTGCAAGTCGAGGGCATGCGGCGCCAGGCCCATGTGGAACTGCTGCGCCGCTGCGGCCAGCATCTGCCGTCCCTGCAAAATACCTGGGACAGAGTGCCCGCCGCCGAAAAATTGAATCCCCGCATCGCCGCGGTGGCGGCGAAAGGCTTCAGCGACGCCGGCGACAAAAATACCGCGGGCCGCATCATCGAAGCCGCCCTGGCGCCCCACTGGGACCGGGAATTGATCCTGCTCTACGCCGAATGCGATGCGGCCGAACACCGTCCCCGCATCGAGCGGGCGGAACGCTGGCTCGCCGACCACCCCCGGGACGGCGGGCTGCTGCTCACCTTGGGACGCTTGTGCACCGCCGCGGAATTATGGGGCAAAGCCCGCAACTACCTGGAGGCGAGCCTGGCGGTGGAAAACAGCTACGCTACCCACCTGGCACTGGCTCGGATGTTGGAACGGCTGGAAGACCCGCAAGGAGCCGAGCGCCACTACCGGGAAAGCCTGCAACTGGCCGTCGGCCAACTGGAGGAAATCTCCGGCGGCCGGCGCCGGGCGGCTTACTGATTGCTTCACTTCGCTTGGAAATGATAAGTCAGTAATCGCAGCGCGTTGATCACGACGACGAGCGTCGATCCCTCGTGCACCAGCACCGCCAGGCCGATGCCGGCCCAACCAGAAAGCGTAGCGGGGATCAGTAGCGCCACCACGCCCAGCGACACCCACAGGTTCTGGCGCATGATGCGTCTCGATGCACGGCTCAAGGCCATGGCAAAAGGCAGCTTGGAGAGGTCGTCGGCCATCAGCGCCACGTCCGCGGTTTCCAGTGCCACATCGGTACCCGCGCCGCCCATGGCGATGCCGACCGCGGCGCGCGCCATGGCCGGGGCGTCGTTGACGCCGTCGCCGACCATGGCCACTGGGCCGTAGCGCTGCCCGAGCGCCTCCATCGCGCTGACCTTGTCTTCCGGCAACAGGCCCGCTCTCACTTCGTCCAGGCCGACCGCGTCGGCGATGGCGCGGCCCACGCGCTCGTTGTCGCCGGTGAGCATGAGGGTCTTGCGGATGCCGAGTCGGTGCAAGCGCTCCAACACCTGGCGCATCCCCTCGCGCGGCGTGTCGGCCAAGGCCAGGACGCCCAGGAATTGTCCGTCGGCCTGGACCAGCAGGGTGGTTTTGCCTTCCCCCTCCAGGCGCATTGCCTGCTGCTGAATGACCTCGGGGAGGGGTTCGCCGTCGAATAACTTGGCGTTACCGATGGCCACCTTTTGCCCGTCGAATTCGGCACGCACGCCTTTCCCGGTCACGGATTCAGCCTCCCCCACATCGCGCCAGGTCAAACCGCGCCGCTTCGCTTCTGCCACGACCGCTTGGGCCAACGGATGGGCGCTGCGGCTTTCCACGGCGGCGGCAACGGTCAGCAGACGTTCCTCGTTTCCGCCCACGGCGACAGCATCGGTCAGCTTAGGCTTGCCGGCGGTCAAGGTGCCGGTCTTGTCGAAGGCGATGGCGGTGAGCACACCCAAATTTTCCAGATGCGCGCCGCCCTTGATCAGCACGCCGCCCTGCGCGGCGCGGGCGATGCCGCACAGCACCGCCGAAGGCGTGGCAATGGCCAGCGCGCAAGGGGAAGCCGCCACCAGCACCGCCATGGCGCGATAAAAGGCTTCGGCGAAAGGGAAGCCGAACAGCGGCGGCAGCACGATGAGCAGCGCGGCGCCCACCAGCACGACGGGCACGAAGATCCGTTCGAAGCGGTCGGTGAAGCGCTGCGTGGGCGATTTCTGCGTCTGCGCCTCGGCCACCAGTTCCACCATGCGCGACAGCGTGCTCTCCCGCGCCAGCTTGGTCACCTCGACGACCAGCGCGCCCTCGCCGTTGACCGTAGCCGCGAACACCTTGTCGCCCGGCCGCTTGTCCACCGGCATGGATTCGCCGGTGACCGGAGCCTGGTCCACCGCCGAGTCGCCCGATGCCACCTGACCGTCGGCGGGGATGCGCTGGCCGGGCTTGACGATCACCCGATCGCCGCGCTGCAATTCCTCGATCCGCACCTCGATCTCCACGGCATCCCGCTGCACGATGGCGGTCTTGGGGGCCAGTTCCGCCAGGGCCTCGATGGCCTTACGCGCCCGATCCATGGCCATGTGCTCCAGCGCATGCCCCAGGCTGAACAGGAACAGCAGCAACGCGCCTTCTTCCCAGGCGCCGAGCACCGCCGCCCCGGCCGCCGCGACGATCATCAGGGTGTCGATGTCGAAACGGCGGCTGCGCAAGCTCTGCCAGGCGTCGCGCAGGGTGGTGAATCCCCCTGCCGCGTAGGCGCCCAGCAACAGACCGAGCGCCAGGCTACGCGGCGCGCCGGCGAGGCCCGCCAGCCAGCCGGACAGCAACAGCAGGCCCGCAACGCCACTGAAAATAAGCTCGCGATGCGAGCGAAACCATCCGGCCTGGCGGCCTTCCTCCAACACGGCATAGCCGAGCGCCTGGATGCGCCGGACAATCCCTGAGCGGCCGATTTTCTCGCTGTCGAATTCCAGGCGCAGGCGCTCGGCGGCGTAGCTCACCGAAGCTTCCAGCACGCCGTCGGTGCGTTGCAGGGCGTGCTCGATCACGGTGGCGCAGGTAGGGCAGTCCATGCCGTCGATGCGCAGGGTCTCGTGGTGATAGCGATTGCCAATTCTGGCGCCGGCCGCTTGCGCCAACTCACGCACCCGGCTCACGCTGAACCGCTGCGGATCGTAGTGCAGGCAAAGGCGAGCGGCACTATCTTCGCGGATAACGTGCCCTCGCTCCATTCCTTCGGCTTGCAGCAGTTCAGTCAGCCTCCCCACGCAGGCGTCGCGCTCATCGGGGATATCCGGCAAGACCAGGGACAAGTCCAGCTTCAGTTTTTCGGCCATGTGGCTACTCCTGGTCCAAGTCCCAAATCAGATTTGCATCGACGAGCAACTGGTAGTTCGTTTTCAATGCGGCTGTTCTTGCTGCCAGTGCGTTTTGCGCCGCGGCCGTTGCTTGCAGCCTGACCAGCAGCAGCGCCTGCAAGTCCGCCTCCCCAAGCGCGTAAGCCCGTTGCATCAAGCTGACGCTGTCTTGCATGGCGGACATTCCTGTCTCGGCGATCCGCCAACTCTCGTAGGTTCCCTGGGAGGTTGCCACGGCACCGGCAATATCCGCTTCCAACTGCCGCTTCATCAATTCCAGTTCCTGCGACGACATTTGGGCCAGGTACGCCGCCTGCGCGCTCCGCAGGCTGCGCTGTCCGCCCGGGATGGGAATACTGATACTGATTCCGGTAATGCGTTCCTGTCCGCCCGCCTCCGATGCCGTGTAAAGGCCGACCGTTGGATCCGGAATCTTCTCCGCACGGGTACGCCCCGACTGGGCTTGAGCCTTTTGCAGCAGCGCCTTGACAATCTTCAGCTCGTGGCTCTCCGCCAGAATGCGATCATGCCAAAATTTTATATCTTCCTTGACCGGCACAGGCACAGGAAAGGTCATCGAGGTGCGACTTATTCCCGGGAAACGCCCGTTCAAACGGCTCCACGCCACATTCGTCTGGGTTCTGGCATCGTTCTCCACACGCCTTTGTTCGGACAAGGCGGCCTGGGCAAGATTCCGGTCCAGCTTGGAAGCGTCGCCGGCACGCAAGCGTTTTTCCACCGCGCCCAGGATATCCTGGGCCGACTGGCGGTTCGCGCTGGCGAGTTCCTGACCTTGCACCGCGGCCAGCCAGTCCAGCCACAATGTCAATAACTCGCGCGCCGCTTGGCGTCTTGCTTTACCGTAGCGCGCTGCGGCCTCCGCGACACTAGCCTGGCCAATGTTGCGATCCGCCGAGGCTTTGTCCGGCAGGCGTAGCGTTCGTTCGATACCGGCGCTCCACTCTCCGTGGCGTGGGCCGGCAGCCACGTTGCGACGTTGTCCAGACAACCTGGCAGTCCATTCGTAGGGCGAGGTTTCGAGGATGCCGGCCTCCTGCCGCGCTGCTTCCAGGCCAGCGCGCGCGGCAGCCACGCCTGGGTCTTGCTCGATGAGCGGTCGCGCGGTTTCGGTCGGCAAAAGCCCCTGCCCGGACTGCAGTGGCCCCGCTTGAGCACTACCGGCAAAGATCCAGAAAGCTATCATCCACCAGCGTTTTCTCATTCGAATTCTCCTGCCTCTATGACGGGCGTGAGCCAATAGCGCAAGCCCGTACCGGTAAATTGATCTTGAATCGTTGCGAATACCGTCTCTTTGTCGGCTTCCGTGAACACCACTTGCACCTGTGTCGAAATTGCGCGACCCAGCACTTGTTCGGTCTGGCTGAGGCGCGCGGCGTGCAAGCCGTGCGCCGCCGTGGGCATACTGGTGAAAACGCTCACGCTAGGCAGCATGAGGAGTACATCGAGCAGCTTCTCCTCGACAGCGGAAGGGCACAGCAGTGTCAGGCACAGTTCAGTCATGGGAGACCTCCTGTTTCGTGAAGGCAAAGCGCAAGTACAGGATCGGCAACAACAGCAGCGTGAGCGCCGTAGCGGTAATCAAGCCGCCGATCACCACAATGGCGAGCGGCCGCTGGATTTCCGAGCCGGGTCCCGTGGCAAAAAGCAGCGGGATCAATCCAAATGCCGTGATGGAAGCGGTCATCATGACGGGGCGCAAGCGGCGCTTTGCGCCCTGGACCACCACATCGGCCAATGCCATTCCTTCGCTGCGCAATTGGTTGAAGTAACTGACCAGCACCACGCCGTTCAATACCGCGATACCCAGCAGCGCGATAAAGCCAACCGATGCCGGAACCGAGAGGTATTCACCGGTGAGCCATAACGCAACAATGCCACCCACCAAGGCAAACGGGATGTTGCTCAGGATAAGCAGCGCCTGGCGAATCGAGCCAAAGGTCGAAAACAGCAGGACGAAAACCAGTCCGAGCGCGACCGGAACGACGACACTCAGGCGCGCCGCCGCGCGTTGCTGGTTCTCGAATTGACCGCCCCAGCTCATGCGATAGCCCGTAGACAGCGGGATTTTTTGCGCGACCTGCGCCTTGGCATCCTCGACGAAGCCGACCAGATCACGACCGCTGACATGGGCAATCACCACGCTGTAACGATTGCCCATTTCGCGGTCGATCTTGACCGGGCCTGCGGCTCGTTCCAGCGTGGCGACGCTGCTCAGTGGGACCGTACTGCCGTCCTGGGTGGTGATGCGCATAGCCTCAAAGTCAGACGGTGACATGCGCACAGACTCAGCGCCACGCAGTACGATCGGCGTGCGGCGGTTGCCTTCGATGACGATGCCGGCACGCTGCCCCTCGATTTGCGTACGCAGCGCGTCTTGAATTTCTTCGACGCTCAAACCAAGCCGCCCGGCCTGCAGACGGTCGACCGCGACGCTCAGGTACTGCACGCCGTCGTTCTGCACCGTATAGACGTCCTGATTGCCAGGCACCATCTTCAGGATGGCTTCGACCTGGCTTGCGTAGCGGTTAAGCTGGTCGAGATCAGGACCGAATATTTTGATCGCCACATCGCCGCGCACGCCGATAATCATTTCCGAAACACGCATCTCGATCGGCTGCGTGAAGCTGTACTTGATGCCGGGCAACTCGTCGAGCACCTTGCGCACTTCGTCCATCAGCGCTTCTTTGCTCTTCATGCGCCACTGGCCTTGGGGCTTCAGCAGCAGATAGGTGTCGGTCTGGTTGAGGCCCATGGGATCGAGACCGATCTCGTCCGAGCCGGCGCGGGCGACGGCACCGTGGACTTCCGGGACGGCCTGCATGATCGCTTGTTGTATCTTCAGGTCAAGCGCGGCGGTCTGCTCCAGGCTGACCGACGGCAACTTCTCGATGCCCACGATCAGGTCGCCCTCGTCCATCGTCGGCATGAAAGTCTTGCCGACCTGGGTATACACCACGCCAGCCACAACGAGCAGGACGACGGCCAGCGCCGCGACGGCGCGCTGGCGTTGCATCGCCCAGCCGAGCGCCGGTTCGTAAAGCGCCAAAAGTTGGCGCGGTAGCCATGGATCTTCGTGCTTGACCTCGCGCAACAGATAGGACGCAAGCACTGGGATTACGGTCAGGGACAGCACCAGCGAGCCGCCAAGCGCGAACACGATGGCGAGCGCAACCGGCACAAAAAACTTGCCCTCAAGTCCCTGGAGCGTGAGCAGCGGCAGGAACACCGTGATGATGATGAGAATGCCGGAGGTAACCGGCACGGCTACTTCGCGCACTGCCCGATAGATCAGGTGCAGTCTTGGCAGCTTGCCGGCGGTCGGATCATGCGCCAGGTGCTGCACGATGTTCTCGACCACCACCACGGCGGCGTCCACCAACATGCCGATGGCAATCGCCAGTCCGCCCAGGCTCATCAGGTTCGCCGACATGCCGAATCCGCGCATCAGGATGAACGTAATCAGCGCGGCCAGGGGCAGCACCAGCGCCACCGTGACCGCCGCGCGCAGGTTGCCGAGAAACAGCCCGAGCAAGATAAGAACGATCACGGTCGCCTCGATCAACGCCTCGGCCACCGCGCCAACCGCCTTCTCGACCAGCGAGGCGCGATTGTAGAACACGTTCAGTTGCACGCCCTTCGGCAGAGCTGGCTTGACTTCAGCGAGCTTCTTCTGAACGCCTTCCACCACCTGCTGGGCGTTGGTCCCCGCAAGGCCCAGCACCAGCCCTTCGACGGCTTCTTCCCTGCCGCTTTGCGTGACGACCCCATTACGGGTCAGCGTGCCGATCTTGACTTCGGCCAGATTCCCGAGTCTTACCGGCACGCCGCCTTGGGTAGTGACCACGACCGCACGCAGGTCATCCAGCCCGGCAATGCTGCCTTCGCTGCGCACCAACAGGACTTCGTCGCCCTCGCCGAGCCGGCCCGCCCCGTCGTTGCGGTTATTCGCTCCGATGGCTTCCTTGAGTTGCGCCATACTCACGCCGCTTGCCGCCATGCGCAGCGGATCAGGCACCACTTCAAAGGCGCGCACAACGCCACCGAGCGCGTTGACATCGGCGACCCCCGGAACCGCGCGCAGCGCAGGCCGTATCACCCAGTCGAGCAGGCTGCGCCGCTCCGCAAGCGACAAACCGCCTCCCTCGACGGTGAACATGAACATCTCGCCGAGCGGGGTGGTGATCGGCGCCATGCCGCCGCCGATGCCGGGCGGCAGATCATCCGTAATACCGCCCAGCCGTTCGCTCACTTGCTGCCGCGCCCAGTAGATGTCCGTGCCATCCTCGAAATCGATGGTCACATCAACTAGGCCGTACTTGGTCACCGAACGCAGAATGCGGGTCTTCGGGATGCCGAGCATTTCCACTTCGATCGGCACCGCGATACGGCTTTCGACCTCTTCCGGCGTCATGCCGGGCGCCTTCATGATGATTTTGACCTGTGTGCTCGATACGTCCGGAAAGGCGTCGATAGGCAGTTGCTTGAACGCCAGCCAGCCGAAGCCGGCGACCACAAGCGTCGCCAGCAGCATGAACAGGCGCTGCGATAGCGAGAATTGAATGAGTCGCGCAAGCATCAGTCCGCTCCCTTCTCGCCCATCCATGCGCCCTTAAGCGCCACGACCCCGCTGATCGCGATCTGCTCTCCCGCTTTGATCCCGCCTTGAACCCGCGCGCGTTGGCCCGCGCTGGCTATCACCGAGACCGGTCGCGCCTCGAAACCCTCTGCGGTACGAACAAAGAGATAGGCTTGCTTTCCATCATGGGCGATAGCCGCAAGGGGGACCTCCCATGCGCCTTGCACAGTACCAGCCGGCACTTCCACCGTGACGAACTCGCCTGGGCGCAGATCATTCGCGCCTCCTGCCTCAATGACCGCTCGCAATGCCACGGTCTGGCTATTAGCCGCGACGGTCGGGCTAGCGCTGACGAGCCGCGCGCCGATCTCGTGCCCTTGGATCTTGAGTTTGCTGCCGGACTGCCAGTTGCCGGCTTCGGCAACCGGAACCTGGATATCGAGCAACAAGCGGTCAATCTGCACAATGTGCAACAGTGCACTGGCCGAATTGACGCGCTGCCCGGGCTTGACCTCGATGCGGGTGACCACGCCCGCCCGTGCTGCATGAAGCGTGATGCTGTCCTGCGGGCGGCCCGATGCCGCAACCTGCTCAATGGTCGCGGCGGGCATTCCGCTCAGGCGCAGGGCGGCTTTCGCTTGGCTCAGCGCGGCCTCGCCTTCCTTGAGGGCTGCTTGAGCTTCTTGCACCCGGCGCTGCGGAATGATGCCTTCATCGAACAAAGCTTGCTCGCGCAGGGCGGCTTGCCGCGCCAAAGTCGCGCGCGCTGCCGCTTGCAGCAATTGCAATTGCAACTGCCCCAGTTCCGGACTGGCGATCCGCACTAGCGGCGCGCCACGGCGCACCATCTGATTCGGCTGCGCCAAGATTTGAGAGATAAGGCCGGCAACCGGAGAGCTTACTACTTGCTCCCGATCCGGCGGCACCACCACCTGTGCGGGAAAATTCCGCCGCACTGAATCGGCTTTATCCTGCAAGGGCGTGGTCTGTATGCCGAGCGCCTGCATCTGCTTTTGCGAAACACGAAATTGGGCGGGTCTTTCGGCTGCGGCTGGGCCAGCAGGTGCGACAGCGAGAGTTTGCGCAAGAGCGGGGTTGAAAAACAGCGCCGCCAACCCAAGCGGCAATAGATGCCTTCGCATCGAATTCTCCAAAAATGAAAGGATGAATCCGGCGAAACGGAACCGGGCAGGCTAAAAAAGCGCGGCTAGCTTGGGAAGCGTCGTCCGTCCCGCCGTATCAGGCGAGAGCGTGCCACTTGGGGCGTTCGGGTCGATCCTGGGCGAGGGAAGAATAAGCCCGTTCGTCGCACCGCAACGGAGGCAGCGCGGGTAGGACAGGGGCGTGGAAAGTGGCTTCTTTCAAGAAACCCAAGAAGCTAGACATATGGCAGTGATCGTGCCCGAGGTTGAATTTCCCGGGCTGTTTGTCCGGGTCGGATTTTGTAGAAAATGCCTTGTGTTCGTCGTCGTGATGGCCGAAGTGCTGCGCGGCTTTGTCCTGATCGTGCTCGCAATAGTCAGCTACCGCGGCCCAGGAGATCTGGAGCGGGAGCAGACACAGCATGAGGAGCACAAGAAGTCGTCGCATGGCCAACACTGTAATGACTACGGACTCACCCTGTCAATGACGAAGTGGGCAGGTGATTATCCGAAATGGAATTAGCCCGGCGTGCTCAGCCCGCCATTGACGCTCAAAGTCTGGCCAGTGATGGCGTCCGATTCGGGGCCGGCGAAAAAGGCCACGGCGTTGCCGATGTCCTGGCAGCGCACATCGAACAGCATGCGCTTCTTGAGTCCTTCCAGCATGCCCGCGCCCTTCTTCATGAGCGCCTCCGAGCCTTCTTGCCAGCGGGGCTCGGCATCGGAAATATAACTCATGGCCACCATATTGACGCGGATGTTTTCGCGCCCCAGCTCCCGCGCCAGCACCCGGCACATCTGCATCATGCCGCCGGTGGCGCCGCCGATGAAGGATTCCCCGACGGTGGCCACCCGCCCCGCATCGGTGCCGATGGCCACGATCTTGCCGCCGCCGGCCTTGCGCATGTGAGGGTAGACCGCCCGGATGGCATACACCCGAGTCAGCCAATGGGCTCGGATATAAGCCTCGAAATGGGCGATTTCCATGTCTTTGAACAATCGGAAGGACGGAGAGTCGGTGCTGGCGCCGGCGCCGCTGGCCACCAGGATGTCGATGCGGCCGAGACGCTCCGCCACCCGGTCCGCCATGGCCTGCACCTGGGCCGGATCCATCAGATCGGCTCGCTCGAATACCGCCTTGCCGCCCTGGGCTTCGATTTCCTCCACCACTCGGGCTCCCGCCTCGGGATTGCGGCCGTTCACCACCACCGTGGCCCCTTGGCTGGCCAGCTTTCCGGCCGCGGCCTTGCCGATAAAGGCCGTGGCTCCAGTCACAATGGCGATTTTGCCTTCCAACACCTGCGCTTGTTGAGACATATCCCTTATCTCCGCTGTTATCGATCGGCGCTAATTCGCCCCCGGTCCGTCCTGAGCCGGGGTGAAAGGATCGCTATAAAGTTCCTCGGCGGGTAAACCGCGCAGCGCCGTGAAATCCCGCCGGGCGGCCTCCACCATCAGGGGGTTGCCGCAGACGTACACCTGATGGCCCGACAAATCGTCGAAATCCTCCAGCACTGCCTGGTGAACCAGACCGGTACGCCCCGGCCACCGGGACTCGGGGGGCGCTTCGGACAACACCGGGATAAAGCTGAAATGCTCGTGCTCCGCCTGCCAGCGGCCGGCCAAATCCGCCATGTAGAGATCGGGCAAGGTCCGCCCGCCCCAATAAAGCGTCATGGGCCGGCGGCTCTCCAAATGGAAAGCGTGCTCGATAATCGCCTTGATGGGAGCGAAGCCGGTGCCGCTGGCGACGAAAATGATGGGCTTGTCGCTGTCCTCCCGCAGGAAGAAAGTGCCCAAGGGGCCCTCGAAGCGCAGGATGTCCCGCTGCTTCATGCGAGTAAACACCTGCTCGGTGAAGCCTCCCGGCGCCATCTGCCGCAGATGCAATTCCAAGAAAACATCGGCGTGGGGAGGATTTGCCAGGGAGAAGCTGCGGCGCTTGCCGTCCTTGAGCAGGATGTCCAGATACTGACCCGCCAGAAATTGGAGCCGCTCCCCGGCAGGAAGTTGCAAGCGCATGATCATCACGTCAGCCGCCGCCCGTGTCAGGCTCTCCACGCGGCAAGGCAGCATGCGAGGCTGGATATCCTGGGCGGCAGACACTTCCCGAACCTCCACCACCAGATCCGTCAAGGGGACGGCTTGGCACAGCAGCGCCATGCCCAACCGCTTTTCGGCCTCCGTCAGCGCCGATTCCTGGTAACTGCCGTAATCCACGTTGCCGGCGACGATTTTGCCTTTGCAACTGCCGCAAGCGCCGTCCCGGCAGCCGTAGGGCAGGGTTAGGCTCTGGCGCAACGCCGCATCCAGTATGGCTTCCCCGGAATTCACCGTAATTCGGTGACCGCTGGGCTGGATGGTGACTTGAAACAAAATCAGGCTCCTCCTCAAAATTTCAACGAGCCATCGGCAAGCTGCCGGAGCAGTCCGGCAACCCTGCGTATAATGGCCCGGTCATGAAACGGCTGCTGATCATCGGCTGCGGAGACGTCGCGCTGCGGGCGGCGTCGGCGCTGCATCGCCGTTACCGGCTTTACGCCTTGTCCCGCGATCCCGAACAACGTCCCCGCTTGCGCGCCTTGGGCATCGTGCCCATTGCCGGCGACCTGGACCGGCCGCTCACTTTGGACCGGTTGGCGGGGTTGGCCGATGCGGTGCTGCACTTCGCTCCCCCCGCTGCCACCGGAAACGCCGACCTACGCACGGCGCGGCTCCTGGCGGCCTTCTCCAAGGGGGAAAGTCTACCACAGCGGCTGGTCTACATCAGCACCAGCGGGGTCTACGGCGACTGCGGCGGGGAATGGGTGACCGAGACCCGCAAGCTGCGGCCGGGCACGCCTCGGGCACAACGGCGCGCCGATGCCGAGCGGCGGCTGCGGAATTGGGGGCGGCGCAACAGCGTCACCGTCACGCTGCTGCGGGCACCGGGCATCTATGCCGCCAACCGGCTGCCCGTCGAGCGGCTGCGTCGCGGCACGCCGGTGCTGGCCGCCGACGAGGATCCCTACACCAACCACATCCACGCCGACGACCTGGCCCGCATCGCCCTGGCCGCCCTACGGCGCGGACTCCCCGGCCGAGCCTACAACGCCTGCGACGACAGCGAAATGAAAATGGGCGAATATTTCGACCGGGTCGCCGATCATTTCGGCCTGCCCCGCCCGCCCCGCATTTCCCGCGCCGCCGCACCCGCCGCGCTGCCCGCCAGCCTGCTGTCCTTCATGGAAGAATCCCGGCGCCTGAGCAATCGCCGCATTAAAGCCGAGCTCAAAATCCGGCTCGACTATCCCACCGTGGATGCCGGCCTGGCCACCGCGGCCGCTCATTCCGAGTAGCTGGGCGATGCTACGGCCAACCCAAACCCTTGTCGGAGTCTCTGGAAGAAGTGGGCGAAGCGCTCCTGCCCACATCACAACGGCCCGAGAACGGGCCGTTGTGATGTTTGGCGGAGGCAGTAGGATTCGAACCCACGATGGACTTGCGCCCATGCCTGATTTCAAGTCAGGTGCATTCAACCGCTCTGCCATGCCTCCGTAAAATGAACCTTTCCGGTTGTGGAGACTCGAAAATGCCCTCGCTCAGCAACGGCTTACAGATCTGCCCCGGATCCGAGGAGAAGCATTGTATTTTGAATGGCCTGGGCTTGCCAGCCAACAGCCAAGCCCCAAGCTCATGGCGCATTCGGCAATGTCCCCCGGATGGCGGGCCAGGGTAACTTCCCCTATAATCATAGTCATTTCAGGTGTCCGCTCCCCCATCCGGGGGCGTGGATGAAACGGGAAACAGGTTGTAATTATCAAGCCTGTGCTGCCCCCGCAACGGTAGGAGAGTGGGGGCGCGTCATCCAGCCACTGTGGCCTTGCGCCATGGGAAGGCGGCGCGCCAAGACTCTCGAGCCCGGAGACCGGCCTGAAGCGACGCGTTGGAATCCCCGCGGGGCGCGGGGATCGAACGGCCTGCAAGATCTTGCCATTCGTTCCGCCGTTCCGCGCCGCCGATGCCATTTGACTAAAGGCGTTTTTATGTCGAATCGAAGCACACCCCTTCGCTCTCCCGACCGCATTCTTAACGTTCTCGAGGCGTTCGGCGATACCCGCCGGGCGTTGTCGCTCTCCGATCTGGCGAAGCAAGCCGGACTCCCGGTGAGCACCTGCCACAGCATCGTGGGCGCCCTGCTGCGCCGCGGCTACCTCTATTTCGCCAATCCGCGCAAGGAACTCTATCCCACCCGGAAACTGCTCGACGTCGCCCAGCACATCACCAGCCATGATCCGCTGCTGGAGCGCGTCGCTCCGATCTTGGGGCAACTGCGGGACGACACCCAGGAAACCGTGATCATGGGCAAGCGACAGAAGGACATCATCCTTTATCTCGACGTCCAGGAAAGCCCTCAAACTATTCGTTATATCGCCTATGCCGGGGACCGCAAGCCCATGCACTCCAGTTCCATCGGCAAAGCGGTGCTCGGCAGTCTGCCGGAGAAAGAGTTGCAGAAGTGGCTGGCGAAACACCCGCTGCCCTCCATCACGCCGAATACCCTCGACACGCCGGAGCGGCTCATCCGGGATTTACAGGAAAGCCGGCAGCGCGGCTATTATGTGACTCGGGGAGAAAATGTCGCCGACGCCAATGCGATTGCCGCTACCGTTTGCGTCAATAACGAACTGCTGGGCATCGCGGTGGCCGGGCCGGCCCCCAGGATGGAGGCACGGCTTGCGGAACACGCCGAGCGCCTGCTGGCCGCGCGGCGCGACATTGAGCGACGGTTCCAGGGTTGACCCACTATACGTTGGCCGCCGGCACCGACGGATAAACCACCAGGCCGAACGGCGCCCAGCCTGCCCTGCTAACAGGGGCAAAACCCTTCACCGGATCATAGGGCAATTTCGGGAAGAGGCCCGCGGATGCCGAGCGGCGGCACGCTGTGCCGCTGGCCTCCCGGAATCGATCTCAACGCCCTATGCTCAAGGCGCTATTAAAAGCTTTTAATACTTCGGTGCCGGGTTTACCCCGCTTGTCCAAAGATTCTGCCCATTCGGCCCGGACAGCGGTAGCAGCGGCGGCAATCTCCTGGTGGTCCGGGGGCGAAAATCGCATTGCTGTCATTCCGCGCTGGGCGAGCTTTTCGTAATCGGCTCCGGTCATCTTGTCCAAGATCTCGCACATGTTATTGCCGGCAGCCTCTCCTGCTTCCAGCATGGCTTTTTGAACGCTTTCCGGAAGTTGTTTCCAGCGAGCTTCACTAATGCCCCCGACGACTCCGGTACTACCGAAATTTTCGCCTATGGTGACGTATTTAGCGGGTCCCGACAGGTTATAAGACAGAATGCTTGCAGTGGCCAGAATCCCGCCGTCGATAGTTCCCCGGCTCAGAGATTCGTAGATGTCCGTGACTCCCATACGAATCGGCACCGCCTTGAGTTTGCGGAGCATAAGTTCCTTTGCTCCCCCCGCTGTCGTGAGCTTCATCCCCTCGAAACTTTTTACCGACTTCAATTCACGTCGCGAGAAAATTTGCTGTGGAGGGATCACGAGGGCGAAAATAACCCGATATCCCAGAGGAGCGTATTCTTGAGTGGCGAGTATTCCGCCGCCTGTCGCTAGGCGCCGGAAAGCGGAGGTGGCGGTGCAGGACTGTTCAGAGCCCCCAGGCAATTCGGTTACCGCTGTTAGAGGTAACTTGTCGGAGGTATAGGATGGCACAATGGTTGCGACGTCGGCGACCCCCGAGAGGGTTAATGCCAGCAAATCTTTGGCCTTCCCCAATTGCTCCGATGGGTAATACTCGAACTGCACGGCGCCATTGGTGCTCTTGGTTACGGCATTCATCCAATATTTGACCAGGGGATCCGTCAGAAAATGACCGGAAGGTAGGTGATCTGCGACCCGCAGGACAATTTTCTTGTCCTGGGCACCGGACACTCCTGCAAACAAAGCTAACCCAAAAGCCATAATTATCCCGACAACCTTCCCATAACAACGAATCATGATTTCCTCCTTTTTGACGTTCAACGCATTACTTAAGCACCAGGAAGCCATTCAAGCGATGGCGGGCGGCACCGACTTCTCAGTATCACGAAATGCCCGTTCGCTATCAGGGAGCGGGCTCAATAATCAAGCCAACGGGCCACCCCTTCTTAATACTCCCTCTACAACACCGGTTAACTCGCGCCGGCACAAGCCTGCGGCTAATATCCGGCAGTCAAATCCCGCTAGCCGTTCCCCCACCACGTCAGCAACCCCACCACCGCCAGTCCGCCGAATACTACCGCGGCTAGGCTGCGGGTCCATACCGCCAGCAGCAGCGCGATGACCAGCCCCGGAAGATAATAATTCGACGTGGCCATGTCGAGAGTCTCTCCCCGCAGGAAAGTGGATTGGGCCACCAGGGCGGAAAGAATACCAATAGGCAGATAGCGCAGGAATCGCTCCAGTCCGGGCCTGAGCCGCTGCCCGCCCAGCAGGGCCATAGGCAAATAGCGGAGTCCGAAAGTAAGTATCGCGGTTGCCACGATCATCGGCAGCACACCCCCAGCATTAGCCACGGCTACCTCGCTCCGGAAGCAAAATCCCCGCCGCCGCCCCCCCCAGCGCACCGGCGATAGCACATACCTGGGGTGGCCAGAATACGGTGAGTCCCAACCCCAGGGCTGCGGCAACCAGCGCCACCGTAAGCCCACTGCCGAGATTTTCCCGAACGAGGGGCGCTACTAAACCAAGAAATGCCGCTGGCACAGCGAAACCGAGAACGGGGGTCCAGGCAGTGGGCACCATAGGTCCGAGCCAGACCCCCAACAGGGTGAACAGCACCCATTGAGCCCACTGGGAAATCTGCACGGACAAGGCGTACACCTGCAGATTCCCGCCCCTGGCGACCTTGGCGGGTAAAAGGCCCACCGACGACGTGGCCAAAGTGAATCCGACCAGGGGTAACGCCCGGCACGTCACGCCCTGGAGGTACGGAGCAATGCCAAGAGATATGAAACCGTGCCGGGCGTTGGCCATCAAAGTGATGATCAACAACTCCATCAAACCCGCTCCCGCAGCCAAGGCGCTCAGGCACGCCAACTGAGCAGAGCCTGCATAAATAAGGGCCGACCACAGGACGATCTCCCAGTCCTTGAGGCCGACCATCTGCCCGGTGATGGCGTAGGGAATCGCCAGCGGCAAATACAGAGGAATCAACAGCAGGCTGTCGCGGATGCCTTCCATGACCTCCAGAATGCGATGCGGCGGGGGTCGGTATAGCCCTTCCCTCAACGGATCACTCCCTGCTCCCGCAACGCCGCGATCTTGTCCATCGAGTAGCCCAGCAGGCCGGTCAAAACTTCCTCGGTATGCTGACCGAGGAGGGGTGGAGCCGCGTAGACCGGGTTCTTGTCCGGCATCTTGATGGGATTGCCGAGCATCCGGAACGCCCCGGCGGTGGGGTGGGGCACTTCCACAACCATATCGCGGGCCTTGACCTGGGGATGCTCCAGCCCCTCGGGAAGGGTGTTGATGGGCGACGAAGGCACTCCTTCCCGCGCCAGAGCTTCCAGCCAGTAGGCCGCAGGCTTGGTCTTCAGCAAGGGAATCAACAGGTCCAGCAGCGCTTGCTTGTTCCGCAGCCGATCGGCGGCGCACCTGAACCTGGGGTCATCAGCCCATTCCGGCTTGCCGATAGCCCGGCAAGTGCCTTGCCAGAACTTCTCGGAGACGGGCATCAGCACAACCCATCCATCGGCAGTCTCGAAGTTCTGCACCGGAACATAGGAGGGGTGCCCGGAAGCGGGAATCTTCTTCGGAACGTCGCCAGCGTTCAAATAATAGCCGGCCACATAGGTAAAGAAAGAGAGAATGCCGTCGAGCAGCGCCACGTCGGAGAACTGACCGTCGCCCTTGCGCTGTTTTTGCACCAGCGATGCCAGGATGGCAATGACCGCGTACAGCCCCCCCACGTGATCCACCACCGAAATCCCGGTCTTCTGCGGCGGGGCGTCGGGCTCGCCGGCCAAGCTCATGAGCCCGCTGATGCCCTGCATGATGTAATCGTAACCGGGGCGGTCCGAGAACGGCCCATTGCCGCCGAACCCCGACAGGGAGCAACAGATAATGTCGGGCTTGATGGCGCGCAGCCTGGGATAATCAATTTTCAGTTTCTCGGTAATCCCCGCCCGGAAGTTATCGAATACCACGTCGGCGGTCCGCGCCAGATCATAGAATACTTCCAGGCCCTGGGGAGTTTTCAGATCCAGGGTAATGCTCTTCTTATTGCGGTTAAGGCACAGGAAGTAGACGCTCTCCCCAGCCAAAAAATGGGGCGGCGTGGTGCGGGCGTCCTCCAGATGGGTGGGATGCTCGATGCGGATCACCTCTGCCCCCAGGTCCCCCAGAATCATGGACCCGAACGGTCCCGCCAGGAAATGCGTCAGGTCCAGGATTCTGATCCCCGACAACGGCCATTCCTTCACAGCCACCTCCCGTCATTGTCCCGTGAACAAGGGACGTCATTAATCTGGCGCGGTGTCTCGCAACCCCTACGCCGAATCGGCGATGGCCTTGAGGAAGCGGTCCACGCCGACGCGGCGGGAAATGACCCGGGTGGCCAGCTCCGCCCATTCCGGCCGGCCCTTGAGGGCCTTCCAGCGATTGCCCAGGTGGGCGAAGGCCATGTCCAGCAACTCCCGCTCTTCCCGTAGCAACCGCCGTATTTCCAGTTCCCCCGATTCACGCAGATACCGAGCGTGGCGGTTGATGGCCGCCATCACTTCGGCGCTGCCGACGTCCCGGTCGGCCTGGGTGGCCAGCACCGGGGGCTCCCACGGACCGCGCTGCTGGGCCAGGCCCAGCATGGCTCGCAAAGCGGATTTGAATTCCCTGCCGCCGGGCCGATCCGCCTTGTTCACCACGAACACGTCGGCGATCTCCATGAGGCCCGCCTTCATGGCCTGGATGCTATCCCCCGCCTCCGGCACCAGCACCACCGCCACGGTGTCCACGGCCGCCATCACGTCCAATTCGGTCTGCCCGACTCCCACCGTCTCTACCAGGATAGTATCGAAACCGAAGGCCCGCATCAGCTTGATCACATCCTTGGTGGCCGGGGACAGACCGCCGATGCCCCCGCGGGTAGCCAGGCTGCGGATGAACACCCCCGGATCCAGATAGTGCCGCTCCATGCGAATCCGGTCCCCCAGCATGGCCCCGCCGGAAAAGGGGCTGGTGGGATCCACGGCAACGATGCCGACTCGCCGTCCCTCGTCCCTCAGCACGGTGGTCACCGAGCTCACCAAGGTGCTCTTGCCGGCCCCCGGCGGTCCGGTAAAGCCGATCACGTGACACGGGACGGAGCTCTCGCCGATTCGGGAAAAAACGCCGTCGGCCAGTTCGGGAGAACTTTCCACCAGCGTAATCAGCCTGGCTAGACCCGAGTCCCGGCCAGCCTGGAACTGCCGGATGCCGGCCTCCAACCGGGCAGTGGCGCGGTTATCCATCTCCCTCAGCCGGCGTCCGCAACGGGCCGGTCCGTGGCGGCGGCGCCATGCACATGGGCCTCGATGGCCCGTGCAACATCCTCGAACTTGGAGCCGGCGCCGAACACCTCCTTCACGCCCATGGCTTTCAGCTTGGGCACATCCTTGGCGTGGATGGTGCCGCCGGCGATCACCACCACCTCCTCCAGCCCCTGGCCCCTGAGCTCGCCGATCACCGCCTGGCAAAGGGCCTCGTGGGCCCCGGACAGGATGCTCAGCCCCACCACGTCGGCATCTTCCTGCAAAGCCACCCGGGCGATCTGCTGCGGAGTCTGGTGCAGGCCGGTGTAAATCACCTCCATGCCGGCATCGCGCAGCGCCTGCACGATGACTTTGGCCCCGCGGTCATGGCCGTCCAAGCCTGGCTTGGCAACGACGACGCGGATCGGTCGTGAGCGTTCCATATGCTTTCTCTCCCTTGCGATCTGGATTCAAATTCCGGAAGGCGGCTTGTAAGTGCCGAATACATCCCTCAAGGCCGTCCCGATCTCCCCCGTTGTTGCCATGCAGCGGACCGCCTCCATGATAGGCGGGACGAGATTCCGGCCCTGATCCTGCGCGGCTCTTTTCAGCTCCTCCAGGGACTCGGCGAGCCGGCCCGGGTGGCGCTGTCGGCGGAGCGCTTGCAAGCGTTCTACTTGCCGGCGCCCCACATCGGGGTCGGAGCTGAAAGTCTCCTGTTCGCCCTCCTCTTCCTCCACCACCAGGCAGTTCACCCCCACCCTGGACTTCTGTCCATTCTGGATATGCCGTTCTTCCTGGTAAGCTTGCCGCGCCATGTCCTTTTGCACGATGCCCGACTCGATGGCCGTCACCATCCCGCCCACATCGGCGATTCTTTGCAGGATGGCCCGCATCTCCTGCTCCGACCGGTCGGTGAGCCACTCCACGTAGTAGGAGCCCGCCAGGGGATCCACCACATCGGCCACTCCGGACTCGCGCAGCACGATGTTCTGGGCCATGAGGGTGGCCCGGAAGGATTTCTCGGTGGGCAAGTCGTAGGCTTCATCGTAAGCCGCCAGAATCACCGACTGGGAGCCTCCCAAGGTCGCCCCCAGGCAATGCAAGGTGATGCGGGCCAGGTTGTTGAGGGGTTGAGCCGCGGTCAATTCGGTCTGGTCTCCGGCGGTGGCGGCGCGGAACACCCAGGAACGGGGGTCCTTGGCGCCATAACGCTCCTTGAGGAGAGAAGCCCACAGCCGGCGGGCGGCACGATGGTTGGCGGCCGCTTCGAAAAAATACGCCGTCGTCGGAATCAGGAACGAGAACAGCGGCGCCACCTGGTCCACCGAATAGCCGCGCCGGATGACCTCGTCCAGATACACCTGGGCATTGGCCAGACAATAGGCGATGGACTGGATATGGGTCGCTCCGGCCTGCTGCATGTGGCATGCGGAAACGCTAATGGGGTTGAATTTGGGCGCGTGGTTGATACACCACTCGATGACGTCCCCCACCAGTCGGATCGAGGGGCGCGGCGGAAATATGTAGGTGCCCCTGGCGAGGAATTCCTTGAGGATGTCGTTCTGCACCGTGCCCCGAATGGCCGACGGCGGCATCCCCTGCCGTTCCGCGGCGAGAACATACTGGGCCAGGAAAACGATGGCCATCCCGTTCATGGCGGTGGAGGTGCTCACCTGGTCCAGCGGAATGCCGTCGTAGACCCGCTCCATGTCCTCCAGGCTGCTCAACGCCACCCCCACCCGCCCAGCCTCGAATTGCCCCCGCGGGTCGTCGGCGTCAAGACCCATCTGGGTCGGCAGGTCCACCGCCAGGTTCAGCCCGGTGAGCCCGTTCTTGAAGAGATACTTGAACAGCGCGTTCGTGTCCTCACCGCTGCCGAAGCCGGCGTTATGGCGGATAGTCCACGGCCGCTTGCGGTACATGTCGGCGTGGATTCCCCGGGTATAGGGGTACTTCCCCGGTTCCCCCAGCTTTTGGGCTGGATCCCACCCCCGCAGGGTCTCTGGGGTGAATTCCGCCGGGAGTTCAATCCCGGAACGGGTGACGAACGCCCTGCCGGAAGGACTGTTTTCCGCCGATTCCATTTCCGACAGGCCAGGTTTCGGGCTCGATGTTGTGCGGGTCATGGCTAATCAACTCCTTCCTCAACTCATCGCGGGGACTCGGCCCGCAAAAAATAATACCCTGTTTTAAGAAAACCATTTTCACTATTGTGAATAATAGAAACCAATCAAGGCTCGTGTCAAGGAGACCCAACACCACGAAGCGACAGTGGAACTGTTCCAAGGCACAATCAATTTCGGGTATAAATAAATCTCATGTTCTTCCGCATTGGGACAAAACGCATCTTCATTGCCTGGTTCGCGGCCTTCGCGATGCTGGGCCATGGGCTGTTGCCGGCTTTGGTTCAGGCCCGGCTGGCCTCGGCGGCGGCGCCCTGGACGGAGTTGTGCTCGGTGCTCGGCGCCCAGAAGATTCCGCTGGGCGCCGCTATCGCCGATGCCCTGGCGGGGAAATCGGCCCCCGCTCCCTCCGGCGGGATGCAGGCCCAGCACTGCGCTTTATGCCTGGCCGGGATAGACGGACCCTTACTGCCGCCGACTCCCTTACCAGCCCTCTCCACCCCAAGGAAAAAACACGTTCTGCCCATCCCGGATTTGCCGGGACGCCCGCCTTTATTCCTGGCCGCCGGTTCGCCCCGCGGCCCTCCGCAGCACTCCTGAAATCCCCCTGGTCGTAGCGCGCATCCCTTTGGGGAGCGCGTTTTGCCGCCGCATGTTCGGTTGGCAAATTCCCCATTCATTTCAGGAGAATTCCGTGCGCATATTGCTTCGCGCCGTCACCGAAGCCCGCTTCGTAATGACGGCCCTCATCGTCGCTTGCATCGCATCACTGGTCTTCGGGCAGCATGCTCGGGCTCAGACCGAGTCGCCAACTATCGCTGCCAACACTCAGGCTCAGAAATTACCGGAGGTGGTGGTAACCGCTCCCCACATGGAAGAGCCACTCAAGATCGTCACCGATCCCAAGCAGCCGCGCCAGCCGCTTCCAGCCCATGACGGCGCGGATTACCTCAAGGCCATCCCGGGCTTCTCGGTAATCCGCAAGGGCGGCACCGACGGCGACCCGGTGTTGCGCGGCATGGCCGGTTCCCGTCTCAATATCCTACTCGACGGCGAACAGATTCTCGGCGGCTGCGGCATGCGCATGGACCCGCCGACGGCTTATGTGTTTCCGGAAGCTTATGACCGCATCACCGTAATCAAGGGGCCACAGAACGTACTCAACGGCCCGGGTAGTTCCGCCGGTTCTGTGCTTTTCGAGCGCGACATCAAGCGCTTCAGCTCGCCAGGCGTCAAGGCCAACGGCAGCCTGATGCTGGGGAGCTTTGGACGCAACGATGAGGTGGTCGACATGCGCGGCGGCAACGCGAATTTCTACGCCCAGGGCGCCGCCACCCGCGCGCAGGCGGATGACTACAAAGATGGCGAGGGACGCACGGTGCATTCCGGTTACAAGCGCTGGAGCATGAATGCCGCGCTGGGCTGGACGCCCAATAACGACGCTCGGTTGGAACTCTCCGCCGCCGTAAGCGATGGCGAAGCCGCCTACGCGGATCGCAGCATGGACGGCGTGAAGTTCAAGCGAGAAAACGTCGGCCTCAAGTTCCTTAAGAAAAATATTTCCCTGCTAATCGATAAGGTCGAAGCCCGGATCTATTACAACTACATCGACCATGTAATGGACAACTACAGCCTGCGGGCTTTTACACCCAGCGCGATGATGCCGAACCGCGCAGTAAGCAATCCTGACCGCGAAACCATGGGTGGGGGCATGGTGATCGGCCTGCGTTTCTCCGACATGACCCAGGCCAGCCTCGGCGTCGACCACCAGACCAACAAGCACACCCTGCGCGCGTCGATGAACCAAACCATAATGCCCTATGAGAGCATGGCCCGCACCGAGGACGCCAACTTCCGCAACACCGGCCTGTTCGGGGAGTTGACCCATCTGCTCGGCGAGCGCAACCGCATCATCGCCGGTTTGCGGGCCGACAACTGGAGCGCGCAGGACAAGCGGGCAAACCTCACCCTCATGGGCGCCACCGTCGCCAACCCCACCGCCGGCAAGGATCGCAGCGAGACCCTGACCAGCGGGTTTGGGCGTTACGAGCACGAACTGGCGAACAGCCCGACAACCCTTTATGCTGGCCTAGGCCACAGCGAGCGTTTCCCGGATTACTGGGAACTCATCTCCGCGAACAAGGAAAGCGCCTCCTCCCTAAGCGCGTTTGATACCAACCCGGAGAAAACCACGCAACTGGATGTCGGCGGGATTTACAGGGCCGGCCCCTGGTCGGTATCGGTTTCCGGTTTCTACAACGACATCAGCAATTACATCATGATTCAGTCCGGCGTCGCCAAGACCGGGCCGATGCGCACCGTGACCATCACCCGCAACGTCGATGCCACCACCTGGGGCGGTGAGGTCGGGGTCTCGTATGCGATCAGCAGCAACTGGAGAGCCGATGCCACCCTCGCCTACGTGCGCGGCGACAACGACACCGACGGCACACCGCTGGCTCAACTGCCGCCGCTGGAAGGCCGCCTTGGTTTGACCTGGGACAACAGGATCTGGTCAGTCGGCTCGCTGTTGCGCTTGGTATCCGAACAGGATCGTTTCGACCGCAACAAGGGCAATATCGCCGGCCAGGATATTGGCAGGACTGGGGGATTCGGCGTGTTCTCGCTTAATGCGGGTTACCGGCCGAAGAAGGATGTGCTGATCTCAGGCGGTATCGATAACCTGCTTGACAAGGCTTACGCCGAGCACATCAGCCGCAGCGGCCAGACGATGATCACCGGTTTCGAGCGGACCATCCGCGTCAACGAGCCGGGGCGGAATGTGTGGATCAAGGCGAATATCGCCCTCGACTGAGCGCCAGCCCGGCTGGCTGCTCAAGGGCACGGCGCTGTTCGTCATTGCGCTCGGAGTATCGACGCTCTGGCAGGGGCTCCGCTACTTTCTGGTGATGCACAAGCTGATCCCATGAGCAAGCCGCCAGACAAGCCCGCCGCCCTCGCCAAGTTGTTCCGGCGTCACGCCGCGGAACTGCGCGGCTACCTGCGCGTCCGGCGCGGCGCCGCCGACGCCCACGACCACCGCATGGTGCGCGAACGCCTCCACGTCGACTGGCCCGACATGGAGGACGAAGCCGCCGCCCGCCGCGACGGAAACCGCGGCTCCGGCCCGCGAGGAAGCGCCTTCCGAACCGGCCGCCGGCGCGCCGGCCGACCTGATGCAGGCCCTCGCGCCTACCCAGAAAGCGGGCGGCATCTACCTGCAGCTCGGCGCCTTCAGCGGGCGCGACAACGCCGAAAATTTCCTCGCCCGCATGCGCGCCGAATTCGCGGACTTCGCCGAGACGCTGACCATCTTCACTCGCGACGGTCTGTTCCGGGTCCACGCCGGCCCCTAGGCGAAATCGATATCCTTGACCCGCAGCCGCAGGCACTCGTGCAACCGCAGGCCGCAGCCGTAAAGCAGGCTCGCCATCAGCCATTTGGTTCCGTCCATCTGGGCGAGCACCGCCTTAACCTCCGCCCGCGTGAACACTACCGGCAGCCGGACGGGGCGCTTCGCCCGCTGGAGATTTTCCAGCCAACCCAGTTTCCAGCCAAGCACTTCCTGGTAAAGAAATAGCAGGGCGGAAAGCGCCTGGTTCTGGGTGGAAGCGGCGACGCCCCGCTTCACCGCCAGGAAATTCAGAAAGGCAGTGACCTCGGCTTCCCCCATGGCGTCGGGATGGCGCTTGTCGTGGAACCCAGATCGTATTCCGGACCTGGTCTAAGAGCCTGGGCTTGGATCGGCCCGGTTCGAGACCAGGGGCAGGGCGAAAAGCATCGGAATCCATAAGAGGACGCTGTGGGTCTTGTTATATGGCTTTGATACCCACAACGCATTGATTCTGATGTAGGATGACATGCGATAATAAAATTTATGCATTTATTTCGGCCATACAATTCAACGTAGATTGCGTATCAGCACTGGCTTCGCATTTAACATCGCTAGGGGCGACGATTTGCCACAGTGAGCGCGACCGTCTTGGTCCTGCTCACGATTTCGACAACAACTGTAAGGAGGCAATGATATGGACGAGCTCGTGAAACTCGCGCAGGACTTACCTGCACTCCAGCGTCTGTTCTTCGGAGGGCTTGGAGTCGCGGCAATTACGTATTTCCTTTCGCTGGCCTATTTCCGCGGGCTGTTCGGCCAAGCGGCACAGGTCGGCCCGATTCCCGGCTGGGACGGCGCGATCGAAGGTTGGCTGCTCGGCATCCTCGGCACGCTAGGAAGCATTTTAACTGTGCTCACCGGCAGCGTCTGGATCACGTTGCTCGGACTGTTCCTGCTCATCTTCGTGTTGTATTGGCTGGTCATCCGGCTGATGTTCCACGACCTGCCGCCATGGCTTGCTTGGCTGCTCACCATGCTGATGATCATCGCACCCTTCGCGGCGGTCATCTGGTTCGTGTGGGGCGCGGTCATCAACCCCCTCATTCTCGTTCTCGCAATCGCGCTATTCCTTGTGGTGGCGGTGATCGCCGCCATTATCGCGCTCCTCATCACCTTCCTTTACAAGCTCTTGCGCGCCGTCGCGCGCAAGGCGTACGAGTGGTTCGGGCCCTGGATTTTCGGGTCCACGCCGGGCGCGCCCGGGACGAGCGTTACGGGCACCGGCGGAGTGGGCAACCCGACGGGCATCCTCGGGGGTGGCACGGCGCCGACCGTGCTCGCACCGGAGAGTTGCATCACGATCGACTTTGGCTCCTCGAGAATCGCCGATCACCTGAACGCGAACGATCTGCGCATCACGATGACGCCGGCTACAGCACAAGTCTCAGTCGACGTTAGCAACGACAACCAGAATTGGGAGAGCTGCGGGCAGGATGCCAGCGCACCAGCCGATTGGGACGTGCCATGGTGGAATTCGCCGTGGCGTTATGTGCGCATCTGCAACAAGGGCAACACGCCGGTCAGCATCTCATCGGTCGTGGACCTTGATTGAGCAGCCTTGCACCGGTTCTCCAAACCTGCGGGACTCTGTCGATTGAACCGCCCCGGGTTTTGAGGAGGCTCCAACCTTTGAGAGAATGGAGCCATGAAGAAATCCGTAAAATATTCACCTGAGGTCATGGAACGCGCAGTACGCATGGTCTTCGAGGCCAAAGACCAGTACGAATCGCAGTGGGCCGCGATTGTTTCCATATCGGCCAAGATTGGCTGCACGGCCGAGA